>CAMPIP010000010.1 GCA_946886425.1 uncultured Actinomycetes bacterium
CCTTGGACTCGTGGAAGCCGACGACCCGGGCGACCTTCTCGATCTCGGCCGGCCAGAGGCCGAGCGCCTTGCCGAGGTCGCGGACGACGCCGCGCGGGCGGTAGGTCGGGAAGGCGGCGACGAGGGCGGAGCGGTCGGCGCCGTAGCGCTCGTGCACGCGCGGGATCAGCTTCTCGCGGACGTCGCGCGGGAAGTCGAGGTCGATGTCCGGCATCGTCGTCGATTCCTCGTTGAGGAAGCGGCCGGAGAAGAGCTGGGCCTTGACCGGGTCGACGTGGGAGAGGCCGGCGAGGTAACAGACGATCGAGCTGACGCTGGAGCCGCGGCCGCGGCCGGGCGGCATCCGCGAGCGGGCGCTGCCGGGAGGGCGCACCTCCGCGGCGACTTCGCGGGCCAGCTCGAGCAGGTCGTGGTGGAGGAGGAAGAAGCCGGAGAGCTTCAGCCCCTCGATGATCTTCAGCTCCTGGTCGAGGCGGGCGCGGGCCTCGGCCCGGTGGGCCGGCGGCTGGTCGGCGTAGCGGTCGGCGAGCAGGTGCCAGCAGAGCTCGGCCAGCTGCTCGTCGGCGCGGCGGTCGCCTTCGCGCGGGTAGCGGTAGCCGAGCTGCTCGGCGAGGTCGAAGCGGAGGCGCTCGGCGAGGCGCAGCGTCTCCGCAACCGCGTCCGGGTGCTCGGCGAAGCGCAGCGCCATCTGCTCGGGGGAGACGAGGACCGAGCTGCGGTTGCCGCGCCGGAACGGCTCCGACTCCTCCAGCGACTCGCAGCGGCGGACGGCGACGAAGGCGTCCTGCACGGGGGCGCGGCAGCGGGCGTGGGAGTGGACGTTGCCGGTCGCCACGCAGGGGACGCCGAGGCGCTCGGCGACGAGGGCGAGCCAGCGGTTGCGGGCGCGGTCGTGGCGCCAGAAGGGACGCTGCAGCTCGACCCGGAAGCGGTCGCGGCCGAAGGCGGCGAGCAGGCGGCGGCCGAGGCGCTCGCCGCGCTCGGTATCGCCGCGCTCGAAGGCGCCGGCGAGGGCGCCGTCGCGGGCGCAGCCGGAGAGGCAGAGGAGGCCGCCGGCGTGCTCCTCGAGCTGCTCCAGGGTCGCCCAGGGCTGGCTGGCCGTGCGGGCTGTGCTGTCGCGCGTGTGGGCGTGGGCCCCGGTCAGCAGCCGGCAGAGGTTGCGATAGCCGGCCGCGTCTTCGGCCAGCAGGGTGAGGTGGACGAGTGGCGGCGAATCGGCGCGGGCGGGTCCGGCGGGGGCGGGCGCGGGATCCGGCAGGGCCACGGTCAGCTCGGCGCCGGTGATCGCTCGCAGCGGCAGGTCCCTGCAGACCTCGGCGAACTCGCGCGAGCCCCAGACCCCGTCGTGGTCGGTAAGAGCCAGTGCCGGGTAGCCAAGATCGTCGGCGGCGTAGGCCAGCTCCAGCGGCGTCGAGGCCCCGTCGAGGAAGGAGTAGGCCGAGTGCGCGTGCAGCTCTATATAAGGAGCGCCCATCAGGCCCGCTGCCGATACCAGCGCCGGCTGAGAGCGCTGCGGAAGACGACGATCGCGCGGCCGTCGACCAGGGCGAGCTCGAAATAGAGGCGGCGCAGCGGCTTCGGCTCCCACCAGCGGTCTTCGACCACCCACTCCTCGCGGACGTCGTCGACGGCGATGCCGTCGACCGCGGCCGGAGCGCCGCCAGGGCTGGTTTCGACCCGCACCGAGCGAGGTGAGTAGAGGCGGCGCAGTCCTGGGCTCATACGAACGCATGTTCGTATGAGCCCGAGGGCGAAGTCAAATTTGTGGCCTCTGCGGCGAGAAGCGAAGCCGGGCGATCTACATCGGCACTTTCCCCATCGCGAAGTCCTTGCCGATCTCGGCAACCTCGCGGCAGCGGCCGGCAGCGATCGCGGCTAGGGGCGCGTCGTCGAGGAAGTAATCCATCGGCGAGACCAACCACTCCCGCAGCAGCTCCACGCTGATCGACCGCGTCGAGAGGACGGCCACGACCACGTAGGCGATCTCGAGAACCCGGTCCCGCTGGTGCGGGGAACGGGTCTCCGGTCCCGAGAGCCACTCGGAGACGCTCGACTCCGAGACGCCGCATCCGACCGCCAGCTGCCGCTGCTCCAAGCCGAACTCATCGACCAGGATCCTCGCGACGCGAATTGGGTTCCGTTCGCGATGCAGAGCCTGAATCAACCGCTCGCCGCTTCGATTAGCAAGCGCCATTAGACCTAAACTGAAGTGAAATTAAAGCCATTTGTAAACAACCTCCCAGAACGCAATTTGCCGGACCTATGGCCCGGCTGGATGCCCCATACTACACAGCAAGACCCCGGAATTCCGCTCTTTGCCATGGTTTTAGACTTCTTGGCAGTTGACGCGCGAAATCCTCTACAAAAAAGTTTTAGGGTCGTTTACTTCATAATCACTTCGGGTAATTGCTATCCTGGCTTCATGGGAGACCTGGACCGGCAGGACGGGGGAGGGGAGAATTCCGGCGCGCTCGCGCCGCTCGATCTCGAGACCATCCTTCGCAACCTGGACGAGGAGCTCGATGTCGGACTCGAGCGAATCGTTCTCTTCGCCCGCGCCACCGAGGACAACCACCCGTGCACGCGCATGGGTGGTTTCGACGATCTCCACCAGCTGGCCAACTCGGCGAAACTGGCCGTGCGGCCGAAGGGAGCTCGCGGCTGGCCGAGCTACCAGGCGATGCAGGAGGCCGAGTTCGACCTCGCCAAGAAGCACGGGGTCAGCGGGCTCGGCTTGATCGAAGGCATCAAGGACTACGTCTGGGAACTCACCTCGGTGGAATCGGTCGCGATCGCGGACCTCACCGATCACCCACTCACCCGCTCAATCGACATGTCGAGCGAGGCGGTGGCCAAAGCCACACCCGGCAGCCCTCAAGGGCGCGTGCTCACCAAGATTCGCGGCTGGGGCGATGGCGTCATCGGCGGCGTCGACCTCCCTACCCGCGACCCGGGGCGGCTGCCCCTGAAGCTGCGCGTCCAGCACCGCGAACGCCACTTGATGGTCTTTCCCGACCGGGTCTCCATGCGCGACAAAAACCTCGGTCGCTGGAAAGACATTCTCGGCTTCAGATGACGGGAAGGGCTAGGTCCTACCTAGCCCTTCCCGACGGCCTCCTCGAGCGTCGACCAGGGGGATTCGCGGAGGTGGCGGCCGAGGCCGCGGTTGAGGCGGCGGGGCCAGAGCGGGCCGCCGTAGACGAAGCCGGTGTAGGCCTGGATGAGGGTGGCGCCGGCGAGGATCCGCTCCCAGGCGTCCTCGGGGGTGACGATGCCGCCGGCGGCGACGAGCGCGATCCGGGTCCCGACGCGGGCGTGGAGGAGGCGCAGGACCGCGAGGGCGCGGGGGCGCAGCGGCTCGCCGGAGACGCCGCCGCCGTGGGCGAGGCCGGCGGTGGCGCCGGCTGGCAGGACGGCGTGGTCGATGGTGGTGTTGGTGGCGACGATTCCGGCCAGCTCGCGCTCGACCGCGAGGTCGGCGATCCGCTCGATCTCCTCGTCGGCGAGGTCGGGGGCGAGCTTGACGAGGAGCGGCAGCGCGGGGCGGCCGGCCGCGGCCAGCTCCTCGCGGACGCCGTCGATCAGCGCCGCGAGGCGCTCGGTCGCCTGCATCTCCCGCAGCCCAGGGGTGTTGGGCGAGCTGACGTTGAGGACGAGGTAGTCGGCGTGCGGGGCGAGCAGGCGGACCGCCTCGCGGTAGTCGGCGACGGCCTCGTCGAGCTCGGCGACCTTCGACTTGCCGACGTTGACGCCGACCACGCCGAGGCCGGCGCGGCGGCCGGCCAGGCGCGGCGCCACCCGGACGGCGCCATCGTTGGGGAAACCCATCGCGTTGAGCAGGGCCGCCTGCGCCGGGAAGCGGGTCACCCGGGGGCGCGGGTTGCCGGGCTGCTGGCGGGCGGTGACGGTGCCGATCTCGACGGCGCCGAAGCCGAGCGCCAGCAGCGGCTCGAACCAGGTGGCGTTCTTGTCGACGCCGGCGGCGACGCCGAGCGGGCTGGCGAACTCGAGGCCGAGGGCCCGCACGCGCAGCGAGGGGTCCGGGGGCGAGAGCCAGCGGCGCAGCAGCCAGAGCGCACCGGGGACGGCGGCGAGGAAACGCAGCGAGGCGGCGGCGATCGCGTGGGTCCGCTCCGGGTCGAGGCGCCGCAGCAGCGGGAAGAAGGCGCGGTAGATCAAGGCGGGCCCACCTTAACCGGCGTGGCGTAGGCTTTTTCGATCGCCCGCTCGACCGGACAGGGACCGATTGCCCGCGCCTCCGGGCTCGCGGTCCTGGTCTGTGCGCTCCTGGCGCTCGCGGCCGGCGCCCCGCGATCGGCGCGCGCGGCGGAAGTCCCCTGGGGCGGCGAAGGCTGCACGCCAGCGGCGGCCGGAGTGGCGCGGACCAGCGCCACCTGCGGGGCGACGCTCGTCAACGGTCGCGCCATCGCCCCGCCCGGGGCGCCGCCGATCGTCAAGGCGGTGATCGCCTCCGCCAACAAGATCAACGGCCGGCCCTACGTCTGGGGCGGCGGCCACCGCAGCTTCGACACGCGCGGGTACGACTGCTCGGGAGCGGTCAGCTACGCCCTGCACGGCGGCGACCTGCTCGCAACGACGATGGTCTCCGGCCAGCTCGCCCACTGGGGCGCGCCGGGGGCGGGTCGCTGGATAACCGTCTACGCGAACCCACACCATGTCTATATGGAGGTTGCCGGCCTGCGATATGACACCAGGGGCAACGCACCGGGTGTGACTGGCCCCCGCTGGCACACCCTGGGGGTAAGTGCATTGAATTTCAAAGCACGTCACCCTTTCGGCCTTTAGGGGTTGACACATCAAACATTCTGTTTACGGTGTGCAGATGTTTGATCAAGAGGATTTCATGGACAACATGATCGCGGCCGAGCGGCGCGTCATCGAGCCCCTCCTGAAGGAGAGTGCCGAGTCACTGGATCTCAACGACGAGCAGATCCTCGAGATGGACGCCTTCCTCGCCCAGGCCTGGGTCGCCGGCGCCCTCGCCGGCCACGCCAACATGACCTCGAAGGTGCTCGATCACCCTCTCGAGCTCGACGATTTCGAAGCGCGCGTCAAACCGCTGGTAGAGGAGTCAGCCGACACCCTGAACCTGACCGTCACCGAAACGATCCGGATGTGGGACTACCTCTCGCAGGCGATGGTCGCCGGGGTGAAATCCAGCGAAACCGAGCTGACCGCGATGCTGATCGAACAGAAGCACGACATCAGCGGCGAAGCGCTCGGGTGGCTGGAAGAACGTCGGGACGAGGGTCGCTGACGCTCGATACCTGATCCGCGCTCAGACAACGGTCCCTATCTAGTTGATGCATACCGTCCGCAGACTTCGAAACCGTATTGTTGAGCGAGCGTGGCGCCTTTGACGAACGGGGACGATTCCGGATTGGCCAAGCTCGCTATGTCTTCTTTCCCCTGCTGCACCGCTTCAAGGTTCGCCCGCACCACCGCCTGAACCTTCTCATCGTCGCCTACAGGCGCCTGAAGCTCGCCAAGCTGCTTGACGTTCGCTTCGATGTGGCGCAGGACTATGTTTTTGAGAAGGATCCCGATGCTCGCGTTTGGCTTTTCCTGGTACGCGCGAACATCTTCACTCTGTTCTTTATTCCCCTTCTCGCACAGCGCATCGGCCTTCTTGATGAACTCCGCCTTCGTCGGCGCATTTTTCGCCGCTGCGCTCTCGGCGGTTGCGTCGGAGTCGTCGCTGCTTCCACCGCAGCCAGCGAATACCGCGAGAACCACGGTCACTATCAAGAGGGAGGGAAGCTTTGTCATTGGAGGTCCAGGGTTACCGAGTTATCAGCGAATTTATAGCATATCTGCTCGATATCGGCGACTGGTCGCAGCAGGTGCGCGGCGGGGGCCCCGCCGCGCACCTGGACCTGAGCTAATCTTTACGGGTAGACCCGTTTCTGGAACGTCAGTTCTTGGTCGATTTCCTGCGACGTAGCATTCGTCCCCGCCGGCGAAGGCAAGCCTGCCTGGAGGTTGACGAGGTCGTCGAGATCGAGGGGAATGAAACCGAAGAGCGTCAGCGTGCAGCCGCTGGCGCCGGGCGCCGCAAACGAGTTGTCCACAAATACGCCGTCGTCGAGGTGCACGATTTCCGGCGAGCTCGTGGAGCTAAACGTTGGCGCTTTGCCGCTGATCGGTTCATTCGGCGGCGGGGGATTCGTCGTGCCCGTGAACACGTTGAGCTGGATCGGATTCGAAACCGACCCGACGTAGCATTTGCTGCCGAGCACCGGATTGATGAGATGAACTTTGATCGGCAGTTCAACTCTGAGTTCACCGAAATGGATCGTCGGCACGCCGGCGAGCTCCGTCACCGCGTACAAGGTGAGCGCGTCGCTGCCGAAGAATTCCGCCAGCCAGGTCAGGCCGGTCAGGCCGATAACGCCGCCCGGAACTTTCTGTTTGCTGGCACTGAGTCCGCCGGCCGGGCTGGCGCTGACCTGCCCTTTGCCTTTGGCGGGATTGAACCCTCCGCTGAGGCGGATCGGATTGGTGATCGGGACGTTTTTGCTCCCCATCTTGAAATAGCCGCCGGTGATGATCGAGTTGATGCAGTTGACGGCTTCCGGATTTTCTTCCGGGCTCGGGCAGCCGGCAAACTGTTCATATCCGGGGGCTGGCGTGGCCGCCTGGGCCGCGGGCACCACTACGGCAAACGCCGCAGCTACCGCGGCGAGCGTAGCCAGCCGCGCGAATGGCTTTGACTTCATGTCTCTCTCCCTTGACTGGACTCTTCTCGGCCGAAAGATGTTCGACCGCCTTAAACTACCTCTATCGTTTTAGAGCCTATGAGTCAAGTAAACTGCTGTATCAGCGGGTCCGGCAGTTTCTGGTTAACGAAGTCTTAATAATTAGCTTCTCGCTGAACTTAAAGCCCACCCGCGCCAACGGATAAGTGGCGCCGGGAAACCCCGCCGGAGCTGGGCAGCTCGCGCTGATGAAGCTGTGCTGCTCGCCTCCGAGGGAGTAGCGCCTCTGGAGCGTCAACTCAATGCCGGTGACGTATCCCCAATTCCGCAGCGAAGGCGACAGATCCGCCTCGAGGACCGTGCCGAAAGGCCCGTGCTGATTTCGGCGGACCGAGAAGACGATTACGAATGAGGTCGCAAAGGGACGGGCGGAGTAGATATGCCCCAGCAACACGGGATGGTTGTGCCTTCGACCGTTGAACAGCAGGAGCTTCCCTCGGCTCGGATACGGCTCTTGGCCTGAAAGGGCGACGTTGGCCCAGAAGTTGCCCCGTCCTACGAGCGATGCACGACAGGCAGCCAAAGCTCGAGCGGTCGAGGCGGGTTCGAGCCGGTCATACGGACATACCGGGAGGCCGGTGTGATCGATGCGCCCATGGCGGTTCAACTCGATTTGAATCGATCGAAGCTGGGGCGGCGGGACGCCTTGATCGGTCGTGGCGATATGGCTCCGAATCGAAACAGCCACAGGAACCTTGTCTGAGCGCGGCAAACGGTGCGGTTCCAGTTGGCCGTTCAGCGTCAGCCGCACGCCGCTCTTCTGGACCACCTCGGCGTTAGCGAGGGCGACAAGCAAAATGGAGACGAGCAGCCCAACCGCGACGATCTGGCGCGCCCGGGTCATCGCCTCTGTTTGACCGCGGCGCGACGGCCCCAGTTGCGATGGGAGCGACGAGGCCGATGCTTTCGCGAAACGCGGCGATGCTTGCGGTGCGCTTTCGGGGCCACCGGCTCGACGGCGGCATTCGGCGTGAAGCCTTGGATGGAATCGTCGGAGCTCCCCGAGAAGCCGAGCTGAGGCTCGACTCCCATCGGAGCGAGACCGGCGGGCCCCGCGGCCGCGGCGCCCACGGAGGCAGCCAGAGGGCTGGGCCCGTAAACGTAGACAGCGGCATCTTCGGTGTTGCCGGTGGTTACGTAGACGCGGCCTTGGCTCTCGGTTGCGGAGTTGTCGACTGCCAGTCCCGGCGGTCGGGCATTGACGACGTCGAACTGAAGTCGACCCGCATATCCACCGAGCTGGTCGAAGGCGTAGATCGCTGCTTTTGGCCGTTCGAAGTATTCGGGTTGAAGGTCGTCGCTCACATAGAGCGTCCCCGTTGCCTGATCGACCGCGAGCGCGGCGTCGCTAAGGGAGATGAAGCGACCTGCGGGCGTGCCACTCGCGTCGATCTCCGCCACAGGCTGGCTTGGATCCAGGTGGGGATCGTAGACCTTGACCGTGTCATCAGCGGCGTCCGCAACGTAAACCCTGCCCGTGGCGGTTGAAAAGGCCGCCCCGTACCCGTCCCTAAGACTCCCAACGCCCAGGCGCAGCGGGGCGCCGTCGACCTCCACTGGCTGCCCAGAAGGTTCGTATACGGATATGTAGGTCCGGTCATTTACATAGATCTCACCCGTTTCCGGGTCGATGGCGACACCGGTCGGATTGGCTGAATCGATCACGACACCGGAATCGAAGGAGAAGGGGAAACCGACCTTCGTGAACTTGATGACGGTGCGGTGAAAGGCGTTGACGTAGAGGTTGCCACTCGAATCGACGGCAAGACCACAGGGGCCGTCGGCGGGGTCGATTTTCGTCACCTGGCCATCGAAGTTGAACGACGAATCGAAGATCGCGATCCGGTCCCGGTGGTAGTCCGAGACGTAGAACTGCCCCGCAGCGTCGACCGCCAACCCGCATGGTCCTTCAAACCCTCCCGCATTAGAGGGGTTCCCTGGTTCGTCAGCGTAGAAAATGGTCACTTCCGCACCGACGCGAGGCGGCAGCAGGACGAAGGCCGAGATGATGGCCAAGAGACACGTCGAGGGCAGTACGAGGTATCGGAATATCCGTCTCAACGTCCTCGTCCTCGCTGGCGCGCGCCGCATTTCCCTCGCAACTTCGTCGTGAAAATCCTGCCCAGGTTGTTCTGGCCCAGCGCTTTCACCGTCGCCACGGGCGGCGAGGCGCAGATGTTGGCTGAGTTGACCAGCAGGCCTCGGCGGCCGCCCTTCATCTGGAGGACGAAGCGAGCCAGCGGAGCGTCCGGCAGGTCGTCGAAGAAGATGCGGATGCCGTGACGCGCCGGGCCTATGCGACCCTCCAGCACGAGCCTGACCGAGCCGCTGCGCAGAGAAGTGACCATGTCCGGCAGGGGGTTGGAGGAGGAACGCAGGTACACGGGTCCGCTTAACGGCTGGTCGAGGAGGGGCGTGTACACAACGGCACGCCCATAGATCGACCCCCGGGGGCAACTCTCAGCCGCGAACTGAACCCGGGTGCAGATCGCCCGGATATGGGACTGGGCGAGGAACTCCGAGTGCGGCATGGTCACGGCGATCCGCTTCAGGTTCGCGTCGCCAGGTCGGGCCGCGAAGACTGCTCGTAGGGCCGGGAAGTCCCCCCGACGGGTTCTGCCTCGAAGGCGCAGGCCCAGGCGAGGGCGGAAGCCGAGAGTTCGGCAGTTCAGGAGCTGAAAGTGGTTTGCCACCGTGGCCGTGCTGTCGTCGCTGGAGTCGCCGAAGCGCGCGCCGGAGCCGGTCAGCGTGGAGATCACTTGCGAGGGTTCGCAGCTGGTCGGATTGCGGGTGAAGTCAGGACGATCGAGGTAAACGCGCACGTCGCGCAGGTGCAGAGGAACTCCTTTGAGAATGTGCGGAATGGGATCAGAGGCGCGTGAGTCGATCCGCAGCTGTGCCGTCCGCGGATCCACTTCCAGGGCAGAACGGATGACGACCGTTCCGAGGTCGAACGGACCCACGGTCGCGGCGTTTATCGTCACAAGCGAAAGAGGGGAGCCGTGGTAGGCACCGGCGAGGTAGACCTTTCCCGGAGCGTATGCCAGGGCTCGTCCCACCCCGTAGCCGGAATACGTGTGTCCGACCTGACTGGTGGCCGGGCAGGTTGGATGCGCTTGCTCCTCCCTGCCAGTCCGCGTTCGAGCCGCGGCGATCGCCGTGTCCGAGCAGGTCGGGATACCCGCAAGGCGGCCAGTGAGGCCCCGTGGCAGCACCGCCGAGTAGGAGGTGATCTCCTGCTCGGCGTCGGTTCTCGTCAATCGCAGATAGAAGGGCGTGTAAGAGCCGACATTGGAATTCAGCGAGCCCGCGACCGCGGTCGGCGCGAACGGGGGCGCTCCACCGCCGGGGCAGGGGCCGCCACCGATTCCCTCCTGTATGGGGGCTGACGTCGAGGAGACCACAGGTTTCGGGCCCTGCGCCCACGGGAGCATCTCGACTCGGGTGACTACGGTGCCACAGTGGCTGGGAGTGATTAGCGGCGCTCGCTGCCCCGTCTTGAAGTGAGCTTCGAGGTGCGTGTATGGAAGCTGCGGGAGGTTTTCGAGAGTTGCCGTCAGACGGCCGGTGTCGGGGTCGGCGTCAAGCTTGCCCGGAACCTTCAGCAGGATGCCGCGCTGGGAGGAGCGGGCGACGAAATAGAGGGCGAGAAGCGAGTCGAAGGGATTCTCGGCCCCCGGCGGGGCGGTTGAGGGGTCGTCTGGCTCGGCTAGGTAGACCGCCCCCGTGATCGCTTCTTCGAACAGGGGGGTTCGCACGGTGAAGTTGCCGATCTTCGATTCTTCCGGACAGCCGAGCGAGGACGTGGTCTCCGCGGCGTACTGACTGGGCGTGCAGACACCCAGCCCTGACCCCATCGAGGGGTTGAGCGTGACCCCCTCTGGCAGGAAAACTCGGGCGGTGCGCACCTGAGAAGGAAGCCGGAGGTCCGGCATGGTGAGCTGCTCGGCCTCATTGATCAGGTCGAAGGAGAAGCCGCTCGAGGAGGAGGTTCGGCGCTCGGTCAGTTGGGCGAGCGGCATCGGGTTGAATCCGAGCCCGTCGCAACCACCTAGGAAGGAGACGCCCCCAGCGGGATACCTGGCGCTGGCCGGGATCTGCTGCTGCCAGCTGGCCGCCGTGGCCACAAAGGCCTGCGGAGAACCGCAATCGGTGGGCATGGTCAGATAAGCCAGCGGCCGATTGTTGACGGGTGGACCGACAGAGCATTTTGCCCACGGAAAGCCGGGGTCTGCCTCGTTCAGGCAGTCACCGCGTTCCCCATCATGCGAGGCGCCCCAGGGCACCCCCCAGAGCGCGAGCTCCAGCGCCTGGACGCGGAGATATCGCGGGAAATCGGCGGCGTCCAAGACCAACCTGTACTGGTTTGCGGGATCGGCCTGGATCCCTATGCCCATAATCACGTGAGCACCGAAGGGCGCGATGCCGAGCCGGCCGGGCGACCCTCGTACCGGCGCCAGATTGAAGACCCCGAAGCGCCTCACCGTGCCGGTGGTGCCCGAATAGACATCCACCGTGCCAACCTGGCTCGCTTCCGGACAGTCCTCTCCCGATTGGCTCGCTTCGAAAGGGGAGGCACGAGCAGCCGCGAATGCGGCTGAACTGCACTGGGATAGTGCCGTGGAGTTGAGGATAAGCCCAGCCGGCAGCTCGAGTCTGAGGCTGCGCAGATCTTCCTCGGGGGCAAGTAACTGCGGCTGCCCTTCGCTGGAAGCACCCAGGCCCACCCGAGCCGTAAGCGAATAGGGATGCGACCCCGCAAGAAGGTTCTGAGCACCGCCTTCGGCCCGAGCCGTCATCTGAAAGCCTTGGAGCCCCGGCCATGCGCCATAGGACTCGACAGGAACGACAAGTGCGAACGAGACGAGAATCGTGACGGCCACCAAGGCCCTCACGGTTGGCCCCTCCGATGTTTTTTAGCATCTGACTTCCGGTGGCCCCCTTTTTGCCTTTGGTGGCCACGGGCATGTCTACGGTGCCTGCGGGAGCCTTCGTCAATGAAGTGGACTGCCGGGTTGCCAGGCCCCGGGACAAGAGTCCCGGGAGTCGGATCGTCAGGTTCTGGAGGCAAGGGCTGGCAGGAGTCGCCTTCGCAGACGATCGCTTCCGAAGGGACACCCTCGTCCGCTCCCAACGCAAGGGCGGGACCGGCAAGGAGCAAACCCGCGGACACGGCCACGCCCACGAGTGCGGCGGTGATCGGTCTCATGCAACCACCACACCCCGGCCGTTCAGCGGTGACCGTGCTTCTTTCCTCCTTGGCCTCTTCGGTGCTTGAGACTCTTCTTCTTCGAACACCTGGACCGAAGGAATGGCCTCAGTTCAGCGTTCTTTCCGTTCTGGGCTGAGAATTTCGCTCGCGCCCGGCCCGGGTGCTTGCAAATGTTGCGGCTGTTGACCAGCAGGCCCTTCTTACCGCCCCTCATATTGAGGATCAGCTTGCTCACCGGTGCGTCTGGAACCGTTTCGAAGCTGACTCGGATCCCCCCACGGACGGAATCCACGCGGCCGACCGCGTCGATCTCGACGGGCTGATGAGCAGGTCCCCTCAACGCCAGGACCATGTCCGGCAGGGGATGCGAGGAGGACCGCAGGTAGACCGGGCCTTCGAGGGGATAATCGACCAGAGGACTGATCGCCCTAACGTGTCCGTAGACGGATCCGGCGGGGCACTGCTTGGCGGCAAACTGGACCCTCGTGCAGATCGTGCGGATGTGCTCCTGAGCGAGGAACTCCGAATGCGGAAGGGCCACCGAGGTGCCAGCAATGTTTGCCCCGCCTCTCGGCATCGTCAACACCGCTCGCAACCGCGGGTATTTGGCTCGCTTGGTCCCCCCTTTCAGACGCAGGTGCAGCTTCGGCTTGAACTGGAGGCGGCGGCATTCGCCGACCTGAAAACGGTTGTGCAGCGCCGCGTTCTGCCCCAGCAGCGAAGTCCAGGTCCCGTCGAAGGAGAGCGGGTCGCAGTTCGTGGGGTTCAACGTGAAGTCCGGTCGATCGACCTTGACGGCGATCGATCTCACGTCCAGCGGCACGCCTTCGAGTATGTGGGGGATGGTGTCCGAGACCGCCGTGACCTTGGCCGTCTCGGGATCTATCCGCAACGCGGTCCGCACGACGACCGTGCCAAGGTCATAGGGACCGGCTGCCGCGGGCGTGATGATCGCCATCGATAGCGGCGCGCCCCTGTACGGGCCAGTGAGGTATGCGCGGCCGGTCGTGTAATAGGGCGACGGACCCGCTCCGGCGCCTACGGTTACCGTCCCCAGCTCCGATGCCGCTGGACAACTCGGGTTAGCCTGCTCCTGGCGGCCGGTCTTCGCCCGTGCCGTGGCCAGCGCGGCATCCGAGCAGTAGGGAACTCCCGCTGGCTTGCCGATTAGGCCCGGCGGCAGGTCCAGGCTCAACGAAGAGAGTTCCTGCGATCCGTCCTCTCGGTTCAAATTGACCAGGAGCGGCGAGTAAGCCCCCGCGATCGGCGCGAGCGTGCCGGCGCGGAAGGAAGGTGAATTGGGTTGAGCTCCGGCGCTGGTGGGACAGGGACCGCCGTTCGGGGATCGGCTGATCGCGTAGGCGTCGAACGGCGTCGCCGGCGGCCCGGAAGCCGGTGCGGACCAAGGCGTCATCGAGGACGTCGTCCGGTAGGAGCCGCATACCGCCGGCGTCCGCAGGGCCGCGAGCGGGCCTCCGAAGAAGGTCAGCTTGAAGTCTTCGAATGGCTGCTGTGGCGTTTCCGCGAAGGTCGTCGTCAGCTGACCGTTATCAAGGTCTGCCGCCACCTTGCCAGGAAGCTTCAGGACCACGCCTGACTGCTCATCGTTGACAGCGATATAGATGGCCAACAAGGTGCCAAACGGATTGTCGTGCGGGCTTGCGACATAAACGCTTCCCGGCAACGGATGGTCGACCGCCGGGACGTTCACTTCGACGCTCCCGATCCGTGCGGCATCGGGACATTGAGCGGGGGCCGGGGTGAAGGTCACCGGCGCCTTCCCGACCGCGCTCGTCAGCCCGACCTGTGCCGGCGAGCAGGCCGCCAAGCCATTGGCGCTCGACGGGTTGATGACCAGCCCCTTGGGCAGAACCACGGTCGTATCGCGCAGATCCGCCTGCCCCAGGCCCTCCGGCTCTTCATGTTCCTTCTGGGGAACATGAACGTTGGCACTGAGACCACTCGGCGAGTCGGCGACGTTAGTCGTGGGCCGCGCTTCGAAAGTTGGCTGGAACGACACCGCGTCGCAGCCGACGAGCCCCGGCTGCCCGGACCCTTCGCTGAGGAACTCCCGGGGTGAGAGCCAGGTGCTGAAGCTCATCACGGATTCAAGCGGATTCCCGCAGGACGTCGGCACTCGGAAGAATGGCTTCGGAGGGATCCCGGCCGCGCATTCTTCGAAAGACCAGTTACCCGAGACGGTGGTCGGCACCAGGCAGCTTCCACGCAACGGATCGTGGCGCGGGTCGGCCGGCGTTCCCCAGAGAGTCACGGTTGCCGCCGTGACTCGTTTCACCTCGGAATTGTTGTGAAGGACACCGTTGATCCCATAATCGCCGCCGGTGCGGACTTCCGTGTCGATGTAAAAAGGTATGCCGCCGACTATGAAGCCGAAGAGCGCCGGCTCACCCGGTGCTGGAACGAGGTTGTACAACGGCGTTGGCCCCGACCGAGCCCCCTCGACCTGCTGAATCAGCACGAACCCCACCGCGGAAGCATCCGGGCATTCGTTGACGCTGCCCTGGACGATGGCTCCTTTGCCGTTGGAGAACGTCTTGGTAGTACCGGAGGTGAACTGCCGGGTCGTGCAGCGAGCAATCGAGAGGGGGTTGCCGACAAGCCCCGGGGGCAAAGCGACGGCAATGTCCTTGACATCGCCGCCAGCCGGTACGAACGGAGACGCACCCGGGCCGCCCGCGCCCGGCTTCGTATGAAGCGCGAAGCTGGTGGTGTACTGAAATGGGTGCGAAGCAGCTTCCCCGACCGGATCGCCACCGACGCCACTCAACGTTGCCCGGAAGTAGGCGAAGCCACGCTCCGCGGGCGCGGCGCTGGCCTTATTGTCGGCGCTCACCGAGGCAGGAGCCGCACCGCCTCCTTCGACGGTCGCCCGATTGATCAGCTCCTCCCCCTCGACCACTCCGGTCGGAGCAACGGCGATGACGATGCTCAATGCTTCACCACTCCGCAGCATCGAGGGTCGATCGGGGGTATTGACGAACGGCGGCGACGGGTATTTTTCCGGCACTTCGCAGGTGACCGTGGCCGGTCCGCCGCCTTCATCGACCACACACAGCGAATTGGCGCCCGCGGCGGTGCCGAAATCGTTGCGGGCGTCTTTCCCCGGTTCATATGGAAGCACCATCTGGACGCCTTTCACGACGAGGCCCTGCGGAAGGGTGTCGGAGATGATCAGCGGGCTTCCGTCGGTCGACGCCGCGCCATTGTTGATGATCGTCACTTCGTAGGAGTACGGGCGTTCGGTATCGCCAGGTACGAAGTTAGTCGGCGTAGCGATCGAGTTGATGCTCCAGGCCGGGCCGGAAGGAGCGGCTGCCGAGCCAGGCGCGGCGGCAAAAAGCAGGCCGGCAACGGTGGCCGTGAGCGCGACTAGCAGCGACGAGGTGTGGCGGATCATCGGTTTACCCCCCTCCTATGATGCGCTTGGCGTTTTTGTTGCCGATGCTTGCGCGTCTTTGCCCTTACGCAACGCGCCTTCTTAGGCTTGCCGCGCCTTCCCTTCTGCCTCACCTTCCGCATGCCCTTGCGGCAAGCTTTCGGCTTTGGGTTCCCGGGGCCGACGAAATCGGCCGTACCGGGAGTCTGGCCAGCGGCGGGCGTGGTTCCCTGGCCCCGGCAACCTTCTCCTTCGCATTGCGGTGGAGGCGGCGGCTCGACCGAACCACCCACGCGGGCGTCATACACGTCGAAACGCTGGTCGCGATCGCTACGCACCAGACGTTGCCTGGTGGCGAAAAAGACATCGTCTCCGCTCGAGGATGCGTCAACGAAGTAGCTGCCCTGTGGGCTCTGGCCGCTGGATACAAGGTCGATGCAGCCCCCGTTGCGAGCGTGGAAGCTCGGGCTCGAGCCGGTGCAGGATCCAGTCCCCTCCCGCTCCCACTGATAGACATCCTGCTGCCCGTTACCATCGGCGACGATCAGCGGATCCGGCGTCTGGAAATAGACTCGGTCCCCGCGATCCGAGAGGTAGCGCGGTTGCGTTTCAGGCGAGCTCCACACCGGGAACGAAGTCGTCCCGAGCGGCCGCGAATTGGCTGGGTTGCATGACACGCAGACGAGGTCATTGGCGACAAAGTCGTAAACGTAGGCCTCTTGGCACTTCGGACCGAGAGCTTTCTGCTTAACATCGCGGCCACAGCTACTTCCGCTGTCAACCGTATTGTCGTAGCCCGTCAGGGCTGCCGTAGAGAGAAACGCTACGTGGCGCCCATCGGGCGCTACGCGAGCAGCCTGCTGAGTCGGATTTTGACTCCAGTTCGTGTCGTCGCCACCGTCCAACGTAGCGATGAAACGGTTGCCACTACCCTCGTGCCACACGTAGAGATTCGGTTTTCCGGCCATGGCTTTTTCGTGACGAGCGTTCACTGCTTCCCCCGTCACCCGGCCCGTCGCGACGTAGTACACAAAAGCTCCGTCGCTGGACGCGCCAAGAACGCCTTGCACGTTAGCGCCTTCGCCAATTACGGGCGTAAGGTCGGACAAGGGATTGGGCCTGTTGTCTTCCCACTTGTCCAGGTCGTAGACATACAGATCTGAGCCGGTGGTAGAGCTGGCCGCCGTGAGTCTGTTTGCGTCCGTGAAAAACACTTTCGAGCCGTCCAGACTCGCGTCCCAATACCTACCGCCTCCGCGGCCGGTTCCGCCTTGTTTGGCATCAAGTTGAACCGTTTCGAAGCCATCGACTCGCGCGAACAGTGGATCCGACGCCCCCGCAAAGGTTCCGTCGTACGTCCAGAAGACCCGTGAACCGTCAGCCGATACCGCATGCCTCAGAAACGTCCTAGACGACTTGCACTGCGGACCTCCATCCGGGCTGCCAAAGCCGGTGGCAAGGCTGGGCGTGGCAGGCACCTCAGTGGGCAAGCGACTTACCAGATGCAATCCGTCAAATACCGTCCATTCGTACAAGTTAAAGCCATTTGCAACAGGATCTCCCGAAATTAGCGCCCCCCTGGCAACAAAGAAGATGCGCTTAAAGTTCGTGGATGCGCCACCGTAGGATACGCAAAATCGTTCGCCTCCAGTAAGGTCGGTGATCGGGACACTGGTACTTAGGGCCCGCAACGAGCCCGTTCGATTATCTCGCAGATAGATGTTCGCGAACCCTTCCGGAGCCCCAGCCAATGCCGGCGCAATCACGACCGCGATTGCATGCGACAGATCCGCGGACAGCCCAACAATCGGATTACGTAGGTAGCCTTCTTCGAAAGGCGGGTCGATATTCTGCGTCGACCAGCTCGGGACAGTCGCCTGACTGGCTGACGACAGATACTGACTAGATATCGGTGCACTTTGCGGTGCGTTACCAAACGCAGTGGCCGAGTGGAAACTAATCGCCCCGCCAGATGGAGCCGCCTGCTGCGGATTCGCGAAGCCTATGTCCGTTTTTCCCGCCCCAGTCCCAGCCGCCTCGGGCAGGCCCACTTCCGCGTTGTTCTTATCCTGCGGCGACACTAGCTCGTACACCCGCTCGTCAGCCAGCAGTCCCCTGCCGGGCACAAACGTCGTGAAGTTACGGTCAGCGCCTTCGACGGTGCCATGGCTATTGGTGGCGATGATGTGCCAATGATAGGTCGCACCAGTTGCCAACCCTTGAAGATCAACGCTGACCAAGTGGTTCTCCTGGTCGCGGCCGATTGCAACCGTCCGCGCGGCCGTTCTATGGCCGTACGACGCGCTGATGCCCCACTCAACGAAAAAGCTGGTTTCGTCGTTTTCAGGGTTGATCGTGGCTTTCAACGTTGCCGTGTTCGTATCGACCGAGGAAGTCCACTCTGCCACCACGCGCGGGATGCTGGGCGTTTTGACCGTGGCATCCTGTCCTTTCACCGTTTCTACGGCGTTTTTTGCAACGAGGCGGTAATGGTATTCGGCTTCTTCGTCCAACCCATTGAGATCGGCGTGGACGGCAACTGGCGCCACGCCTTCCACTTCAGTCGTATCGGGGTCCTCGCAGGCTGCGACGGCACCGTATGCGCTAGTGGGTCCGTATTCGAAGTAGCATTCTTCCAGCGGTTGTCCTTCTGGATTTACCGTTCCCGTCATAGTTACACTTATATTGTCGCGTACTATTGCCGCGCCCGTCACCGGGATGGGCGGGAACACGAGCGGCGTGTAGACCTGAAGGCCACTGACGCCGCCGAGACCGACGCTGACGTAGACCTCTCCCCCCGAACCAATTGCGAGTCCGCCCGAGTCATTGAGATATCCTTCGTCAAAGTTGGATACGAGCGTCGGGGTCGCGCCGAGGACCTCATACTCCCGAATGCGGGGGCGTGCGGACCCGGCCGCAAAGACGTGACCTTCTGAGTTTGAACTTGAGGAATCGACGGCTACAACCTGATCGTCGTTTTCGTTCACGAGTGCTTCGACGGCACCGGTGTCGGCGTTGATCTTGAAGGTTCGGTTGGACTGTTCGGTAACGAATAGCGAGTTGGCGGTGGGTCCGGCGCCAGCCGCAATGGAGAAGGGTTTCGTAACAGTCGAAAAGCTCGCGACCCAGTCCGCGTTCACCGGCGGATTGGCACTCGGAACGAACTTGTAGATCCGGTTGTCGAATGCGCCAGCGACGTAGATAGCCCCGTCGGAGTCCACCGTAACTCCCGTGGGAGACACTTTAAAGAGATTTTCTCCGAACGGCACCCCATTGGCGGCAGTTATCTGTCCCAGGTATTCGCCGGTTCCGGCAAATACGTCGACGAGGTTCACGCCCGCTCCGCTGGATCCCTGAGTTACGTAGATGTTCCCATCAGTGACACTTCCGGAGCTGTCGACGGCTATCTGCTGTTCCACGAAGGTGGAATCGAAGGCGAAGCCCTGCTGCGGGGTACCGTCGCATTCGGGAGAAGGGGGCGTGCATTTGGCCGGCGGTATCACGCCTTTGGCGTCGAGCACATTGGTACCAAGCGCGGAGAAAGGATCTGGTTCCCCGTTCGACTTGAACCGACTGACAGTCAATGCGACCGAGTCGATAACGAGGACATCGCCAGTTCCTTGATCGACCGCCAAGCCGCCAATCTGACTGAAGGTCGGCTGGGCGGCGCTTCCAAACGTTTCCTGGAACACATGGGTTCCGGCCGCCGACGCCGCCGGAACAGAGGGGCTGAAGAAGAGGACCGTGACCATCAGGGGGACGCCAAAGATGGCTCCCACTCCATAGCCGTGGCGACTTCTGCCCTGTGTGCGCCTCTTCTTCCTCATGCTCGCTCCCCTCTCCGCCAAGTGAAATAGGTGGTCTATCTACGGCGCCGTTACCGCCCACGTGCCGAAAGCGGTGCTGCCAGGCTGGCTTACCACCACTTCACCTTCTTTCGGTTTGGCGAACTCCGTCAGGACGACGCCCGTCTTGAAGCGATTCGACTGCACACCCACCGATTTGTAGGATTTTTGCTGGGTGTAGACGCAAAGGAAGCCTTTTTTGGCCCTGGGGTTGTCCACTTTGCCGGGACATTTTTCATGTTCGGCGCCAGTTTCGTCTTCGCCGTTGTACGCGGGCGCATTGACCTGCACGTTCCCCGCTGCCTGTGCAGTAAGGAGGGGTAGCGTGTACGAAATGGCGATCTGGCCCGAGTAGTTGCCAAAAGTTTCCAACGGCCCCAGCATCGTCGTCCAGACGCCGGTCTCGGTTTCGCCGCTAGGGAGAGTGCCGCCGAGAGTCCATGGAGAACCCGCGGTGCCAGGCACCCCGTTGCAGGCGTAGGTGTCTCCGGAGCCGCCTTCAAACTTGGTGCCTCCTTCAGCGCAGGGGCCCTCTGGTCCCGAGAACTGAGTGGAGAAAATGCTCACGCCATTTCTGCCTCTTTTTCCATTGCATAGGATGGTGGTGCTGGCGCCCTTCAATTCGATTCCCCCTTCAGAGCAACCGTTCTGATTGCCTTCGAAGGCAACTCCCACGGGGCTAACGCCGTTCGTCCCGTTGCTTCCATTGGTGCCGGCGGGTCCCCGTGCGCCATCCTTACCGTTGGTCCCAGCCGGACCGACGGGACCAACCGGACCACGCTTACCACGCTTGCCTTGGAGCATCTCCCGCACACTGGGCTTGATTTGGCCCTTCGACGTGATCACATACCTCTTCGCCGCATAGGCACCGCCAGCAACAGCGAAAATCAATGCCACAACCGCAATCAGTAGACCGGCCGTGCCCATAGGCTCCCGCGCAAGATGCCTGCGCCTACGAATCTGCCCTTTCAACTTGCCCTCTCCTTCTGTAGTACCGCGACGCATGGCTGCCTCACGCGGTCGAATCCCCTTGTCCCACTCACCCGATAAGTCCAACCTGCCAGCGGAACGATTTCCCCCCGATCCCGCGCTTCGTCACCCTAGGCTGGAACCGCTTGGGAGACTATACAAGTATGCACGCATATCTGTCAAGGAACACCCGCATCGGGAGCGGCATTTTGCCGGGAAGGCAGGCAATTTCGCGAGGCTTTCGGTGGCTGGGCCCCGGTTCGCCCGACCCGGTGGCGGGGCCGGAAACTGGCTTCTCTCACGTCTGGCTGCCCGTTGCAGTGCTCCGGAGATGGGCGTGCGATGGAGTCTCCCTGTGCGGATGTCATTGCGCTTCTGGACGAGAAGGTCGACTGACGCGACTGCGTCGCTGTACTGCGAGAGCCGATAAACGAAAGCTAATGGCTCAATCCTTGCGAGCCGTCGAGCCCCCTCAATGCCTGCTTTACGCATACGGAGGGGCCGCCAATGGCGACCCCTCTCGGTATGCCACTTACTGGCCGTTTTGGCCGTGTCCTGCTTATGTAACTGTGACTGCTTTCGGGTTTTTGTTGTTGTCCTCGGCCGTGATTGTCACGTCGCCATTGTAGGTTCCGTCGGTACCGGAGCCAAAGCCGCAGAGGCCTTCGTGGCTGTAGTCGATGTTCGTCACGTCGGGCTCGAGGACGATGTCCTCGGGAGTAACTTCTGTGTTCGTTGTCGCTGTAAGGGTGGTCAGACCGCTCTGCGAACCGACATGGACGGTGCAGAGGAAGCCACCGTTGATGGTGATGTCTTTGCCGGTCGGGCAGACGACATCCGTTGTCACCTCGATCGCATCGGGGTTGTTTTCGACTGTTTCGTCGGCGTGGAAACGATAGTCGCATTCGTTCATTTCGACGGTTGGTTCAAACCCTGAGACGCTGGATTCACAGTTGGATGAACCGTTGTTGGTGTATTTCAGGTTTTCGGTTTCCAGTGTTTCGGTCGGATTGCTGTATTTGCTCAGATCGACTTCACCGGAGATTTCGTTGCATTTGATCGTGCCGGCTGTCGTGTCGAATTCCTGGATCTGCAGCGCTTTGGCTGTCAGCTTCGTCGCGCCCGACTCCCAACCGATGTGGCCGGCCTGGGCGGCCGAGGCGACGACCGCGCTCATCGCGAACACCGCGACAAGCGAGAGGCCGAGCGCCTTGAACTTGCGAGTCATATCTTTCGCTCCTTCTGTCTGCCGGCAGGGAAGACGCCTCACGGCCCTCCCCGCGCCGGATTGATTTGACAGAGATGTTCCTAACCAATCGAGGTACCACTGGTCAAGGAAGAGCGAGCGTTTGGGGAACATCTGTCCTTGGATTTCGGTTTCTTCCTGCAAACCGCGTCCGACGGATTTTCGAGCGCGCTAATTGGCACATGTGCGAGACAGCCTTGTCGGCCAGGAAACGGGGGCCCAGAGCTCGGTGTGCATCAGGCGCTGGCGACGTCGCGGCGGAAAAGGCTCGCGTGAAGCGCTTCGAGGACGGCGGTAGCCAGGTGGCTGTCGCCTCCGATCTCGAGCTGGCCGGAAGAGCCCTCGACAAGCGTCGTCAGCCAGGCTGAGACCGATCCCGACGCCCAGGCGGTCGCATTGCCCCGCAGGCGCGACGCGCAGGCCGCGACCGTTCCGTTTTCGACGTGTATCAAGACGCCGGCAAGGCGCGAACCGCCCGCGGCGCTGAACCTGACCGCGAGGCGGCAGAAGCCGGAGAGATCGGCGGGCAGGCGAAGGGCCGGGATGGAGAGAAGGAAGGCCGTCTCTACGTCCAAGCGGCCGAGTGGAGCGGCCTCCGGCGCGGCATGCGAATGCTCCCACCGGACGGCGGCGAGGACCGGGCCGACGGCCAAGCGCAACCACGGGGTAACCCCGTAGGGGCGACCCCGTCGCTGCTGCTCCTGAGCCTCGATCTGCCCCGCCAGACGCATCGCCGCCAGGCGGCGCTCGAGAGCGGGGTAGCTGATGTTGGGAACGAGACGGTTCAGCTCGGTCAGGGAGAGCGGGCGAGCCGCGAGCGCACGGAGGAGGGACGTCGACCATCCCTCGACCAGCGCCTTGATGGCGCTCTTCGCGGCGACGCTGCCGATCTCGATCGGCCCTTCTGGAGCCTCCGCGAGCCAGGACTGCAGGGATGCTGTGACGTTGAGCAGGTCCTGGCCCGCCGGTGTGAGGTCGAAGTCCAGCGAACCCGGAAAGCTCGTCCGGCGCCGACGAACAAGCACCCCCGATTCGCTCAGGCCATTCAGATAGCTGCGCATCGTCGTCTGAGGGGGAGAGCCTGCCGCCCTGCGCAGATCCGTCAGGGAAGTGGAGCCGTCAGCCAACGTTTGGAGGACGAAGACGTTGATCGGGATCGAAAGCATCGAGAGGGCCACGCTCCCCGCCCGAACGCCGTTCCCCGTCTTCCCTTTGCCCGGAACAATGGTCAACGACTGCTGATTATCCCACCCATTGGGATGAAATCAAGCGAACTCAGGCGGCCGGGCCGCCCTGGCGCGGTCCGAACAGCGCCACGTGGAGTCCCTCGAGGACGGCGGCGGAGAGGCGGTCGCTGCCGCCCGAGTCCAGGCATTCAGGCTCGCCCTCGATGACGGCATGGAGCCAGCTCGAGGGCGGTCCGGCCACCCAGCTGTCGACCTGACCGTGGATTCGGGTGGTGCAGAGCGCGACGCGGCCGCGCTCGACGGTGAGGACGGCGCCAGCGTGCCTGCTGCCGGCGCCGGGGTGGATCTCGACGACCAGCCGACAGGTTCCTTCGAGCTGCGGCGAGAGCTGGACCAAGGGCGTGGAGAGCAGGAAGGCGGCCTCGACGTCGAGCCGAGAGATCGGCGTCGCGCCATCGAGGCCGGTCTTGCGTTCCCAGTGCGCCGCCGCGGCGAGCGGCGCGATCGCCTGCCGCAGCCAATGGGTCGGCTTGTGGCGCGCCTCCGAATCGGAGCCGGGTGCCGGCTCGGTCAGGCCGGCCAGGCTCATCCCTCCCAGCTGCCGTTCCAGCGAGCCGACGTCACGGCTCTTGACGATCTGGTCGAGCTCGGCGGGCGAGAGCGGTCGCGCGGCGAGCAGGCGGACGATCCCGGCCGACCAGCCAGCGACCAGAGTCGAGACCTTCCCCGCGGCGTCGACGCTGCCGAACTCGAGCTCGGGGCCGGGCGCCGACGCCAGCCAAGCCTTGAGGACCGCGGCGACTTCGAGCAGTTCCTGTCCGGCCGGTGTCAGCCCGAAGGTGGCGCTGTTGGTGAACCCGTCCCGTCCCCGTCGCTCGACGACGCCGGCCCGCGCCAGCGTCCGCATGTGCATCCGCATGGTCGTCGTTGACGGCGAACCGCCGGCGCGCCGCAACGCCACCAGCGATTTCGACTTCTTCGCGAGCGCGTCGAGGATCCTCACGTTGAGCGGCACGGCAAGCAGGGACAGGGCCAGGGTTCCGGCCCGTGGTGCCGCCGCGCTGTCCCGCCCCGCAGCAATCAATGGCGGCCGAGTATGCCATTAAGCACCCGTCTATATCAAGACCAGTTGAGCTTTCTTTGCCGGTTGCCTACCCTGGGGGGATGGCGACGACCTTCATCACGCTCGGGCCGGAGGGCACCTGCCATGAACGGGCGGTGGGGCGCTACGCGGAGTTCCAGGGCGTCAGCGACTACGAGTTCGAGCTGATCGCCGACTTCTTCGACGGGCTGGAGCGGCTGCGGGGGCGCGACGACGCCTTCCTCGTCCAGTGCAGCGCCCACCCGCTGGTCCACAAGGTCACCGAGAAATATTGGACCGAGGTCTTCGTGGTCGACACCTTCGTATACCCGACCAAGCACCTGGTCCTGTTGAGCAGGCGCGAGGTCAAGCGGCCCCGCTCGATCGGGATCGTCCCCGCGACCAAGGGCTACGTCGACCTCTCGCGGTGGGACGAGGTGATCGACGTCGTCTCCAAGCCGGTGGTGGGCGACGAGCTGCTGGCCGGCAGGTACG
The DNA here is from genome assembly GCA_946886425.1 of uncultured Actinomycetes bacterium. The sequence goes on from CAMPIP010000010.1 coordinate 24,212, forward strand.
ACTCGGGCCTGACCCACATCGAGCACTACGAAGAGCACCGCGACGAGCTGCGGCTCGACCTCGACATCGGCGAAATCGACACCACCTGGGTCGTCTACGGGACCAGGAAGCGGTTCCGGGGCGAGGTGATCGGGATCCCCTCCGCCGAGCTGTTCGCGGGGCCGGCCGAAGCGGCCGTCTCCTGAGGGCGCGCTAACGTCTGGGCCATGGCGGCCCCCTGGCCCTCGACCTCCTACGCGGAGTGGAGCGAGACCTGCGACACCCTGCACGCGCACACGCAGGTGCTCGGCAAGCTGGCGGCGGAGCTGGCGCCGCCAGAGCCGCAACTGCAGCACGCGGCGCTGCGCCTGACCGCGCGCGGCTGGGAGACGGCGCCGCTGGCGGCGCCGGACGGGTCCGGGGTCTTCGCGGTGGTGCTGGACCTGCGCTCGCACGTGGCGGTGGTCGAGCACGCCGACGGGAGGCGCGTCGCGGTGCCGCTGACGCCCGACCGCCCGGTCGCCGAGGTGACCCAGGGCGTGCTGGCCGCCGTGCGCGAAATCGCCGGGGCGGTCGAGATCGACCCGGCGCCGCAGGAGGTCGCCTGGACCGTGCCGCTCGACGAGGACACCGAGCACGCCCGCTACGACGCCGGCCAGGTCGCCGACTACTTCCAGGCCGCCGGCCGCGCGGCGCTCGCGCTGGGCGCCTTCCGAGCCCCCTACCGCGGGCGCTCGACCCCCGTCCACGCCTGGTGGGGCTCCTTCGACCTCGCCGTCAGTCTCTTCTCCGGGGCCCCGGCCGAGCCGCCCTCGGACGACTTCATCATGCGCAACGCGATGGACTCCCAGGAGGTCGCGGTCGGCTGGTGGCCGGGCGACCCGCGCTACCCGCGCGCCGCCTTCTACGCCTATGCCCACCCGGCGCCGGAGGGTTTCGCCGACGGCCCGATCGCCCCCGAGCCGGCCCGCTGGGACGGGGAGCTCGGCGAGTACGTCCTCGACTGGGACGACGTGATCGCCGCCGAGGACCCGCACGCCTTCGCGCTGCGGTTCCTCCGCTCCGCCTTCGGCCACGCCTGCACGGTCTGCGAGTGGGATCCCACCCTGGCGGCCAGCGCCGAGGGCAACCCGCCCCCGGTCAGATGAACGCCCCCGGCC
>CAMPIP010000011.1 GCA_946886425.1 uncultured Actinomycetes bacterium
GCATCAAGGGGGCCGAGGAAGCCGGCGACGCGCCGCCGGGGGTCCGTTTCGTGGTCACCGAAGGAGATGCGTCGCAGCCGCCTTACTCCGGGCTCCGGGTCCTCCGCAGCGCCCCGCCGTACGTGCTCTGGGAAGCGACCGGACCGGTCGGGGCGGAGAGTCCCTGCCCGCTGATCGCGGTGCGGCAGGCGCGCCAGGGACCCGCCCGCTAGCCGGGCCGGGGCTTCCACGGAAAAATCTTCCGTACGATGGCCCGGATGGAGGCCGCGACCGACAAGCTCGTCGTCAAGCTGCCCGACGGCACGCCGTTGGAGCTGCCGGCGGGCGCCAGCGGCGCCGACGCCGCCGCGGCGATCGGGCCGGGGCTTGCCAAGGCGGCGCTGGCGATCAAGGTGAATGGCGAGCTGCGCGACCTCTCGGCGCCGCTGCCGGAGGGCGGGGCGGAGGTGGCGATCCTCACCGATCGCGACGCCGAGGCGCTGGAGCTGATCCGCCACGACGCCGCCCACGTGATGGCCGAGGCGGTCCAGGAGCTCTACCCCGGGACCAAGGTGACGATCGGCCCGCCGATCGAGTCGGGCTTCTACTACGACTTCGAGTTCCCCGACGGGGTGAAGATCAACGATGGCGATCTCGCGAAGGTCGAGGCGAAGATGCGCGAGCACATCAAGGCCGACGAGCGCTTCGAGCGCCGTGACGTCACCCCCGGCGAGGCCATCGAGCTGTTCGGCGGTCAGGGTGAGATCTTCAAGGTCGAGCTGATCGAGGACCTGGTCCGTGACGAGGGCGTCGAGACGGTCTCGCTCTACCGCAACGGCCCCTTCGAGGACCTCTGCCGCGGCCCGCACGGTCCCTCGACCGGCCGCATCAAGGCGATCAAGCTCAACTCCGTTGCCGGCGCCTACTGGCGCGGTGACGAGAACCGCGAGCCGCTGACCCGGATCTACGGCACCGCCTTCTTCTCCAAAAAGGACCTCGAGCAGCACCTGGAGCGGCTCGAGCAGGCCAAGGAACGCGACCACCGGCGCCTCGGCCCGCAGCTCGGCCTCTTCATGCTCCGCAAGGAGGCGCCGGGGATGCCGTTCTGGCTGCCGAACGGGACGACGCTCCTGCGCCTGATCGAGGACGAGGTCCAGCAGCAGCTGCGCAAGCGCGGCTACAAGGAGATCGCCACCCCCCACGTGATGGACGAGCAGCTCTGGCACCGCTCCGGCCACTGGGACAACTACCGCGACGAGATGTACTTCATGGAAGACGACGACCGCCGCTTCGCGCTGCGGCCGATGAACTGCCCCGGGGCCTGCCTCGTCTTCGGCTCCGACCGCCACTCCTACCGGGAGCTGCCGCTGCGGCTGGCCGAGTTCGGCCGGGTATCCCGCAACGAGCGCGAGGGCGTGCTCCACGGCCTCCTGCGGGTCCGCGCCTTCACCCAGGACGACGCCCACGTCTACTGCACCGAGGACCAGATCACCGACGAGGTGGCGAGCATCTGCGAAGCGATCGACGAGCTCTACGCCCGCTTCGGGTTCGAGGACGTCCGCGTCGAGCTCTCGACCCGGCCCGAGAAGTCAATGGGGAGTAGCGAGCAGTGGGCGAAAGCGGAGGCGGCGCTGGCCGAAGCGCTGGAGCGCCAGGGGCGCGAGTACGAGCTGCACCCTGGCGACGGCGCCTTCTACGGGCCGAAGATCGACTTCCACGTCACCGACGCGCTCGGCCGCTCCTGGCAGTGCGGCACCTGCCAGCTCGACTTCCAGATGCCCGAGCGCTTCGACCTCTATTACACGGGGGCCGACGACGCCCCGCACCGGCCGGTGATGATCCACCGCGCCCTGCTCGGCTCGATGGAGCGCTTCGCCGGCATCCTCATCGAGCACTACGGCGGCCGCTTCCCGACCTGGCTGGCGCCGGTCCAGGCGATCGTGCTGCCGATCGCCGACCGCCATAACGAGTACGCCGCCGGTACAGCGGCCCGCCTCCTCGAGGCCGGAGTCCGCGCCGGCGTCGACGAGCGCTCGGAGTCGATCGGGCGCAAGATCCGCGACGCCGAACTGGGCCGCTACCCCTACATGCTGGTGGTCGGTGACAAGGAGACCGAGGGCGAGAAGGTCGCCGTTCGCTCTCACGCAGAGGGCGAGATGGGGGAGATGACCGTGCCCGAGTTCGCCGCCCGGATCGCCGCCGAGACCGGCGCCTCCTGAGATTGCGCTGTGCGATCCGCGCCGTCCCTCTATACTCCGCCCAACTTGACTGCAGGCACGCGACAAGACCGCCGCCGTTGACCGCACCCGTGCCTTCGTCCCGACTCGTCCTCTTGAAGCTCCACCAGCCCTCTCACTAGTGCCGGTCCCGCGTAGGTTCGATCGGCGCCCGCCAGAGCGCGACACCACTCGGATCAACGAACGGATCCGGGTCCCGCAGGTGCGCCTGATCGGCGCCGACGGCGAGCAGCTCGGGATCGTCGACACCTCCGAGGCGCTGAAGCGCGCCCAGGAGGCCGATCTCGACCTGGTCGAGGTGGCGCCCAACTCGAAGCCGCCGGTGACCCGCCTGCTCGACTACTCGAAGTACAAGTACGAGCAGGAGCAGAAGCAGAAGCAGGCGCGCAAGCACCAGCAGCAGGTCAACATCCGCGAAATCAAGCTGCGGCCGAAGATCGCGACCCATGACTACGAGACCAAGAAGGGTCACGTCGAACGCTTCCTCAAGCACCACGACAAGGTCAAGATCACGATCATGTTCCGCGGCCGCGAGCAGGCCCACCCCGAGCGTGGCCGGGCGCTGCTGCAGAAGCTCTACGAGGACCTCGACGGTCTCGCGACGATCGAGTCCGAGCCGCTGCAGGAAGGCCGCAACATGAGCATGCTGCTGGCCCCGAGCAAAGAGGCGTTGGCCGACGACGGGGCCAAAGCGGGCGCGGACTCGGACGAGTCACCCCAGTAGGGGTTTCACTTAACTTTTTCCGAAGACCTCCGCGGCTGTCCGCCGCCCTTGCCGCGGAAAAAGTACAAGACGTTCCCCCTACTGGGGTGACTCTTCCACGATCGTGTCGGCGATTCGCTCCGCCGCGTGGCCGTCCCAGAGTGGAGGCGGGTCCGGCCGTCCGGATGGTCGTGCGGCGAGCGCGGCGGGGATGCCGGCGATCGCCGCCGGGTCGAGGCCGAGGAGGGTGTTGGTGCCGGCGGTCAGGGTGACCGGGCGCTCGGTGTTGTCGCGCAGGGTGAAGCAGGGAATGCCGAGGTAGGTCGTCTCCTCCTGGATGCCGCCGGAGTCGGTGAGGACGGCGCCGGCGTCGGCGAGCAGCGAGAGGAAGTCGAGGTAGCCGAGCGGCTCGGTGAGCAGCGGGCCGGGGTGCTCGGACTGGCTGCTCTCCATCATCTTGCGGGTACGCGGGTGGACGGGGAAGACGACCGGCATCTCGCGCGCCAGTGCCGCCAGTTGGGCTACCGTCTCCGGCAGCAGCGGGCCGTCGACCAAGGCCGGGCGGTGGAGGGTGACGAGGGCGTAGGCACCGGGCTCCAGTCCCAGCCGGGTCGCGCTTTCGGCGGCCCGGAACCGCCCTTCCAGCGCCACCAGCGTGTCGATCATCGTGTTGCCGACCATGTGCATGCGCTCCTCGGGGATGCCTTCGGCGCGGAGGTTCTCGACCGCCTCGGCGCTGTGCATGAAGAGCAGCTCGGCGAAGCGGTCGGCGACGATCCGGTTCACCTCCTCGGGCATGGTCATGTCGAAGCTGCGCAGGCCGGACTCGACGTGGGCGACCGGGATCCCCAGCTTGACCGCGGTCAAGGCCGCCGCCAGGGTCGAGTTGACGTCGCCGGGAACGACCACCAGGTCGGGCTTCTCGTCGAGCAGGACCGGCTCCAGGCGCTCCATCGTCCGCGCGGTCATCGCCGCGTGGCTGCCGGAGCCGACCTCGAGCATGTGGTCGGGGGCGGGCACGCCGAGCTCCTCGAGGAAGACGTCGGACATCAACCGGTCGTAGTGCTGACCGGTGTGGACGATCGCGTGGCGACCGTCGGGCAAGCGGCGGCGGAGAGCCGCGACCACTGGGGCCGTCTTGACGAAGTTGGGCCGGGTTCCGACCACGTAGAGGATCCGCATCGCGGCGCCAGCGTACTCGGCGTCATGACGGGAACCGGACGAAAACCGTCCTGACGGAGACCTGACAGAACCTGTCGGGCGCGGTCTGCTTCAATACCCGTCCCGATGCCGAAGATGAAAACCCATTCGGGCGCCAAGAAGCGCTTCAAGAAGACCGCCACCGGAAAGCTCCGGGGCCGTCGCGCGTACTCCAGTCACATCCTGGAGAAAAAGTCGCCGAAGCGGAAGCGCAAGATGGCGAAACCGGTCGACATCTCGCCCAACGACGCGCCGACCGTCCGGCGGCTGCTGGGGGGCAAGTAGATGGCCCGCGTCAAACGGTCTGTCCACGCCCGCAAGAAGCGGCGCAAGGTCCTCAAGGAAGCGAAGGGCTACTTCGGCCGCAAGCACTCCTCGTACCGGTTCGCCAAAGAGCAGGTGCAGCGGTCGGGCATGTACGCCTACCGCGACCGGCGCAACCGCAAGCGGACCTTCCGCAGGCTCTGGATCACCCGCATCAACGCCGCCGCGCGGCTCGAGGGTATGAGCTACTCGGACCTGATGTACGGCCTCAAGCAGGCCGAAGTCGACGTCAACCGCAAGATGCTCGCCGAGATCGCCGTCAGCGATCGCGAGGCCTTCCGCCGATTTGTCGAGCTAGCCCGGGAGGGCGCGGCCGCCTAGCCGCGCAGCGACACCGAATCTCTCCCGGGCGGGCCGTGAACACGGCCCGCTTTTTTGTTCCCCCGGGAGTTCCAGGAGAAGAAACCGCCGAGCAGAAGAGACAGAACCGAGCCAGCAGAGCCACCGAAATGATCGCCAGTCCCCAAAACGAGAAGCTGAAGCTGGTCCGCAAGCTGCGCGAGCGCAAGCATCGCGAGCGCGAGGGGCTGTTCGCGACCGAGGGCGAGGACCTGGTCGAGGCCGGGCTCGCCGCCGGCGCCGAGCCGCGCATCCTGCTCGTTGCCGCCGGCACCGGCCTGGCCGGGCGGCTTGGTGGCGAGGAGGTCGAGCCGGAGTTGCTGGCCGGGGTCTCGGCGCTGGGCTCGGGGACGCGGGCGATCGCGGTCTGGCCGCTGCGCTGGGCCGAGCGGCCCGAGGCGCCCTGTCTCTACCTGCACGGGGTCGGTGACCCCGGCAACATCGGCACGATCGTCCGCACCGCCCGCTCGCTGATCGGCGGCTCGGTGGCGCTCGGGCCCGAGTGCGCCGACCCGTTCGGGCCGAAGGCGGTCCGGGCCAGCATGGGCGCGGTCTTCGCGCAGCCGCTGCTGCGGGCCGAGGTGGGGGAGACGCCGGCGCCGCGCGCCGCCCTGGTCGCCCACGGCGGCGACGGGCTAGGGGCTCTGTCCGGCGCCGCGACGCTCTGCCTCGGCGCCGAGCGCGAGGGCCTGCCCGGGGCCGTGCTCGACGCCTGCGAGGCGCGGGTGACGATCCCGCTGCGGCCCGGGGCCGAGTCGCTCAACGTCGCCGCCGCGGCTGCGATTGCCGCGCAGCGGCTATCGTCGCCCGCCATGTCGGAGGACCAGCACTGATGCTCGAGCGGATCGAGGAGATCAGGGGCGCTGGGGTGGCCGCGATCGGGGCCGCCGGCTCGACCGCGGAGCTGGAGGAGCTGCGGGTCGGCTACCTCGGCCGCAAAGCCGAGCTGACCACGATCCTGCGCGGGATCGCCGAGCTGCCGCAAGAGGAACGCGGCCCCGTCGGCGGCGCCGCCAACCGCGCCCGCAAGGAGCTGGAAGCGCTGCTGGAGGCCCGGGCCGAGGCGCTCGACGCCAGCGAGCTGGAGGCGCGCCTCGCCACCGACCGGGTCGACGTGACCCTGCCGGGCTCGCCGCCGCGGCCGGTCGGCCACGCGCACCTGATCGCCCGCACCACGCGGCTGATCGAGGACGTCATGGTCGGGCTCGGCTACCGGGTCGCCGAGGGCCCCGAGATCGAGCACGACTACTACAACTTCACCGCCCTCAACCACCCGCCCGGCCACCCGGCGCGGATGCTCCAGGACACCTTCTACGTGCGGTCGCACCCCGACGTGCTGCTGCGCACCCACACCTCGCCGATGCAGGTGCGGGCGATGGAGACCCAGGAGCCGCCGATCTTCGTCGTCGTCCCCGGCAAGGTCTACCGGCGGGACTCCGACGCCACCCACAGCCCGATGTTCCACCAGATGGAGGGGCTGGCGATCGCCGAGGGGATCACCCTCGCCGACTTGCAGGGGACGCTGCTGGCGCTCTGCCGGGCGATCTTCGGCGAGGAGCGGGAGCTGCGCCTGCGGCCGCACTTCTTCCCCTTCACCGAGCCCAGCGTCGAGGTCGACGTCTCCTGCTTCCAGTGCGGCGGCAGCGGCCAGCTGCCCGAGGGCGGCCGCTGCAACCTCTGCAAGGGCCAGGGCTGGATCGAGATCCTCGGGGCCGGCATGGTCGACCCCAACGTGCTCGGCTTCGTCGCCGACAACGGCTACGACGCCGAGCGGGTGCAGGGCTTCGCCTTCGGGCTCGGGATCGAGCGGGTAGCGATGCTGCGCCACGGCATCCCCGACCTGCGGCGCTTCTTCGACAACGACGTGCGGATGCTGGAGCAGTTCTCGTGAGGTGTTGGGTATGAGAGCGCCGCTCTCCTGGCTGCGCGAGCACTGCGACCCGGACCTCGATCCGACCGCCCTCGCGGATCGCCTGGTGATGACCGGGACCGAGGTCGAGCGGGTCGAGACGGCCGGGCCGCCCGCCGCCGAGGGCTTCGTGATCGGCCGGGTCCTGGCCGCCGAGCAGCATCCCGACGCCGACCGGCTGCGAGTCTGCACGGTCGACACCGGCGATGGCGAGCGGACGATCGTCTGCGGCGCCCCCAATGTGGCGGCCGGCCAGACGGTCGCGGTGGCGCTGCCGGGAGCGCGGATGCCGGGCGGCGAGAAGCTGCGCAAGGCGAAGCTGCGGGGCGTTGCCTCGGAAGGGATGATCCTCTCCGCCGCCGAGCTCGAGGTCGCCGAGGAGTCGGACGGGATCATGGTCCTCGAGGACGACGGGTTGGCGCCAGGGGCGCCGCTCGGCGAGGTCCTGCCGGTCGCCGAGCCGGTTCTGGAGATCGAGGTCACCCCGAACCGGACCGACTGCTTCGGCGTCTACGGGGTCGCCCGCGAGGTCCACGCGGTGACCGCGGCGCCGCTCGGCGAGGAGCCCTGGGCGCAGGACGCGCCCGCCGAGGGCGGCGGCGACGTCGCCGAGCTGGCCTCGGTCACGGTCGAGGTGCCGGAGCTCTGCCCGCGCTTCACCGCCCGCGCCTTCCTCGACGTCGAGGTCGGTCCCTCGCCGCTGTGGCTGCAGGCCCGGCTCAGCGCGGCCGGGCAGCGGCCGATCAACAACGTCGTCGACATCACCAACTACGTGATGCTGCTGACCGCGCAGCCCTTGCATGCCTTCGACCTCGACAAGGTCCCGAACGGGGCGCTGACCGTGCGCACCGCCCGGGCCGGCGAGAAGATGACCACCCTCGACGGGGTCGAGCGCGAGCTCGACGCGGAGACGGTCCTGGTCTGCGACGAGAACGGCCCCAGCGGCATCGCCGGGATCATGGGCGGCCAGGTCTCCGAGGTCTCCGACTCGACGACCCGGGTCCTGCTCGAGGTCGCCAACTGGAACGGCACCAACATCCTCCGCACCTCGCGGATGCTGGGCTTGCGCTCCGAGGCCTCGGCCCGGTTCGAGAAGCAGCTGCATCCCGACCTCTGCCTGCGGGCGCAGGCGATCGCCTCGCGGCTGCTGGTCGAGCACTGCGGGGCGAAGCTGGTGCCGGGGACGATCGACGCCGCCGCCGAGGTCCCGGCAGCGCGGACGCTCACCCTGCGCGGCGCGCGCGTCACCGGCCTGCTGGGGATGGAGATCTCCCAGGACGACCAGGTCGCCTACCTGGAGCGGCTCGGCTTCGGCGTCGAGCGGGCGGAGGAGAACCTCGAGGTCACCGTTCCGCCCGACCGCCACTACGACGTCACCCGCGAGGTCGACCTGATCGAGGAGGTGGCGCGGGTCCACGGGCTCGACGAGCACCTGCCGACGACCCTGCCCGCGGTCGGCGGCGCGGTCGGCGGCCTCGGCCGCGAACGGCAGCTGCGGCGCCGCTCCGAGGACGCCCTGCGCGACCTCGGCTTCGACCAGGTGGTCAGCTGGAGCTTCACCGACCCGGGCGAGTTCGGGCGTCTGCGGATCCCGGACGAGGACCCGCGCTCGCAACCGATCCTGCTCTCCAACCCGCTCTCCGAAGACCTCTCGGCGATGCGGACGACCCTGCTCGGCTCGCTGCTCGACGCCGCCTCCCGCAACCTCGCCCGCGGGGCGGAGCGGGTGGCGCTGTTCGAGTCCGGGGCCGCCTACCTGCGCGGCCAGGTCCACGAGGGCGGGCCGTTGGCCGGCGACTTCCCGGGCCGCGAACCGGCCCCGGCGACCGAGCCGCACCGCTTCGCCGCGCTTGCCGCCGGCCCGCTGGCGCCGGCGTCCTGGCGCAGCGACGCGCAGCCGGCCGACTTCTTCGCGCTGAAGGGCGTGCTCGAGGCGCTTGCCGCCCAGCTCGGCACGGCGCTCTCCTTCGCGCCGGCGACCGAGCCGTTCCTGCACCCCGGACGGGCCGCCGCGGTCTCGGTGCGCGGCGCCGCGGCCGGCGAGGGCAACGCCCCGATCCCCGCCGGCTGGCTGGGCGAGGTCCACCCGCTGGTCTGCCGGTCCTGGGACGTCGAGGCCGCGGTCGCCTTCGAAATCGACGCGGCGCCGCTGCTGGCCGCCGCCACGGTCGAGCGCGAGGCCTACGAGGACGTCACCACCTTCCCGGCCGTCCACCAGGACCTGGCGGTGGTCGTGCCGCTCGAGGTCTCCGCCAGTGCCGTCCGCGAGGCCGTCCTCGGCGCCGGCGGGGAGCTGCTGCGCTCGGCGGAGGTCTTCGATCGCTACGAGGGCGAGCAGGTCGGCGCCGAGCGGGTCAGCCTGGCGCTGCGGCTCGAGTTCCGCGCCCCGGACCGCACCCTCACCGACGAGGAGGTGGCGGCGCGGCGGGCCGAGATCGAGACGGCGCTGGGCGAGATCGGGGGGACGCTGCGTGGCTGAGTCGCGCCCGCAACCGCTCGCCGGCGAGCCCGCGGCGCGGGTCCTGGTCGCCGGCGCCTCCGGGTTCACCGGCGCCCTGGCCGCGCGGATCGTCTGGGAGCACCCGCGGCTGGAGCTGGTCGCCGCTACTTCGCGCAGCGACGCCGGCAAACGGCTCGACGTTCTCTACCCGCGCTACCGGGTGCCGCTGGAGCTGACCGAGCTCGACCCCGAGAACGTCGAGGGCGTCGACGCGGCGATCGTCGCCTACCCGCACGGCGCGGCGGCCCCGACCGTGGCGGCGCTGCGGCGGCAGGGGATCGTCGTCGTCGACCTCTCCGCCGACTTCCGGCTCCGCGAGATGGACACCTACGAGCGCTGGTACGGCGAGCACGGGGCGCCGGAGCTGTTCGGCGAGGCCGTCTACGGGCTCAGCGAGATGTACCGGGACGAGTTGCGCGGTGCCAAGCTGGTCGCGACGCCGGGCTGCTACCCGACCGCCAGCGTCCTCGCCCTGGCCCCGCTGGCCGAGCGGGGCATGCTGACCGACGTCGTCGTCAACGCCATGCAGGGCACCTCCGGGTATGGCCGCAGCAGCGACGACCTCGTCCACTTCTCGGCGATGACCGAGAACGCCTTCCCCTACAAGACCGAGGGGCACCGGCACCGGCCCGAGATCGAACAGGAGCTGGCGGCGCTGGGCAGCCCGGCCCCGGTCGTCTTCGTCCCGCACCTGTTGCCGCTCGACCAGGGCGAGCTGGCGACCTGTTTCGCCACCCTGAGCGAGCCGCTCGCCAAGGAGGAGGCGCAGGCGCTCTACCAGGAGCGCTACGCCGGGGAGCCCTTCGTCAAGGTCCTTGACGGCCCGCCGAACCTACGGGCGGTCCGCGACACCAACGAGTGCCATGTCTACGTAACCGTCGAGGAGCGCGGCCGCGCGATCGCCTTCGCGGCGATCGACAACATCTGGAAGGGCGCCTCCAGCCATGGCGTCCAGAACCTCAACCTGATGCTGGGCCTGGACGAGACGGAGGGGCTGCTGTGAGCGCCCCCGGCGCGCCTTTCTTCAGGTCCCGCTGGGTGGATGCCCCGGCCGGCGTCGAGGAGCTCGACCCGACCGGGCTGGCGCCCGGCTTCCGGGCCGGCGGCGCCCACTGCGGGCTCAAGGGCGGCGGCAAGACCGACGTCGGCCTGCTCGTCTGCGACGCCGAGCAGGTGGCCTCGGCGATCGTCCTCACCCGCAACGCCTCGGCGGCGGCGCCGATCCGGGTCTGCCGCGAGCGGATCGACCGGGCCGGCATCCGCGCCGCCGTCGTCAACTCCGGCAACGCCAACGCCGAGACCGGCGAGCAGGGCATCGCCGACGCCTGGGCGATGTGCGAGACGGCGGCCGGCGAGCTGGGCCTGGCGCCCGCGCAGGTCGCCGTCGCCGAGACCGGCGTGATCGGCGTGCCGATGCCGATCGCCGACGTCCTGCCCGGGATCGGCGAGGCGGCGGGGACACTCTCCGCGGACGGCGCCGGCGCCTTCTCGGAGGCGATCGTCACCACCGACCGCTGGCCGAAGCGCTGCACCGTGCGGGCCGGCGGCGTGACCCTTTCCGCCCAGGCGAAGGGAGCGGGGATGATCGAGCCGAACATGGCGACGATGCTCTGCTTCGTCCAGACCGACGCGGTCCTCGCCGATCCGGCCGCCGAACTGCGCGCCGCCTGCGACGCCTCCTTCCACCGGATCACCGTCGACGGTCAGATGAGCACCAACGACACGGTGCTGTTGCAGGGGACCGGCGGGTCCGGCAGGCCGCTGCCGGCCGGGCTGCTGGAGGCGGTCCTGAAGCAGCTGGCGATCGAGGTCGTCGCCGACGGCGAGGGCTCGGTCCGGGTCGGCCGGGTCGAGGTCAGCGGCGCCGTCAGCGCCGCCGAGGCCGAGCGCGTCGCCCGGGCGATCGCCAACTCGCCGCTGGTCAAGACCGCTCTTTTCGGCCGCGACCCCAACTGGGGGCGGATCGCCCAGGCAGCCGGCGCCGCCCTGGCCGGCGAGGACCTCGAGGAGATCGGCTCGGACTCGATCGACGCCGAGGAGCTGGGCGGGGAGGCGCGCGAGGCCGAGATCGGCCTGCGGCTCGGCCGCGGCGAGCACCGCGCCCACGTCTGGTTCTCCGACCTCGGCTACGAGTACGTGCGGATCAACGCGGAGTACACGACGTGAGCGGCCCGCTGGACACCAGCGTCGCGACGCTGCTCGAGGCGCTCCCGTACATCCGCGATTTCCACGGCCGCACCGTGGTGATCAAGTACGGCGGCGCGGCGATGCTCGACGAGGACCTCCGCGAGGCCTTCGCGACCGACGTCGTCCTGCTCAAGTACGTCGGCCTCAACCCGGTGATCGTCCACGGCGGCGGCCCCGAGATCACCCGTTACATGGACCGGCTCGGGCTCGAGGTCAAGTTCCACGAGGGCCTGCGCGTCTCCGACGCCGAGACGGTCGAGGTGGCGAAGATGGTCCTGGTCGGCAAGCTCAACTCGGAAATCGTCCAGCGCCTCAACCGCCACGGCCAGCCCGCGGTGGGGATGGCCGGCGAGGACGGGACCCTGTTCGAGGTCGCCCCGGTGGCCAACGCCGACCAGGTCGGCTTCGTCGGCAGCGTCGAGCGGGTTCACGTCGGCGTCCTCAACCACATCGCCGCCGATTACATCCCCGTGATCGCCTCCTCGGCATCCGACCGCCAGGGCCAGTCCTACAACGTCAACGCCGACGAGGCGGCCGGCAAGGTCGCCGCCGCGCTCGGCGCCTATAAGGCGATCTTCCTCACTGACGTCGAGGGCTGGCTGGCCGACCCGGCCGAGCAGGGCTCGCTGATCTCGCGGGCGACCGTCACCGACGTCGAGGGCAAGCTTGCCGAGATCGACGGCGGCATGCGGCCGAAGCTTCAGGCCTGCGTCGACGCGATCAGCGGCGGCGCCCAGTCGGCCCACATCATCGACGGCCGCAAGCCCCACAGCCTCCTGCTGGAGCTGTTCACCGACGCCGGCATCGGCACGATGGTGACCCCGTGAGCGCCCCCGAGATGCATTCGCCCTCGTATCCGGGGCAAACGCATCGCGCGCTCGGCCTTGATCAGGTGCGCGCGTTGGAGGAGCGCTACCTGATGCGGACCTACAGGCGCGGGGCCGTCGACTTCGTGCGGGGCGAGGGGCCGCTGCTCTGGGACGCCGACGGCAAGGAGTACCTCGACTTCCTGACCGGGATCTCGGTCTGCTCGCTCGGCCACTGCCACCCGTCGGTGGTCGAGGCGGTCCGCGAGCAGGCCGGGCGCTTGATGCACACCTCCAACCTTTTCTTCACCGAGCCGATGGTGCGGCTCGCGGAGCGGCTTTCCGAGTCGAGCCTCGGCGGCCGCGTCTTCTTCGCAAACTCCGGCACCGAGGCCAACGAGTGCGCGATCAAGATCGCCCGCAAGCACGCCCACGACCGGGGGATCGACGCGCCGGAGATCGTCAGCTTTGAGAGCGACTTCCACGGCCGCACCTACGGCTCCCTCTCGGCGACCCCGAACCTGGCCCGCAACGAGGCGCTGGGACCGATGCTGCCGGGCTTCCGCGCGGTGCCGCGCAACGACGCCGCCGCCCTGCGCCAGGCGGTCGGCGAGCGCACCGCGGCGGTCCTGATCGAGCCGATCCAGGGCGAGTCCGGGGTCAACCCGATCGCCGACGAGGTGCTGCTGGCGGCCCGCCAGGCCTGCGAAGAGAGTGGCGCCCTGCTGATCTTCGACGAGATCCAGACCGGGATCGGCCGCACCGGCTCGCTCTGGGCCTACGAGCAGACCCCGGTCCGCCCGGACGTCTTGACCAGCGCCAAGGCGCTCGGCGGCGGTATGCCGATCGGCGCCTGCGTCACCGCCCCCGTCGCCGCCGAGGTGCTGGAGCCCGGCGACCACGGTTCGACCTTCGCCGGCGGCCCGGTCGCCAGCGCCGCCGCGCTCGCCGTCCTCGACATCGTCGACGACCCGACCCTGCTGCGCCGGGTCCGCGAGCTCGGCGAGACCCTGCGGGTGGGCTTGGCCCAACTCGACGGCGTCGCCGAGGTACGGGGGAGGGGCCTGATGATCGGCGTCGGCCTCGCCGACGGCATCGACGCCGCCGCCCTCGGCGCCGATCTGCTGCGGCGCGGCCTCGTCGTCAACGTTCCCGCGCCCTCGACCCTGCGCTTGCTGCCGCCCCTCACCGTCGGCTCCGAGCACCTCGATCGCGCCGTCGAACTGCTCGGCGACGCCCTCTCCACGCGTCTGCCCTAACCCGTCTATAGCACGGGTAGATGCAACCGCGTGGGCGATGACCGTCTAGGGTTGGGGCGGTTGTGAGCCGCAAGGATCGATCTGGCAGGCACGACCCGGCGACGGCGGAGCGGGTGACCTCGATCATCGAGGCGGCCGAGCGCGCCGCCGCGGCGCTGATCGACAGCGCCGACGCCAACGCCAAGCGCTACCTCGAAGAGGCCGAAGCGGAGGCGGACCGCGTCGTCGCCGCCCGTCTCGAGGACCTGCTCGAGGCGACCGACTCGTTGGTCGACCAGGCCGAGGCGATCCGCCGCGAGTCCGAACGTCTGCTGGAAACATTGCGGGGGACCGGAGCCCAGATCCAGCCCGACGGCGACGGGCAGGTCGCGGCCGAGGGGCCACCCTCGCTGCGCGGCAATCACCTTTCCGCGGTGCCGGCCGGGCCGCAGCCCGAGGGTGCGGACGCACTGCGGTCCGTCGAGCCGGAGGAGGCCCCGCCGCGCCCCGAAAACGCCGCCGGAGCGCGCCTGCTGGCGACCCAGATGGCCGTCTCCGGCAGCAGCCGCAGGGAAATCGAAGCGCGCCTGCGTAGCGGCTTCGAAATCGAGGACACCGGCG
Organism: uncultured Actinomycetes bacterium; assembly: GCA_946886425.1. The sequence continues at coordinate 14,044 of CAMPIP010000011.1, forward strand.
CCATCCTCGACGCGATCCTGGGGCCGGCCGACTGATGCACGAGGATCCGACCCGGCTGATGGGGCCCGAGGACCGGGGCCCCGGCGGCCCGGACAGCGGCCGCCCCCACGGCAACATGCGCCTGTTGGTCGCGGGCCTGGTCGCGGTGATCGTCGGCCTGGTGATCGCGATCGTGGTGATCGCCTCCGACGACAACGGCGGCGCCACGACGACCTCGGCGACCGAAACGACGGCGGAACCGACGACCACCACCGAACCGACCACGACCACGGAACCGACCACCGAGACGACGACCACGGAACCGACCACCGAAGAAGCCGAAGAACCGGAAGAAGAACCCGAAGTCGAAGAAGAAGAACCCGCCGAAGAAGGCGGAGCAGGCGGTCTCGAAGCGCCTTAAGGCCCGCTCACAGGTCACACTGCCGCCGGGGCAAGCGGCATGACAGACTTCCGCCTCCTTGAGCGAGCAGCAGCCCCCGCACTTCCTACCGACCGCGAGCTACGAGGCCGATCCGGCCGAGGTCAATCGCGTGCTGCTGCTCTACTCGGGCGGCCTCGACACCAGCGTGATGCTGAAGTGGATCCAGGACCACTACGACGCGGAAGTGGTCTGCCTGACGGTCAACCTCGGTCAGCCCGGCGAGGATTACACGGTGATCGAAGACAAGGCGAAGCGGCTCGGCGCCCTCGAGTGCCACGTCGTCGACGCCCGCGAGCGCTTCGCCGACGAGTTCCTGGTGCCGGCGATCAAGGCCAACGCCGTCTACGGCAACGGCTACCCGCTGTTCACGGCGCTGGGGCGGCCGCTGATCGCCCAGCTGGCGGTCGAGTACGCGCGCCAGAGCGGCTGCGACACGATCGCCCACGGCTGCACCGGCAAGGGCAACGACCAGGTGCGGATCGAGGCGACGGTGGCGACGCTGGCCCCGGAGCTGAAGACGATCGCGCCGGTCCGCTCCTGGCAGATGGGCCGCGAGGAGGAGATCGCCTACGCCCGCGAACACGGGATTCCGGTCAAGGGCGGCACCGAGGTGACGCCTTACTCGATCGACGACAACCTCTGGGGCCGCTCCTCGGAGGGGCGCTGGATCGAGGAGCTCGACCACGCCCCCGAGGACGACGTGTTCCAGCTCGTGACCCGGCCAGAGGAGGCCCCCGACGAGGCCGAGACCGTCACGGTCGGCTTCGAGGGCGGCGTCCCGGTCAGCCTCAACGGCGAGCGGCTTGGGCTGGTCGAGCTGCTCGAACGGGCTGCCGAGATCGGCTGTCGCCACGGCGTCGGCATCGTCGACCACATCGAGGACCGGATCGTCGGCCTCAAGGTGCGCGACATCTACGAGGTGCCGGCGGCGGCGATCCTGCTGACCGCCCACGAGGAGCTGGAGCGCCTGGTCGGGACGATCCACCAGAACCAGTTCAAGCCGGCGATGGACCAGAAGTGGGGATACCTCGTCTACGCCGGCCTCTGGTGGGAGCCGCTGCGCACCGACCTCGACGCCTACATGGACGCCGTCAGCGCCCAGGTCACCGGCGAAATCGGCCTCCGCCTCTACAAAGGCAGCGTCCGCGTCGTCACCCGCTCCTCGCCCAATGCCGTCTACGACGCCGAGCTGGCTACCTTCGCGGAGTCCGGGGGCCTGTTCGACCAGAACGCCTCGCCGGGCTTCATCGAGCTCTGGTCGCTGCAGTCGCGGATGGCGCACCGGGTCCGCGTCCGAGGGGAGGGGGAGCGGTGATCTACGACCGCCTCGGCCGCGCCGCCGTCCGCTTCGCGGTCGCCTACCTGCGCCGCCGCTACCGGCGCGAGATCCGGGTCGGGATCGGCGTCGGTGCCGGGGTCCTCGCGGTCGCCGCCTACCTGGCCAGCCGCAACGTCCCCGAGGGCTGAACCGGCCGCCGCGCGGCCTCGCAACTTTCCTTGCGCGTTATCCGTTCCCGGCGGGGACGGCGGGGTACGCGGGCTAGCCTCGATTCTCCTGTGGGGCCGTTCCTGCCCGGTAACAAGCTGCTCGCGCTCGGCGCGGCCGCGGCCCTCTGCGCGGGGCTGGTCGTCGCCGTGCTCGCGGTGCCGCGGGCCGGCGCCGCCGATGCCGGCAAGCTCGAAGCGAAGCTGGCCAGCGCCCGCGACGACGCCGCCGCGATCGCCGCCGACCTGCGGGAGAGCAACGCCGAACTGGCCACGGTCCAGGGCGAAGCCGACACGGCCGCGGCCCACGAGGAAAGAGTCTCACGGCTGCTCGCCGAGGGGCGGGAACGGACCGCCGAGCTGAGTCATGAGCTGGAGGAGACGCGGGCCGAGCTGACCGCGGCGCGGAAGCGCCTGCGGCGCGCCCGCGAGGCCCTCTCCGCCCGCCTCGTGGCGATCTACGAGAACGGCGTGCCCAGCACCGAAAGCCTGATCTTCGAAGCCGAGAGCTACGACAGCCTGGTCACCCAGGCCTCCTACCTGCGCGCGATCGCCCAGGCCGACAGCGCCCTCGCCCAGCGGGTCGCCGACGTCCGCGACGAAGTCCGCCGCGAAGCGAAGCGCGTCGCCGTCCTCAAGGCGCGGGCGATCGCCCACGAAGAACGGCTCGCCACCGCCCGCGAGGAAATCGCCTCCCTGCGCCAGGCGGCCGAGGAGTCGGCGGCCCGGCTGCGCGAGGTGAGCGCCCGCCGCCAGGCTTCGCTGGCCGGGCTGAAAGACGACATCGCGAGCTGGGTAAAGGAGATCCAGGAAGCCCGCGAAGCCGAAGCCCGCGCCGCCAGCCAGGCCGAAGCCGAAGAAGAAGTCGGCCGCTGGCTCGGCGGCCCTTACTCGATCCCGGCCTACATCGTGATGTGCGAGTCGGGGGGCAACTACAGCGCCCTCAACCCCTCCAGCGGTGCCGGCGGCGCGTACCAGATCCTCCCTTCGACCTGGGAGCTCTACGGCGGCGAGGGCGAGCCGCAGAACGCGCCGAAAGAGGAACAGGACCGGATCGCCGCGGAAATCTGGGCCGACTCGGGCGGCGGCGCCTGGGTCTGCGCGTAGCGCGCGAGCTTCGTCCCGCAACTACCGCGAAAGCGTCACAAAACCCCGCCTTGCCATCTGCCCCGGTTGGCATGATCGGCGATCCCGTGAGCAGCCCTGTCGCCGTCCATCTCCACGCCCACAGCGAGTACTCGCTGCTCGACGGCGCCTGCAAGATCGACGCGATGGCGGCCCGCGCGGCGGAGCTCGGCCAGCCGGCCCTCGGCCTCACCGACCACGGGGTGATGAACGGCGCGGTCGACCTCTACAAGGCCTGCCGCAAGCACGGGATCAAACCGATCGTCGGGCTCGAGGCCTACCTGGTCGACGACGTCAAGACGATCAAGGAGCAGACCAGGTACGAGCGCAACCATCTGACCCTGCTGGCCGAGACCGACACCGGCTTCGCCAACCTCGTCAAGCTCACCTCGGCCGGCTTCCTCGAAGGCTTCTCGCGCGGCAAGGCCAACGTCGACATGGAGATGCTGGCGGCCCACTCCGAGGGTGTGATCGCCCTGACCGGTTGCCTGCAGTCGCGCTTCTGCCGGCGCCTCGTCGAAGAGCGCCCGGACGACGCCCGTGCCCACCTCGACGACCTGATCCACGCCTTCGGCCCCGAGCAGGTCTACTTCGAGGTCCAGAAGAACGGCATCGAAGAGCAGGACAAGGCCAACGAGGGGATCGTCCGCTACGCGCGTGAGCTGGGCCGGCCGCTGGTCGGCACCGCCGACGTCCACTACCTGCGGCGCGAGGACTTCGACAATCACGCGGCGCTGCTCTGCGTGCAGACGAAGTCGACTCTCGAGGCGCCGAAGATGAGCTTCGACACCAACGAGTTCTACATCAAGAGCTCCGAGGAAATGGCCGAGTCCTTCGCCGAGTGGCCGGAGGCGGTGCCGAACTCGCTGGAGATCGCCGAGCGCTGCGACATCGACATCGAGCTCGGCAAGCTGCTGCTGCCGCGGTACCCGACCGAGAACGGCGAGGAGCCGGAGGCGATGCTGCGCCGGATCGCCGAGGAGGGCCTGCGCGTCCGCTACGGCGACCCGCCCCCCGCGGAAGCTGTCGAGCGGCTCGAGTTCGAGCTCGGGGTGATCGAGGAGATGGGCTTCTCCTCCTACTTCCTGATCGTTTGGGACTTCATCCGCCACGCCAAGGAGAACGGCGTCGCCGTCGGCCCGGGCCGCGGCTCGGCGGCCGGCTCGATCGTCTCCTACTCGCTCAACATCACCGACCTCGACCCGCTCGCCAACGACCTGCTCTTCGAGCGCTTCCTCAACCCGGGCCGCAAATCGATGCCGGACATCGACATCGACTTCTCGGTCCGCGGACGCGAGCGGATGATCCGCTATGTCGGCGAGAAATACGGCCGCGAATCGGTCGCCCAGATCATCACCTTCGGCAAGATGGCGCCGCGCGCCGCCACCCGCGACGCCGCCCGCGTGCTCGGCTTCGACTACGGCACCGGCGACCGGCTCGCCAAGCAGATCCCGGAGCCGATCATGGGCCGCAACCCCTCCTTCGAGGACTGCCTGAAGTCGGGCCAGGAGCTGCGCAAGACCTACGACACCGAGCCCGACGCGAAACGGATCATCGACGTCGCTCAGGGACTCGAGGGGATCATCCGCAACAACTCGATCCACGCCGCCGCGGTGGTGATCGCCGACCGGCCGCTGCAGGAGGTGGTGCCGCTGCAGCTGGCCGAGGACCGGGCCGCCCCGGCCGCGACCAACGCGTCCGGCAAGGCGGAGCGCCAGTACAAGATCGTGACCCAGTACTCGATGGGGCCGATCGAGGAGATCGGGCTGCTGAAGATGGACTTCCTCGGCCTCCGCAACCTCGACGTGATCGAGGACGCGATCGCGATCATCGAGCGCTCGCGCGGCGAGCAGGTCGACATGGAGTCGATCCCGATCGACGACGCCAAGACCTTCGAGATGCTCGCCCGCGGCGACTCGACCGGCGTCTTCCAGCTCGAGTCCGAGGGGATGCGCGAGGCGATGAAGAAGGTGCGCCCGACCCACTTCGACGACATCGTCGCCCTGGTCGCCCTCTACCGACCCGGGGCGATGGCCTACATCCCCGACTACGCGAAGGGCAAGCGCAACCCCGACTCGGTCCGCTACCCCGACAAGCGCCTGCGCGCCGTCACCGAATCGACCTACGGCTGCGTCCTCTATCAGGAGCAGCTGATGGCGATCGCGCGGGAGATGGCTGGCTTCACCGGCGCCGAGGCGGACGACCTTCGCAAGGCGATCGGCAAGAAGAAGCGCGACCTGATGGCGACCATGAAGGACAAGTTCATGGAAGGCCTGAAGGCCTCCGGGACGGCTCCGAACGTCGCCGCCGACCTCTGGAAGCTGAACGAAGCGGCCGCCGACTACTCCTTCAACAAGTCCCACGCCGCCTGTTACGGGCTGATCTCCTACCGGACCGCCTACCTGAAGGCCAACTACCCGGCCGAGTACATGGCGGCGGTGATCTCCTCGGTGATGAACACCAAAGACAAGGTGCCCTTCTTCGTCAACCGTTGCGAGGAGATGGGGATCGAGGTGCTGCCGCCCGACGTCAACTCCTCCGACCACAGCTTCGTCGTCTCCGAGAACGCGATCCGGTTCGGGCTCGACGCGGTCAAGAACGTCGGCCACTCGGCGGTGGAGGCGATCCTGCGCGCCCGCGAGGACAAACCGATCGCCTCGATCTGGGACTTCTGCGAGCGGGTCGACGCCCGCGCCGTCAACAAACGCGCGATCGAATGCCTGATCAAGTGCGGCGCCCTCGACTCGACCGGGGCCACCCGCAGAGGGATGCTGGAGATGCTGCCGGCGGCCCAGTCGGCCGGCCAGAAGGCGCAGGAGGACGCCCAGATGGGCCAGGGCTCGATCTTCGACTTCGGCGAGGGCTCCGGCGGCGGCGCCACCCAGGCGCCGACCCACCGGCCGCCGATCTCGGCCGCCGAGTTCGACCGCGCCGAGCTGCTGGCGCTGGAGAAGGAGACGCTCGGCACCTACCTCTCCTCGCATCCGCTGACGGAAGTGGGCGGGGCGCTGCGGGCCCGGGTCGACTGCAGCCTCGCCGAACTGGGCGGCAAGCAGGACGGGGCCTGGGTGACCGTCGGCGGGATCGTCGTCGACGTCAAGAAGATCCGCACCAAGAGCGGCTCGCAGATGATGTTCGCGACCCTGGACGACGTCGAGGGCCAGGTCGAGATGCTGGTCTTCAAGGCCGACGAGTCCGAGAACGCCGAGATCATCGCCCCCGACGCGATCGTCGTCGTCCGCGGCCGCCTCGACCACAAGGACCGCGGCGAGACCAAGCTCGTCGTCCAGGAGGCGCAGCGCTTCGAACCCGACGCCGAGGAGATCGCCCGCGGCGACAAGGTGGCCGCCGCGGCCGCGGTGCCGGCCGGGCCCTTCGAGCTGACGATCGATGCCGCCAGCTGGAGCGACGCCCTGCTCGAGGAGCTGAAGGCGGTCTTCGAGCACCACAAGGGCGAAGCCGAGCTCCACCTGCTGGTCGACGCCGGCAGCGAGCAGACCCGCCTCCGCGCCGGCAAGGAGTTCTGCGTGCGGCCTTCGAGCCATCTCCGGGCGGAGCTCGGCCACGTCCTGAGCAGCAACGCCATGGCAGCTTGAGCGGGCCAAATCGCTGGTTCCCGTGGTCCCGGCTGCCTAGACTTTGCCGATGAGCGTCACTCGCACCAAGGTTGGGGAGTGCAGGCAGTGCCGGTCGTTCTGCGACAAGATGGTCGAGCCGCGCGGCTGCGTCGAACTCGGCTGTCGGTACCTCTACAGCTACGTCGACCGGCTCACCGGCGCCCAGTACGTCGGCTGCATGCAGGAGGTCTTCGGTGCGGAGGTCGAGCTGGCGGCGGTGTTGGAGAAGGGCGGCTTCGGCGGCGTCAAGATGACCGGGCAGCCGCTGCCGCAGTGCCAGTTCTCGGTTGAGCGCGCCTACGAGGGGGAGGGCGAGGCCTACGGCTGCGTCAACCGGCGCTTCTTCGACTGCAGCGACGAGGGCGCTGAGGGTCTGCGCGCCTTCGATCTGCGCGATATCTGAATCCAGACACCGTTTCGTGTTTAACAACACGTTTCCGTGTAATAATCCCCGCCGATGAGCGAGACGGCCTCAGTCGCCGGGCTCGACGCGAACCAGGCGCTTGCCGAGATGGCCGGTAGCAACGGCTCAGACGACGGCGGCCCCAAGTTCACGCTCGAGCTCAACCAGGACCAGAAGGACATCAAGGAGTGGGTGCACGGCTTCGCCGAGGGCGTCGTCCGTCCCGCCGCCGAGGAGTGGGACGAGCGCGAGGAAACGCCCTGGCCGGTGATCCAGGAGGCCGCCAAGATCGGCCTCTACAGCTTCGAAGCGGTGGGCCAGTTCTGGGCGGACGAGACCGGCCTGACGCTCCCGATCGCCAACGAGGAGCTGTTCTGGGGCGACGCCGGTATCGGCATGGCGATCATGGGCACGACCCTCGCCGTCGCCGCGATCTTCGGGCAGGGAACCCCGGAGCAGATGGGGGAGTGGATTCCGCAGTGCTACGGCACCGCTGACGACGTCAAGGTCGCCGCCTTCTGCGCCTCCGAGCCGGACGCCGGCTCAGACGTCTCGGCGATCCGCACCACCGCCAAGTACGACGAGGCGAAGGACGAGTGGGTCATCAACGGCCAGAAGGCCTGGGCGACCAACGGCGGCATCGCCAACGTCCACGTGGTGATTGCCAGCGTCGACCGCGAGCTCGGCTCGCGCGGCCACGCCGCCTTCGTGATCCCGCCCGGCACGCCGGGCTGCGAGCAGGGCGCCAAGGTCAAGAAGCACGGCCTGCGGGCCTCGCACACCTCCGACGTCCACCTCGACGACTGCCGCGTCCCGGGCTCCTGCCTGCTGGGCGGCAAAGAGAAGCTCGACGAACGCCTCGCCCGCGTCCGCGAGGGCAAGAAAGCCAAATCCCAGGCGGCGATGCAGACCTTCGAGGCGAGCCGGCCGACCGTCGGCGCCCAGGCGCTCGGCATCGCCCGCGCCGCCTACGAGTACGCCCTCGACTACGCCAAAGAGCGCGAACAGTTCGGCAAGAAGATCGTCGAGAACCAGGCGATCGCCTTCGATCTCGCCAACATGAAGATGGAGATCGACGCCGCCCGGCTGCTGGTCTGGCGGGCTGCCTGGATGGGCCGCAACGGCCACAAGTTCGAAAACGCCGAGGGCTCGATGTCGAAGCTGAAGGCCGGCGAGGTCGCCGTCTGGGTCACCGAGCGGGCGATCCAGATCCTCGGCGGCAACGGCTACACGCGCGAGTACCCGGTCGAGCGGATGCACCGCGACTCGAAGATCTACACGATTTTCGAGGGCACCTCCGAGATCCAGCGCCTGGTTATTTCGCGCGCTATTTCGGGCGTCCACGTCAAATAAGACTTACGGCGGGAGAGCAAGGGCCGGCTGATGCCGGTCCTTGTCGCCTGGGTTGATTCGGACGGTGGTTGGTGGGGGCGGGGTGTGTGCCCCTCTCCTGAAGGCCGTCGCGCAGCTGAGGCGTACCTGGTTGTGCGGGGCGTCGCCGCTTGAGCCTTCCGGAGAGGGGCACACACCCCGCCCGACGAACCGCGCGGCCGAGTGGGGCGACAAGGGCCGGCCAGGCCGCTTGTAGAACGCTACTTCTGGCGGCGTTTGAGGCCTTCGCGGCGGAGGCGCTTCGCGAGGGTCACTTCTTTTTTGTCCGAGCCTTTCTTCTCTGGGCCCGGGGTCTCCAGGGTGGCGGGGAGGCCCTCGAAGCGGGGCTCGGAGAGGAAGGTGGCGATGCCCTTGCGGCCCATCTCGCCTTTGCCGAGGTTGGCGTGGCGGTCGCGGCAGGAGCCGAGGGGGGCGGCGGCGTCGTTGACGTGGAGGCACTGGAGGCGCTCGAGGCCGACCTTGGCGTCGGCTTCGTCGACGATGGCGCCGAGGTGCTCCTCGTCGGTGACGTCGTAGCCCTGCACGAAGAGGTGGCAGGAGTCGAGGCAGAGGCCGAGGCGCTTGCCGCCGCCGGCGAGCTCGATCAGGGTCGCGGTCTCGTCGAAGTCGCGGCCGAGCAGGCCTTTGTGGCCGGCGGTCTGCTCGAGCAGGAGGGGGCAGCGGTCGCTGTCCTTGACGGCCGCCGCGATCACCTTGGCGGCGCGTTTCATCGAGGGGCCGTGCGGCTCGCCTTTCTGGGCGCCGGGGTGGAGGACGACGCCGTCGGCGCCGATCGCATCGCCGATCCGCAGCGCGTGCGTCAGCGACTGCAGCGACTTCACTCGCAGCTCTTTATCTCGAGTCGCCGCGTTGATCAGGTAGACGGCGTGGATCACCACCGCTTCGACTGATGAGGCGGCCATCGCCTCGCGGAAGGCGGCGAAGTCCTCCTCGCCGTATTTGGTCGGCCGCCACATGCGGGGGCTCTGGTTGAAGATCTGGATAGATTCGCAACCGCGCTCCTCGCCGCGCTCGATCGCTTTGGCGAGTCCGCCCGAAGTGGAAACGTGTGCACCGATCAACATGGCCAGCGATAACTCCCGTCTGAGATTTGCCCCCTCGCCGACCGGCGCGCTGCACATCGGCGGAGCGAGGACGGCACTCTACAACTGGCTCGCGGCCCGGCACGAGGGTGGTGAACTGGTCCTGCGTATCGAGGACACCGACCGCGAGCGCTCGACCGCCGAGAACGTCGAGCAGATCCTCGACGCGCTGCGCTGGCTGGAGCTGGACTGGGACGAGGGGCCCGTCTCCCAGGCCGGCCGCGCCGAGCGGCACGCGGCGGCCCTGGCGCGCCTGCTGGAGTCCGGAGCCGCTTACCGCGACACCGCCACGGCCAAGGACGTCGAGGCCTGGAAGGCCGAGCACGGGGCGGGGACCGGCTACCGCGGCACCCCCGGCGAGGAGCCCGGCGCGGCGATCCGGCTGCGCGTTCCCGACGAGGGCGAGACCGTGGTCGAGGACCTGATCCGAGGCCCGGTCGCCTTCCCGAACCGCAGCTACGACGACTTCGTGATCGCCCGCGGCGACGGCTCGGTCCTCTACAACTTCGCGGTCGCCGTCGACGACGCCGAGATGGGCGTCACCGACGTGGTCCGCGGCGACGACCATCTCTCCAACACTCCCAAGCAGCTGCTGGTGCTCGAGGCGCTCGGTTTCGCCGCGCCCCGCTACGCCCACCTGCCGTTGCTGCACGGGCCCGACGGCAAGAAGCTCTCCAAGCGCCACGGCGCCGCCTCGGTCCAGGAGCTGCGCGAGGCCGGCTACCTGGCAGCCGCGGTCCGCAACTACCTGGCCCTGCTCGGCTGGGGGACCGACGACGACACGACGCTGATGTCGACGGAGGAGCTGGTCTCCCGGTTCCGGGTCGCCGACGTCGGCAAGGCGGCGGCTATCTTCGACGAGAAGAAGCTGCGCTGGTTGAACGGCCGCTTCATGCGCGAGATGCCGCTCGAGGAGTACACGGCGGCGGTGGCGCGGCACCTCGGCCGCGAGCCCGACGAGGCGCTGCGGGCGGCCTGCGAGATCGCCCAGGAGAAAGCCCAGACGCTGGAGGAGGTCTGGCCGCTGATCCGCTTCCTGTTCGAGCCACCCGTCGAGGACGAGAAGGCCTGGACGAAGGTGATGAAGGGAAATGCCGCCGAGTTGCTTGTCGCCAGCGCAGAGGCGCTGCGCGCCGCCGAGGGGTTCGATCCCGAGGCGATCGAGGCCGCTCTGGCGCCCCTGCTGGAGCGCTTCGACGTCAAGCCGGGCAAGCTCTACCAGCCGATTCGCGTGGCGATCACCGGCAGCTCGGTCTCGCCGGGGATCTTCGAGTCGCTCGCGGCACTCGGGAGAGAGCGAGCAATCGAGCGCATCGAAGCGGCGGCGAATCGGCTTGCAGAGCCGAGCGTGGACGGATGATCGAGCCCGTTTCCGCTGCAAAAGGGTACATCCGGCTAAACCAAACGTCTTCGCCTGCCGATGACTGGCGCGATGGCGTCAGCAGCAGCAGCCACCGCAGCCCAGGCCACCGGCAGGGCCTCCGCGCAGGAGTCGCCCAGCTCGGCTGGGGACCGCCCGGGCGCCGCGCCGGGTAGTCGCCTCGCCGAAGCCTTCGAGCTTGATGGAGCCATTGCGAACCAGGCCGTCGAAAACCTGTTGCTTGAACTGAGCGTCGCCGAGGCGGGGTGGCTCGCGCACGGACCAGGAATCGGCGCCGAGGGAGTCGAGCCAGGCGACCTTGTCAGCCGGCATGCCGGACGGATGAGCGACAAGCTTCTCGGTGCGCGTCGCGGCGATCGAGACCGTTGCCGGTGCCGATGCACTCTTGGCGCTCGAAG
>CAMPIP010000012.1 GCA_946886425.1 uncultured Actinomycetes bacterium
CTGCTGCTGATCGCCGCGCCTCGTCCTGGGAAGGCGTCGGCGCCTCGGCCACCTGCCGCGGCAGCACCCGCTCCGGCAGGTCGTAGTGGCGCTCGAAGTTGACCCGCCGCGCCGCGCAGACCCGCCCGGCGTAGAACAGGTACTCGAGCGCGGTCTTCTCTTCGCTCCAGCTCCACATCTCGCCCGGAGCACGACGCCGCCCGTTCGGCGCCAGGTCCGCGGCCCGAATCGGCCCCCGCTCCCGGACCACGTCGAGCACGAACTCCAGCAGCTCCGGCTCCTCCGTCCCCACCCGCGCCACGTTTTTCCAAGCCAGCGAGTCGGCCCGCGCCATCCGCCACCGCAGCAACGGCTGCAGCTCGACCGGCAGCAGCGACGCTTCGTGCCCCCAGTACTCGATCAGGTCCCGCGACCGGGCCCGCCGCGCCGTCCCACCGCCGTTCTCATGCCAAGCGAGCCGATCGAGCGCGTCCCGCGGATACGCCCCCAGCCGCGAGAACACCGGCACGTAGTGAGAGCGGCAGAAGACGTTGACCGAGTCCAGCTGCAGCAGCCCGACGTCATCGATTGCGCGTCGCAGATGCCTCGCGTCCACCCGCCCGGTAGGCCGCGGTCGACCAAACCCCTGCGCGGCGACCGCGAGCCGCCGAGCCTCGGCGGCGCTGACGTCGAAGTGGGGGCGGGGCGGCATCGGGCGATTCTCCTGGAGACGACGGAGATGGAGGCGCGAGACGCGGGCGACCGCTTGCTGACATCTTTTTTATACATTGGATCTGCGTTCAGCAATTCGGCCAGGGGGACCTTTGAGGATTCGTTTGCGGTTGGGCGCTCGTCCGCGTCGCACGCTGTTGAGATCTATGAGTCGCTTGCGGGTGGTAGCCGCCTTTGCGGTGGTCCTCGCAGCTAGCGCCGCGGTTCCGGTCCTTGCCGCCGAATCGTCCGAGAGCGTTGCGGCGCCGGCCCCGCGGGCGCCCGCGGATTTCGACCCCTCCAAGCTCCCCGGGCCCGAGGAAAATCCCGGGCGGCAATTGTTCCTAATCACCAGATTCGCTGGGGTTGGGGGAGATAGCGGCGCCCCCGTGTGGAGCCTAGGCTTCAGAGATCGATCGGCTTGTTGAGCGGTGGCCCGAACATCCCGGGAAAAGTCAAGGATTGGGTTACCCCGCTGCTCTTGCCGAGGGGTCATGATTCCGAGAAGGTGTCAGGAATACTGCATGCACCAGGGATGGGGTCTCTTCAACTGGCCGTTCCAGGGTCATAAGTGGTGGTAGCTGCATGAGAACGCAAGCAGAAGGAATTCGAACCAGTGTGTCCTCAATTGCTGTTGCCATAGTGGGATTGATATGGATGAGCGGATGTGCGGCAACTGCCCCAGAGCACGACGCAGGTTCGGGACGGTCAGTTGGTAAGCCAACGGCCAATGCGATAGAAGGCGCAGGAGTTGTCAAGCCGATCCGTTGGGGTGTGATGAGCCTCATGGGTGAAAGGGTCAGGATTGGAGCTCTAGTCCCCTATTGTGAAGACGGGAGGCAAAGGCCACAGATTGAGCGAATCGAGCATCGCCGCCGTGAATCCCGGCTCGTCCTGACGATGTTTGTAAGGTTCTTTAATAGGTCAACTTCGGGGTCCGGGGGATGCATGTTTTTGCAGGTCGGCGTATCCCGCTGGGTTAGAGTGGGTGCGCCGGCGGGAGAGTTCGATCTCTATGACGGAAGCACCTCTCCGCCAAGTCGTAGGCGCGTGTATCAACGCTGATATAGGCGGGGAGATGAACCGGAAACTGCAGCGACTTGCAACTGCGTTCACCGTGTTAGCGTGCGGCGGCTGGACCCTCGGCCCGCTGCCGGCGGCCGAGGGTGCCGAGTTCATTTGCGGGGATCGTGTTCTCACGGACTACGCGCAGCCCCTCGACGGATTGCCCGCCAACCGACTTCCCGGCGAGAGCTTGTCCTTCGCTCCTCGAGGCGTGGAACTGAGGGCGGGACGGTCGGTCGTCGTGGACGGGGAACCGATCGCCTATACCCTCGCGCTCAACCGCCCGGATTTTGGGAACGGCCCTCGGCCTGCCGAGCTCGATTGGGCGCTCGCCTTGAGGCTCGATGCCATTGATCGTCGAGGGCGGCCAACGGCCGAGGCCGAGCGGAGGCGTTGGCGAATAGGGAATCTCAGCAGTTCAGAACTCCAGTATGAGCTTCAAGCGGATCCGGGTCTCTACCGCATCTCAGTAAGGATCCGAAAACTCGGCGGTCCGGTGCTTGCCCGCTATCGGCAGTTCGTCCGGATATTGCCCTTGCGATGGGATCTGAGCGTCTCGATCCGCGGTGGCGGGAGCTTCCGACCCGGTGACACCGTGGCGGCCCGAATCGAGAACCGCGGGACGCACGCGGTCGTGCTGCCCACGGGATCAGGTCTCAAGCTTGAACGACTCGAGGGTGGGACGTGGACCGCAATCGTGCCCGAGCAGTCTCCCAGCGCGATGTTCGAAGACCCCAGATTCCTCGCCGGTGGCCGAGCGTCGGGGTGTTCGTTCCTTGTGATCCCGCCCGACTCCACCCCCGGTCAATTCCGATTCAGTGTCGACTGGCAGATCGGTGCGGGCAAGCCCCGCGCCGTATTCAGGTCGTTCTTCGTCTCGTAGTCGCCGGAGCCGAGAGCCGGTGCCAGATCAGCAAGGGGTAACGTTGAGTAACTCACCAGAGCAGACAACTTGGGCAACGCGGATCCCGCTGGTATTCCTCGCTCTTGCAGTAGCCGTGCTTCTTTCCGGCTGGATCACGAGTTCCGCGCGAGCCGCCATCTACTGGGTGAACTTCGACGGGATCGGGCGGGCGAACCTCGACGGGAGCAACGCCGAACCGGTTTAGGAGGGGGCAATGAGCAAAGAGATCCGACTGCTATCAGTAACTCCCGTTGCGGTGGTTCTCGTTCTAGCGATAGCCGTGGAGTTCGCTTCAGGGATAGGTCGAGAGGGGATCACCTCGGACGACCGCTATCGGGGGCGAGAGGCGGTTCGAGAAGGTTTCCATCCAAGGTACTACTGGGAGAAGACATCGAAGCCGATGCAGTGGGTTCTCGCTCGCCCGCCAGTTGGGGGTCGAATAGAGATTGCCGCTTCTCCCAGGATCTGCATAGGGCGGCCCAGGCCGAAATTCGGCTCTATACGGATTGAGGGCTCCCGGCGCGCAGTCGTTGTCACCGCGGAAGTGAGCACGTACCGCCATCCAGCGAAGTTTGAAACCTGCATGGGAGTAGGAGGGGGAATTTCCAAGGAACTAACCTTGCCTAGCCCCGTAGGGCATCGTGTGCTCTATGACGGCAGTGTGGATCCACCGTCTCGACGTTGGCCATGGCGTCCTCCTCGCTGATTACTTCGTGGAGGGCGCGGTCCAGGTCTCTCACGGCGCCACAGCTTGGTCTGCGATGGTGCGTAGGTGCGCACAAGCCTCGTATCGCCGCGGTTCACACGCGCGAAACCAGGAAGGCTGTCGCGATCACTGTGGTTCGGGTCTCCTGTCGGACTCCTTCAAAGTATGAAGTCTGTCCGAGTCTCGAAGTCGGCCGCGAAGAGACGATAAGACTCGCGACAAGCCTCGGGTCAAGGCCCATATTCGACGGGAGCACCAGGCCGCCGACTCAGAGATGGCCGTCCGAAGCTCATAATTGACGGCACCAGAGCAGACAACTTGGGCAACGCGGATCCCGCTGGTATTCCTCGCTCTTGCAGTAGCCGTGCTTCTTTCCGGCTGGATCACGAGTTCCGCGCGAGCCGCCATCTACTGGGTGAACTTCGACGGGATCGGGAGGGCGAACCTCGACGGGAGCAACGCCGAACCGACTTTCCTCTCGGGGCATGAACGCCACTTCATGGCCTGCAGCGTCGCCGTCAGCGACAAGCACATCTACTGGGGTGACTACCAGAACAATTTGATCGGGCGCGCGAATCTCGACGGGACGGAACAGGTCGCATTCGTCAATAACGTGACCGAACCGTGCGCGCTTGCATTGGATGGGGAGCATCTATTCTGGATCAGTCGGAGCTCCCAGTCCGTCGGCCGGGTCAACCTCGACGGAACGGAACCCATACCGCAGCTGATCCAGGGTCAGGAATGGGAACGGCTCTGTGGTCTGGCAGTCAGCGGCGGATACGTCTACTACTCGTCGAGCTACTACGACAGGATCGGACGGGCGACAAGGGACGGGAAAGCGGTCGAACCGGAATTCATCGGTAAGGCCCGCAGCGCCTGCGGGTTGGCGATCAGCGGGAGCCAGATCTTTTGGGCTAGCTACGAGGGCAGCATCGGCAGAGCCAATCTCGACGGATCGGAATTCCAGCCCGCGCTGATCAGCGGCCTGGACGACGCCTGCGCGGTCGCTGCCAATAGCTCCCAGATCTTCTTCGCCGAATACATGAGCACTACCGGGCTCGGCGTCAGCAGCGCCAATCTCGATGGCACGTCTTTGCGCAGAGGGTTCATACCCGGAACGCTCCAGCAGTGTTCCGTCGCGGTGGATTCGGTCCAGGTCCCAGCGATTACGCCACCACCGCCGCGGCCGATCCGCTGCGAGGTGGCGAACGTCAGAAGGAACCTGCGGACGGGGGTCGCGTTCGTCCTGGTGTACACGGAGGGCGGGAGCAAGCTCGCCGTTACGAACAGGAGCCTGCGGTCACGCGACCTCAGGGAACAGCAACCGTGGAACTTCAGTCGACTCCTGAAAGTGTGGCCGGGTGGCAAGGGGAGGACCGGAAGGCGCCTGCGCCAGCGACTGCGCCGGACCGGCCGAGCCGAGCTCAAGCTGCACATCGACTGCGCCACCGCCGACCCGACGCTCGTCTCCAGCTCGACCGAAGTGCCGCTCACCCTGCGGCAGACCCGGAAGCCACTTCTGAGGCGCCACCACTCGAGGACCCGCCACCGAGATGCGGTGCTGGGCGGAAGCCCGTAGCCCCTAATCAGAAGCTGGGGCTGCGCTTCATCTGCTTGCGCTCCTCCGGGTGCGCGCCGCCCTTCTTCTCGAGCGTCTCGCATGCCTCGGCGATGTCGTTGGCGAGGCGGTCGACCTGGGCGCGGCTGAGGGTCTCCTTGACCAGGGCGCGCATGATCTTCACGTCTTCGGCTTCGGGGGGCATCGTGTAGGCGGGGAGCATCCAGCCGCGCTCGGCGGAGAGCTGCCAGGAGACGTCGAACTCGTCGTAGTTCTTACCCTCGCGGAGCTTGAAGGCGACCAGCGGCAGCTGCTCCTTGTCGGCCCCGATCAGCTCGAAGTTGCCGTTTTCCTCGAGCTTCGCGGCAAGCGCCTTGGCGTTCTGCTCCATCGCCCGCATCACGTGCGCGTAGCCCTCGCGGCCGAGGCGGACGAAGTTGTAGTACTGGGCCAGCACCATCGAGGCGCCGGTGGAGAAGTTGAGGGTGAAGGTGGCGTCGGTCTTGCCCAGGTAGTTCTCGTAGAAGACGAGGTCTTTGGCGAGGTCCGCTTCCTCGCGGAAGACGAGCCAGCCGATCCCCGGGTAGACGAGCCCGAACTTGTGCCCGGAGACGTTGATCGAGCGCACCTGCTCGAGCCGGAAGTCCCACTCGGAGTCCGGGTAGAGGAAGGGCCAGACGAAGCCGCCGCTGGCGGCGTCGACGTGCATCGGCACGTCCAGCCCCTTCTCGCTCTTGAGGTCGAGGAGGAGCTTGTTGATGCCCACGATGTCGTCGGCGTGGCCGGTGAAGGTGGTGCCGAGCACGGCGGCGACGCCGATCGTGTTCTCGTCGATGTGGGGCTCGACGTCCTCGGGCCCGATCACGTACTTGTCTTCCTGCAGGCGGACGATCCGCGGTTCGACGTCGAAGTAGCGGCAGAACTTTTCCCAGACCACGTGCACGTCGCCGCCGAAGACGAGGTTCGGCTTGTCGACCGACTGGCCGGCCGCTTCGCGCCGCTCCTTCCATTTCCACTTCAGAGAGAGGGCGCCGAGCATGATCGCCTCGGAGGAGCCCTGGGTGCGGCAGCCGGTCGTCTCCCCCGGCGCGTTGTAGAGGTCGGCGAGCATCCGCACGCAGCGCTGCTCGATCTCGGCCGAGATCGGGTACTCGGCGTGGTCGATGAAGTTCCGGTACAGGTTCTCGGCGATCAGCCGCTGCGCCTCCGGCTCCATCCAGGTGGTGACGAAGGTGGCGAGGTTGCGCCAGGGGTCGCCCTCGAGGACCAGTTCCTCGTCGACCAGCCGCATCGCGTCCAGCGACGGCATCCCGTTGACGGGGAACTCCTTGGACGGAGCGTCTT
The DNA here is from genome assembly GCA_946886425.1 of uncultured Actinomycetes bacterium. Next base: position 6,268 of record CAMPIP010000012.1, read on the forward strand.
CGGTGAGGAAGCGATTCCCGTAGAGGGTCGCCTCCTGCTCGGGGGTGAGATGGTCCGTCATCTGGCGCTCCAGTCGTTTGGGGCTTGGCTGGGCGCGAGCCTAGCCGACGGGCGGCGCGTCGGAATCACCGGTGCCGGCGCCGATTTTGACAACGATGTGCGGTGTGGTACGAATACCTAATCTTAGGTACGAGAGGGGCATTCAACGGCTGGAACGGGTGGCGCGGAGCGCTGCTGACCGCGGCGTTCTGCGCCATCCTCTTCGCCCTCGCGGCGGCTCCCTCGGTGGCCGGGGCGTTCGAAGCGCGCGGCAGCGTCGAGCAGGTCTACGCGACGGGGCTGCCGCCGGGGGCGCCGGTGTACCTGCGTGACGGCTCCGAACAGGAGGTCGCGACGAAGAGCGCCAACGACCTCGGCGGGGTGCTGTTCCGCGACGTCGCGCCGGGGGCCGGCTACCGGGTCGTCTCCGGGACGGCGGAATCGCCGCCGCTCCAGGTCCTCACCACCCAGTCGGCGCCCTCCGACACCGGCGTCTACAACCAGTCGATCCCGGCCAGCGGCTACGGGTACCTGACCACCCGCGACGGGACCAAGCTGGCGATCGACGTCCACCCGCCCCAGGACGTCCTGAAAATCCTCCCCGGGGTCGAGCTGCCGCCGCTGCCGAGCGGGCCGACGCCGACGCTGATCGAGTACTCCGGCTACGGCTACGCCGATCCGGCCGGCCCCGAGAGCGGCATCTCGATAATCGCCAACCTCATGGGGTTCACGGTCGTCGACGTGAACATGCGGGGGACCGGCTGCTCGGGCGGCGCCTTCGACTTCTTCGAGCCGCTGCAGGGGCTCGACGGCTACGACGTCGTCGAGACGATCTCCCGCCAGCCCTGGGTGCTGCACGACAAGGCCGGGATGATGGGGATCTCCTACGGCGGCATCAGCCAGCTCTTCACCGCCGCCACCCGGCCGCCGAGCCTGGCCGCGATCTCGCCGCTCTCGGTGATCGACAACACCCAGACGACGCTCTACCCGGGCGGTATCCTCAACACCGGCTTCGCGCTCGAATGGGCCAAGGACCGGGTCCACGACGCCGAAGCGGCCTCGCCGACCAGCGGGCAGGCCTGGGCCTACAAACGGATCCAGGAAGGCGACGCGACCTGCGCCGGCAACCAGGCCCTGCACCCCGAGGCGGTCGACCTGCTCAACAAGGTCGAGGAAAACGACCACTACGTGCCCGAGGTCGCCGACCCGCTGGCTCCGGTCACCTTCGTCGACAAGATCGACGTGCCGACCTTCATGGCCTGCCAGTGGACCGACGAGCAGACCGGCGGCCACTGCCCGACCCTGGCCAGCCGCTTCACCGGCACCGACCGCAAGTGGTTCACCTTCACCAACGGCACCCACATCGACTCGCTCGACCCGGCGACGTTCAACCGATGGTTCGACTTCCTGCAGATCTACGTCGCCAAACGGCCGCCGTTGCTGGCCTCGGTCGCGGTGCGCGCCGCGGCGCCACTGGTCTTCCAGGAAGCGATGGGGATCCCCGGCCTGACCCTGCCGCTCGACCCGATCCAGCTGCTGCCGACCCTGGGGCTGGCCCGCCGCGCCTTCGAGAACCAGAAGCCGATCCGGGTGCTGTTCGACAACGGCGCCGGCGGCCTGCTCGGGGCGGGGCGGCCCTATCCCGGCTTCGAGAAGTCCTTCGACGCCCTGCCGGTGCCCGGGACGGTCGCGAAAGCCTGGTACCTCTCGCCGGGCGGCGCTCTCGGCAATAGCGCGCCGGCGGCCGCGGCGGCGGATGGGTTCACCTGGGACGCCGACTCGGTGCCGAAAACCGACTTCACCGGCAACACCTCCTCCGGCGAAGGCGGCCTCTGGACCGCGCTGCCGAAATACGACTGGGCCCAGAACCCGCCGGGGAGCGCCGTCTCCTATCTGACCGCGCCGCTGGCGGCGAACACGACCGTGGTCGGTGCCGGTGCCGTCAACGTCTGGGTCCGCTCCTCCGCCCCCAACGCCGATCTGCAGGCGACGATCAGCGAGGTCCGTCCCGACGGCAAGGAGACCTTCGTCCAGAACGGCTGGGTGCGCGGCAGCCTGCGCGCCCTCGACCCCGCCAAGAGCACCCCGCTGGAGCCGGTCCTGAGCCTCCGCGAGTCCGACGAGGCGCCGCTCCCGTCCGACAGCTTCGCCCCGCTGACGATCCCGCTCTACTACGAGGGCCACGCCTACCGCGCCGGCTCCCGGATCCGGGTGACGATCGCCGCCCCCGGCGGCACCCAGCCGATCTGGGCCTTCGACCGGGCCGAGCCCGAAGGCACCGCCGAGGTCGCGATCGCCTACGGCGGCGACACCCCCTCGCACCTGCTGCTCCCCGTTGTGCCGGGAGTGAGCGTCCCAACCTCCCTGCCGCCCTGTCCCGGCCTGCGCGGCCAACCCTGCCGCGACTACCAGCCGTTCGCCAACCAGCCGGCCTCCTAGCTCCCCCCACGCGTTCGCCCTGTGCACCTATGAGGGACACAGGGGCGAACGCGTGTCTTGGTTCCTTCAGGTGCCGCGCGGGTGCGGCGCGTGGCCGCCCAGGTGGAGGCTCTCGACCAGCCTCGGGATCGCGATCAGGCCGCAGACGCCGACCACCACGTAGACGACGTCGGTGAGGGTCCCGCCGCCGAAGACGTCGGAGACCACGTTCGTATCGAACAGCCCGACCATCCCCCAGTTGAGGGCGCCGAGTATCAGCACCAGCAGGACAACCGGCTCGAGTCGTTTGATCATCTCCATCGCTCTCCTCCTAGGAGATAGTGCGGATAGTGACGATCCATTTACCCTGTGCGGGTCCGCCGGTTACGCCTCGTCCGCGGGGCGGCCCAGCTACCGTCCCCGCTGGTGCCCGACTACGGACACGAGCTCGAGTTCGGCGTCTTCCCGACCCCGTTGGCGGAGCGGTCGGCGGTCGTGGTGCGGCTGGCGGAGCTGGCCGAGGAGGCGGGACTGGACCTGGTCAGCTTCCAGGATCATCCGTACCAGTCGCGCTTCCTCGACACCTGGACGTTGTTGAGCTTCGTCGCCGCGAAGACGAGCCGGGTGAGGCTGGCGCCGAACGTCCTCAACCTGCCGCTGCGGCCGCCGGCGGTGGTGGCGCGGGCGGCGGCGAGCCTCGACCTGTTGAGCGGCGGCCGGGTCGAGCTGGGACTCGGTGCCGGCGCCTTCTGGGACGCGATCGAGGCGATGGGAGGGAGGCGCCTCTCGCCGGGGCGGAGCGTCGAGGCGCTGGAGGAGGCGATCGCGGTGATGCGCGAGCTCTGGGACGTCGAGCAGCGCGGCGGGGTGCGGCGCGAGGGCGAGCACTACCCGCTGCGAGGCGCCGCCCGCGGGCCGGCGCCGGCGCACCGGATCGGCTTCTGGATCGGCGCCTACAAGCCGCGGATGCTGCGCCTGACCGGGCGGCTCGGCGACGGCTGGCTGCCCAGCGTCCCGTACCTGGCCGCTACGGACCTTCCCGCCGCCAACGCGACGATCGACGGGGCGGCCACGGCGGCGGGTCGCGAGCCGGCGGCGGTGCGGCGGCTGCTCAACGTCAGCGGCGCCTACTCGGACGGGTCGCCCGGGCCGCTCGACGGCCCTGTCTCGCGGCAGGTCGAGGAGCTGGCGCGGCTGGCGCTCGAGGAGGGCATCGGGACCTTCATCGCCGCCGTCGACGATCCCGGCCAGATCGAGGAATTCGCCCGCGAGATCGCGCCGGCGGTCCGCGAGGCGGTCGCGAGCGGGCGGGCGAAGGCGCCGGCAGAGCGCGAGCGGTCGGTCGCGGTGGGGAGCGGCGAGGAGCCGGGCGCGGCTTCGCCCGCGAGCGCCTCCGCGGAGAGCGCCTCGGCCGACGCCGCCGGCCGGACCCAGTACGAGCGGCTCGGCGTCACCCCGACGCCCGACGACGGCAAGCGCCTGACCGCGCCGGCCTGGGACGAGTCGACGCGGCCGCACCGGCAGCCGAGCGGCCCCGACGTCACCTACACCGGGCAGGGCCGCGAGGTCGGCCAGCACCTTGTCGACGTCCACGACATGCTGCGCCGCGAGCTGGCCGAGCTGCGCGACGTGGTCGGCCAGGTCCGCGACGGCCGCCTCAGCGCCGGCGACGCCCGCTCGGCCCTGAACGAGATGGCGCTGCGCCAGAACGACTGGACCCTGGGTGCCTTCTGCAGCCGCTACTGCCGCGTCGTCGCCCAGCACCACTCGCTCGAGGACGACTCGATCTTCCCGCACCTGCGCCGCCAGGACGGCGACCTCGAGCCGGTGATCGACCGGCTCGCCGAGGAGCACCTGGTCATCCACGACGCGATCGAGGCCGTCGACAAGGCGCTCGTCGAGCACATGAACCACCCCGACGACTCCGCTCCCCTGCAGGAGGCGATCGACCGCCTCACCGACACCCTGCTCTCGCACCTCTCCTACGAGGAGGTCGAGCTGGTCGAGCCGCTCGCCCGGCTCGGCTTCTACCCGGGCCAGCTCTGAGCTAAGGGATTCAGTTCCAAAGACCGAATAGAGCGGGATGAGAAAACACCCGGCGCGTAGCGCCTTCCGCGGGCGCCTGGCGCCGGCACTGATCGGTCTGGCCCTCCTCGCTCTCGCCGTTCCGGCGGGGGCTGCCGCCTCAGCGCCCTCTGTCCTCACCTTCAAGACGATGCAGGTCGGCATGCCGGGCAACCCGGCGGTCGGGATCGTTCCGTTCACCGACGCGATCTACCCGGAATGCGCGGCGGCGCCGCAGCCGGAAAAACCGCAGGACCCCTCCTGCATGATGGTCGGCGCGGTCGGCTACGGCTACGGCATCGGCCAGCTGGAGGTGACGGTCGGCCAGTGGGTGAAGTTCCTCAACACGGTCGACCCGCTCGGCCGCGACCGCCACGGCCTCTACAGCGAAACCGAGAGCGGCGACGCCTGGCCCCGCTTCGGCCAGCTCAACTACTCCGCTGGCGCCCGGCCCGGCCGCCACTACTCGCCGGCGGCGCCGGAATGGGTCGACAAGCCCTACGGGTTCGCCGACTTCAAGCGCTCCGCCCGCTTCGTCAACTCGCTCTACAACGGCAAGCTGCTCGCCAAGCGGAAGGGCACCGAAGGCCCCTACAGCTACGTCAGCTACCGGGTCCGCCTCTCGCGCCAGACCGAGCGGGGGATGTACGACCTGCGCCGGCCGCGGACGACCCGCACGGCCAAGACCGGCTTCGTCGTCCCCAGCCAGAACGAGTGGATCAAGTCCGCCTACTACGACCCCAGCGGCGGCGGCACCTACTCCTACTGGAAGTACCCGACCAACCCCGGCGCCTTCGGCGACGAAAACAAGTCGGCGCCGAAGCAGGCGACCCTGGACGCCAAGGGCAACGTCCTCAACGCCTCCAGCTCGCAGCCGCTGGCGATCTTCCACACCCCGAAGACCGAACCGCCGACCTGGTGCCCCTCGAACCAGACGGCGCAGGACTGCGCCACCGTCAACCCCTTCGGCTTCTCGATCGAAAAATACGAAGCCGCCTACGCGGGCAGTCTCGGCACCGTCGGCCAGGCGGAAACCCGCGGCCCCTGGGGCACCCTCGACCAGGGCGGCAACGTGGTCGAGTGGACCGACACGATCACCCCGCCCCCGTTCGGCAAGAAGGGTCCGCGCGTCTGGCGGCGCCTGCACGGCGGCATCGCCAACGCCCCCGTCTACCAGCTCTGGCTCTCGGCGGTCGGCCTGCAGCCGCAGGAAAACACCTTCTTCACGGCGACCTACCCCTCGCTCGGCATCCGGGTCGGCGTGGTCGGCGACCTGAAGATCGGAAAGGGCGGACCTACCGGGAAGCGGTAGCGCGAGCCCGCGGCGCGGCGGCCGGCCTCGGTGCCGGTCGTCGCCGTCGCGGGGCAGCAGCGACGCTCGTCTCCCGCTCCCAGGCGAGCTCCTGGATCGCGGCGCGGGCGACGTGGGACATCGCCGCGACGATCAGGAAGAAGAGGGCGCTGTCGGGGGAGCCGAAGAGGACGGCGAGCAGGGTGACGGCCAGCATCGCGTAGAAGAACCGCGTCAGCGGGGCGATCAGGTGGGTCAGCCGGTTGGGGTCGAGGGACCGCATGAGAGGACGTTCGACGGCGGGACCCCGGTCCCTGCCGCCGCGCGCCTAGCGCTCGCAGCCGCGGATGGAGTCGTGGCCCTGGCCGCCGCGGCAGCGGTCGATGCCGCGCCCGCCCCGCAGCCGATCGGCGCCGCGCCCGCCCTTCAGCGTGTCGTTGCCACGGGAGCCGCGGAGGACATCGGGACCGCCCTGGCCGAGGACGCGGTCGCGACCCGGGCCGGCGAATACCCGGTCCGCCGCGGTCCCGGCGCGGACGCGGTCGCTTCCGACCCCGGCGCAGACCAGGTCGCGCCCCGCCCGCGAGAGGATCCGGTCGCTGCCGCCGAGGGCGACGATCACGTCGGGGCCGGAGGTGCCGAAGAGGATGTCGTCGCCGGGGCTGCCGCTGACGGTCGCCGGCCGGCCCCGGCAGGTGGGGGCGGCGAGCACGGTGGTCGCGGCGACCGCGCGGTTGTCGCCGCGGGACCGGTCGCGCTGGTCGGCCCGGACGTTCACGTGGCTACGGACAGTGCCGGTGCGGCGCGGCGTGACGACGATCGTGATCGTCGCCTGGGTGCCCCCGTAGTTGACGCCGACGGGATTCAGGGTGCCGAGCGGGCAGATCAGCTTGCCGGCCTGGGTGGCGCAGGCACTGGGCGGGCCGGTCACCGAGACCAGGCCGACGCTGCTCGGCAGTCGGACCACCACGGTGACCCCGGTGGCCGGATCGGGGCCGCGGTTCTCGACCCCGATCGTGTAGGTCAGCTGCCCGTTCAACGCCACCGGGTCGGGGCTGTCGGACATGACGATCCGCAGGTCCGAGGAGCCCGGGCGCGCCGCGGAGCCCGCCCCGGCCAGCACCAGCCCGGCGACCAGCGCGGCACCGAGCAGGCAAAGCAGACATCCCTTCCTGGTTCCCACGACGTATGGCTACCCGGATCTCCGGATTCGAGCGGCGTGTGTCAGATAGACGACACCAGAGCGTCGGTCTGCCCTGGTCTGTCCGAGCGCGGTCGTCCTTTGTCCCGGATAGCGAGACAAAAGACGACCGCACTCCGATCGAAGGCGACGATCACCGCGAAGCCGTGCGCCTGCACGTCGGCTTGCGAGGCTTGCGCGCCGGCGCCCCCGTACCCACTATTGGCGGATGCGTCCGATTCGAGCGATCGGCGCATTGGCGCTCGTTGCCGTCCTGCTCGCCGTCCCCGCGAGCGCCGCTGCGTCTCCCGCCAGGGTTGCCGCCCTGCAGTCGGCCCTGCAGGGGCTGCACCTCTACGACGGCTTCGTGGACGGGATCGCCGGCCCGCTGACCCGGCACGGCGTCCTCTCCCTGCAGCGCCGCCGCGGCCTCGCCGTCGACGGCGTTTTCGGCCCGCGGACCCGGCGGGCGCTCGGCTGGCGTGGCCGTCCCGGCCTGGGCAGCCGGCCGATGCGGCAGGGCAACCGCGGTTGGGACGTGGCGGCCCTGCAGTTCCTCCTCCAGCGGGCGGGCCACGGCCCTGGCCGCGCCGACGGCGTCTTCGGGCCGCTGACCCGCGGCGCGGTGCTGCGCGCCCAGCGCGCCGCCGGGGTCGCGGTCGACGGGTTCGCGGGCCCGGTGCCGATCCGCTCCCTGCGCGGTGGCGGTTCGCCCACGACGGTCAGCAACCCGACCGGACCGGTCCGCTTCCTGCGGCCGGTCGCCGGCCCGATCGGCGATGGCTTCGGGGCGCCCCGCAGCGACCACGTCCACCAAGGGCTCGACTTCCCGGTCCCCTACGGGACCCGGGTCGGCGCCGCCGGCGTCGGCACGACGATCTTCGCCGGCTACAACTACGGCGGCTTCGGCAACCTGGTCGTGATCCAGCACCGGCTCGGATACACCAGCTGGTACGCCCACCTCTCCTCGATCACCACCTGGGTCGGCGAGGAAGTCGTCGGCGGCACCCGGATCGGCTACGTCGGCTCGACCGGGGCCTCTACCGGACCGCACCTCCATTTCGAGGTGCGTCGCTACGACACCCCCGTCGACCCGGCCCCGCTGCTGCTCTCGACGGTCGCTGCCCGCGCCTCGACCGCCCGCCCGGGCGCTCCGCCCGGCGGGCTCGCCGCCGAGTGCGAGGGCGCCCGGCCGGAGCAGCGCAAGCCGCCCCGCGGCAGCGACTGGATCGCCCGCGAGCGTCTCTGCGCGCCGCGCTAGGCGGACTGGCGCGACGCCGACTCGCGCGTCAGCGCCGCGACGTCGACCGCCATCGTGCCGCCGGTGATCGCCAGCGCCTGGAGGGCGGTGATGCCGGTCAGCAGTGCGCCGTTTGCCCGCCCTTCCCCGGGGTAGTCGCCAGGGAAGGCGACAAAAGAGAGGTCCGAGATGGCCAAATGCGAGGTTTGCGGCAACGACTACGACAAGCCGCTGAAGATCGAGGCGGCCGGCGCCCAGCACGTGTTCGACTCTTTCGAGTGCGCGATCCACAAGCTGGCGCCGCGCTGTGAGCACTGCGGCTGCTCGGTGATCGGCCACGGCACCGAGGCGGACGGTCACTTCTTCTGCTGCGCGCACTGCGCCAGCGAGCACGGCTTCAGCCAGCTCGCCGACCGGGTCGACGCCCCGGCAGGCGCCTGAGCGGACGGGGCGCTCCCGGCTGGCCTATTCGTTGTGTTCTTCGAAGTCGTGGGCATTGAGCCCGAACCGCACCGCCCGCTCGAAGATGCCGTCGGAAATCCTTTCCGCCGTGTCCCGCGAGTGTTCGGGCCCCACCGAGAGGCCCAGGGCCGCGTCCGCCACCCGCCGAACGAACGGGAGCATGCGCTGCCCCAGGAAGCGAGGGGCGAACCCCACCTCGGCGGCGAGCTTCGCCCAGGCCGAGTTGTCCACCTCCTCGAGGTGAGTCGCGCTGGCAATCGACATCGCCAGCCGGGTGGTCAGCTCGCCGTAGACCGCGGTCGAGAGCAGGTCGTAGAAGGGCGCCAGGCTCGGGGCGGGGGAGTCGTAGAGCAGCGAGTGGTTCTTCCCGTGGGCATCGCAGTTGCCGATCAGGATGTTGAAGACGAGCGCCAGCCAGAGCTGCTGGCGGTCCCGCGCCGGCGCCACCGACACCTCGTCGATCAAGCGCATCGACTCGCGCACGCCCGGACCGCCTTCGTGCTGGTACTTCTCCACGTACAGCTTGCCCAGCGCCTGGCAGAAGTCCTCCTGGTGCAGGCGGCGGATCGGGTCTTGGGTGAGGTCGCGGTCGTAGCGGCTGACGATCAGGTACGGCAGTCCCGAAATCGTCTCGGCGCGCCGCACCTGGGCGACGTTGAGGCCGACCTCCTCGGCGAGGCGCATGCAGAAGAACTCGTTCGCGACCAGGCCGGGGAAGCGCTCGGGCTCTGGCTTGAGGATGTGCGTGGTGGGGTGGGCCGAGCCGTGGGGTAGCGCAAAGGCTCCGTCCACCTCGATCGCCGGCAGCTTGCTCTGCGCTCCGGCCAGGGACATCCGCACCTCACCCTTGTCGTCGATTCCGAGCGGGCGCAGCGGCAGTCCCCTCAGCAGCTCGTCGAGCCGCTCCGGCGAGAGGGTCTCGAGCTCGTCCGGCTCGGGCTCGTCTCCCTCCTGGCCGATCGGCAGGAGGGTGACCGCGCCGGCCACGTCGCCGCCGAAGCGCTCCAGCAGCTTGTAGTCGTTGGCGGCCGAGATCCCGGTTGCCAGCGCGACTTGGGCGCGGACGTCCTCCTCGGGCAGGAGGTTCCCGAAGAAGGCCAGGCAGTCCCGGTGGGGGTAGGCCTCGGTCCGGAGCGGCATGTTGACCGAGAGCGGCATCCCCCTGGCCTCCAGGTAGGCGTCGTCGTAGCGGAACTGGAGGTTGCCGTTGTCCTTGCGGAGCAGCTCCCCGGCGCGCTCGCCGTTCAGGCGGACCTCAAGCGTGGGCGTCGCCACGCGCCTCGACCCCGACGTTCAGTCCCACCGCCCGGGCGGCATTCAGTGCGATCCCGAGCTGGACAGTCTCCTTGCCTCTCTCGAGCTGGCCGATCACCCGGCGGTTGACCCCGATCGCGAGGGCGAGGTCGTCCTGGGTCAGCTTCAACTCACCGCGGCGCTCGCGGATGGCGGTTCCCAGGAGGGTGGGGGAGTTGGTGATCCTCATCTCGCCGAGTCTAGAGCCCGGATGCGACCGTTCGATCCCATTTCGGCCCGTTGGGACCGATTTCCCATATATGAGACCGATCGATCCCACATCGCCTCTTCTTAGCCGGAATCCGGCTAAATGTGACCGATCGGTCTCGGACCCCGCTCGGCGGCGACGATCTCGAGCAGGATCGCCGGCACGTACTCGCGTTGCTCGGGAGGGAGGGCGGCGACGCGGAGGCCGAACTCGTCCTCGAGTTCCTGGGTCGGCTTGGCCCGATACTCGGCGATCATCCACTCCAGCTCGGCGCGCACATGCGCTTTGTCCTCGCTCGTCAGGGCCATCCGTGCGAGGGTATCGGCCAGGCATGGATCGCAGGCGGTGGCTGATCGGGAGCGGGGTGGCGACGGCGGTGCTCTACGCCGCCCTGGTCGTGCTCGAGCGCAAGCTGACCGACGCCGGCGGCGCCTCGATCGTCGGCTTCGAGCTGGCCGGCAGCGAGGGACGGGCGGCGGAGATCGTCGCCGAGTGGGGGGCGAGCGGTCGCGACTACGCGCGCGCCTCGCTCTGGATCGACTACCCGTTCATGCTCGCCTACGGGACGTTCCTCACCATGGCCGCACTCGCCACCCGCGACTTCGCCCGCCGGCACGGCCGCGCCGCGCTCGCCGCCGCCGGTGCCGTCGCCCCCTTCGCTGCCGCCGCGACCGCCGGCTTCGACGCGGTCGAGGACGTCTTCCTGCTGCTGGTGCTGGGCGGGCACGGCGGCAGCGCGGGGCCGGCGATCGCCACCGCCGCCGCAAGCGTCAAGTTCCTGCTCCTCGCCCTCACCATCGTCTACCTCGCCTGGGGCTTGGCGAGCCGGCTGCGGCTGCGGCGCGCGGTCGGCGAGGCGGCCTGATGTGGGCGCGGCGGGAGATCCGGCTCGGCGCCCGGCCGCGCGGCTTCCACCTCGTCACCGGCGAGGTCCTCGACGCCCTCCCGGAGCTGGCCGGGATCTCGGTCGGCCTCCTCCATCTGCTGATCCAGCACACCTCGGCCTCGCTGGCTCTCAACGAGAACGCCTCGCCGGACGTCCGCCACGACTTCGAGACCTGGTTCGACCGCGCCGTCCCCGAAGGCGCCGGCTACTGGACCCACACCCTGGAGGGCGAGGACGACATGCCCGCTCATATAAAGGCGGCCCTGCTCGGCCCCTCCCTGACCCTGCCGATCCACGCCGGCCGTCTCGCCCTCGGGACCTGGCAGGGAATCTTTCTCTGCGAGCACCGCGACCGCGGCGGCTCCCGCTCGCTGATCGCGACGGCCTGGGGCGAGGGGAGCGACTCCTCGAACACTTGACGGCTGCGCCGGCGCTCGGGTTAGGATCGAAAGTCGATGCGGGCGGAGGCGACCAGTAGAGCGGGGCGACGGGTATGGGCGACAGGGGCGATCCTGGCCCTTTTGGCGATGCTGTTGGCGCTCCCGTCCGCCGCCGACGCCTACCTGTACTGGGCGACCGGCCCGACCAAAATATCGGTGGGTCGCGCGAATAACGACGGGACGAATATGAAGGCGAGCTTCGTCACCGGCGGGAATAAACCGTTCGGGGTGGCTGTCGACTCCCAGCACGTCTACTGGACCGACAACGTCAACGACGCGATCGGCCGCGCCAACCTCGACGGCACCGCTGTCGACCAGGCGTTCATGGCTGTCGACGCACCGGAATACGTCGTGGTCGATGGACAGTTCATCTACTGGACCGCCAATGCCAACCACACGATCGGCCGCGCCAAACTTGACGGCACGGCCGTCGATCAGAGTTTCATCGTCACGGTGCTGCCGCTCGGAGGGATCGCCATCGACGGCCAGTTCCTCTACTGGGGCAACGGCAACGCCGTCGCTAGGGCGAACATCGACGGCACTGACGTAGACGCGGCCTTCATACCCACCTCCAGCGCGGTCAGGGGAGTCGCCGTGGACTCGGGGCATCTTTACTGGAGTCAGGTAGGCGGGAAGATCGGCCGTGCCAACCGGGACGGGTCCGCTGCCAACCAGAACTTCATCGCCGCCGGGTCCAATATCTGGGGCGTCGCCGTCGACTCTCGGTTCGTCTACTGGAGCGATTACACCGAAGAACGGATTGGCCGTGCAAACCTCGACGGCACGGGCGTCAACCAGTCGTTCATCCCCGGCGTCGCTACTCCGGTGGACCTCGAGGTCGACTCGCTGCCGCACGGGAGCGCAACCGCTATCTCCTGCTCACCGCCCTCGCTGGTGTTGCCGAGCACCTCGACCTGCACGGCAAACGTCGAGGACAAGGGTCCCTTCACGGCCATGCCAGGACCGACCGCGCCGACCGGCACGGTCGACTTCTCCGTCAACAGCGGCAGCTTCGCGCCGGCGCCGAGCTGCGCGCTCGTCCCTACCGGCTCGGGCCGGTCCGCATGCCAGGTCACCTTCACGCCGGCCGGCACCGGCGCGGTGGCGATCGGCGCCAGTTACCAGGGCGACCTTCTCCACGGGCCGAGCAGCGGCCTCGCCGCCCTCACCGTCAATGGGCCGCCGGTCCCAGCGCCGGTGACCGTGGTCCCGCAACCGTCGAACAGGTTCAAGCGGGCGAAACCGATGCTGAAGCCGAAGAAGGGCATCGCGGTCGTGCCGGTCACGGTTCCCGGCCCCGGCAAACTCATCCTCACCGGCAAGAAACTCGTCTTCTGCGCAAAACAGGCGAAAAAAGCGGGGCAGAAAGTCAACCTGCTCGCCCTGCCGAAGAAGGGGCTCAAGGAAACGCTGAAGGAGATCGGCTCGGCCAAAGCCGCCTTCAGGGTGACCTTCATCCCGGTCGGCGGCGAAGCGCGGACCGAGAACGGCTCCGTGACGCTGCGGCTGAAGCAGCAGCAGCGCTAACAGGGATTGACGAAACCGTTGCACCTTCCGGCGGCGGACGCCCCCGCCGGCAACGCGGCATTCCCGATCGCCCCGGATGGGACCGGCTGAAAATTCGACTGAGGAACTTTCCCGTCCCTATGGGGGCCGAAAAGTCCCTCAGTCGATACTGACCGGTGGGTCATCCCCGGCTCCCGTTTCGCGATTCGGAAGCTCGCCGACGACCGAGGGTTTCGCCCGGCCCTCCTAATACGCCTCGCGGCGCAGTCCGTCGAACCGCTCGAAGCGGTCCAGGAACTCGCGGCGGGCGCGGATCGGGTCCCAGGGCTCGATCTCGATCGCCAGCGGCTCGGCGCCGTCCAGCTCCGGCCAGCGCTCGCCGGTCGCGGTCAGCGCCCGGCGCTCGGTTGCCAGCAGCGAGCGGTCGATTGCCTTCACCTCGGGCCCGGTCGGCTCGAGGCCGAAGCGGGCCCGGATCGCCTCCTCGAGTCGGGCCTCGGCACGCCTGTAGGGCGGGCCGAGCTCGCTGCGGTGCTTGAGGGGGTGGGGCAGGTCGACGAGGTAGGCCTCACCGGCGTCGTGGAGCAGAGCCGCCAGCGCCTCGGCGGGCGTACCGCCGCGCTCGAGACAGACGTCGGCGACGATCGCCGAGTGCTGGGCGACCGAGTAGAAGGCCCGGCAGTGACCGCCGAAGCGGCACTGGTTGGCGAGCGCCTGGGCGATGTCGCCGACGTCGATGCTCGCGACGTCCGGGTCGAGCGGGTCGAGCCAGCGCCCCGATGCGGTCTGGATCGCGCTGCCCGCCACTTGCCGAGGATAGGCCCGGAGGCGCCTTCAGCGTAGGCAGGTTTCGCTCCAGCGCCCGGCGCCGATCAGGCGCCGCCCTCGGCCGGCGCCTCGCGGGCCTCCACGTCGATCCGCGGCAGCATCCGCTCCAGCCAGTCGGGGATCCACCAGTTACGGGCGCCGAGCAGCTGCATCACGGCTGGGACCAGGACCATCCGGACCAGGGTCGCGTCGAGGAAGATCGCCGCGGCGAGGCCGATTCCGAAGAGCTTCAGGAAGACTTCGGGGGAGACGACGAAGGCGAGGAAGACGACGACCATGATCGCCGCCGCGGCGGTGATCACCCGGGCCGTCTTGGCGAGGCCGTCGGCGACCGCGCGGCGGGTGTCGCCGTCCTTCAGGTACTCCTCGCGGATCCGCGAGATCAGGAATACCTCGTAGTCCATCGAGAGCCCGAAGAGGATCGCGAACATCATCACCGGCATGAACGGCGCGATCGGCACCTCGTGGTCGATCCCGATCAGTTCGCCGACCGCGCCACCCTGGGCGACCAGGGTCATCACCCCGTAGGCGGCGCTGACCGAGAGCAGGTTCATGATCGCCGCCTTCAGCGAGATCAGCGGCGAGTGGAAGGCGACCAGCAGCAGCAGGAAGGAGAGCCCGACGACGCCGACGATGAACAGCGGCATGCGGTCGGTGATGTATTCGCTCTGGTCCTCGAAGGCGACGGTGATGCCGCCGAGGTAGACCCGGGCGTTGCTGTCCTCGACGGCGCCGGGAACGATCTCGCCGCGGAGGCGTTCGACCAGCTCGGTGGTCGCCTCGGCCTGCGGCGAGGTGGTCGGGATGACGGTGAGGATCGCCGCCGTGCCCTCGCCGTTGTAGCGGGGGGCGGCGACGTAGGCGACACCCCGGTCCGCCCGCAGGTCCTCGGCGAGGGCGGCGACGGCGCCGCGCGCTTCGCGGTCGGGAACTTCGGCGGCGATCACGATCGGGCCGTTGGCGCCGGGCCCGAAGCCCTCGCTGATCAGGTCGTAGGACTGACGGGTCATCGTCTCCGTGGGGTCGTTGCCGGCGTCGGGGAAGCCGAGCCGCATCCCCAGGGCAGGCGCCGCCAGGGCGAGCAGGATCGCCGTCGCCACGATCGCTGCCGTCCAGGGCCGGCGCTGCACGGCATGGCTCCAGCGCGCCGCCGGCGAGTGACCGTCTTCTTCGGGCCGGTCGAGCCGGCGCCCGAGGAAGGGGATCTTCAGCCTGTCGACGCGCGGGCCGAGGTAGGAGAGCAGCGCCGGCAGCAGCGTCACCGAGGCGAGCATCACCACCAGTACCGCCAGCGAGGCCGAGATCGCCACTCCGTACATGTACGGCAGCCCGGTGAGGAAGAGCCCGAGCACGGCGATGACGACGGTGCAGCCGGCGATGATGACGCTGCGCCCGGCCGTCGTCACCGCCTCGACGACCGCGTCGTGGCGGTCCTTGCCGGACTTCAGGGCCGAGCGGAAGCGGGTCAGGACCAGCAGCGCGTAGTCGATCCCGACGCCGATCCCGATCAGCCCGGAGACGGCGAGGGTCCAGTCGGGGACGTCGATCACATTGGCGAGCAGGACGATCAGGCCGCCGCCGGAGATGCCGAGCCCGACCAGCGCGATCACCAGCGGCAGCCCGGCCGCGACCAGGGAGCCGAAGGCGATCAGCAGCACGATCGCCGCCGCCAGCAGGCCGTACATCTCGGCGCTCGCGCCTTCCTGGGCGCGGTAGATCGGGTCGCCGCCGAGCTGGATCTCGAGGCCGCCGGCGCTGTTCGCTTCGGCCGCCTCGACGAGCTTTTCGCCGTCCTCCTTGGTGACCTCCCAGCCGGGGATAGTCAGTGGCAGGGTCGTGGTCGCGATCGTGCCGTCGTCGGAGACCCGGATCGGTTGCCGCTTCTCGACGTGGGGGATCCCTTCCGCCTCGGTCAGGAAGGCCTCGACGCCGCGTTTCGCGGCCGGGCTGTCAGCCCCGCTCTCGTCCTTCCAGACGACGTAGATTTCCTGCCCCGAGTAGCCGCCGAACTCGCGCTCGGTCAGGTCGCTGGCCGCCTTCGATTCCGAGTCCGGCGTCGCGTAGTCGGCTTCGTACTCGCCGGCGAACGAGGAGCCGAGGGCGATCAGGACGACGGTGGCCACGATCCAGGCCAGGACCATGCGGCCGCGGCGGCGATAGGAGATGTCTGCGAGGCGGGCGAGGCGACGGGTCATGCGACTGGTCCTTCCGATGAAAGTTCTGTTACAGGCGAGAAAGGTTCAACTTCGGAACGATTCTTAGCAGAAAGCAACTCGGTAGGCTTGGAGATCCATGGGCGGCGACCAGATCACCGGCGACAGGGCTCCCTCCAGCCTCGCCTTCCTGCTCTCGCAGGTCGGCATCCACGCCGCCCGCCAGTTTGCCGAGCGGCTCGAGGAGGTCGACCTGCAGCCGCCGCTATTCCGCGTCCTCAACCTCGTCGACGCCGCCGAAGGCCGCTCCCAGCAGGCGATCGGGGAAGCGATCCAGGTTCCGCCCAGCCGCATGGTCGCGCTGGTCGACGAGCTCGAAGAGCGCGGCCTGGTCGAGCGCCGCCCCAACCCCGCCGACCGCCGCATCCGCGCCCTCTTCCTGACCCGCAAGGGCCGCCAGAAGTTGGCTCGCGGCCGCGAGATCGCCAGTGCCCACGAGGAGCAGCTGACCGTCGGCATGGCCACCGCCGACCGCGAAAGCCTCACCCGGCTGCTGCAGCAGATCGTCGACACCCAGACGATCGGCCGCGGCGTCCACCCGGGGCTGGCCCGCCGGACGAGGCCGCCGGCATGAGCGCTCCGGTCACCGCGGTCACCTTCGACTTCTGGAACACGATCGCCAGGGTGCCGGCCGAGACGATGAGCGAGCTGCGCTCGCGGGCGGTGCTGGCCGCCTGCGCCGAGTGTGGGGCCGAGGTCGAGGCAGAGCGGCTGAAGCCGATCCTCGCCGAGGTTTCCCAAAGCTACGAAAGCTGCTGGCAGGCCGGCGACCACTTCCACCCGCGCCAGGGAGCGGCACTGCTGGTCGCCCGGCTCGGGCTCGAGGAGGCGGCGGCCGAGCTGGTCGCGGAGGCCTTCCTCTCCGCGGGTCGCGACGCCGAGCTCGAGCTCTCGCCCCACGTCGCCGCGACCTTGGCGACCCTCGACCGGCGCGGCGTCCGGATCGGGATCGTCTGCGACGTCGGCTTCACCGGCGGCGAGCTGCTGCGCGGCTTCCTCGATCGCGAAGACGTGCTGCGCCACTTCGACGGCTGGGCCTTCTCGGACGAGGTCGGCCACTACAAGCCGGCGGCGCCGATCTTCGAAGCGGCGCTGACCTCGCTCGGGGCAAGGCCCGCCGAGGCGATGCACGTCGGCGACCTGCGCCGCACCGACATCGCCGGCGCCGCCGCGCTGGGGATGCGGACCGCCCGCTACCGGGCCCTCCACGACGACCCCGGCGCCGCCGGCGATCCCGAGGCCGAGTTCGTCCTCGACAGCCACGCCGAGCTGCCGGACCTACTCGAGCGGCTCGGCTGAGGGCGGCGATGAGACGGTCCGGGGGAAGCTTGACGGTCGCGGCCGGGACGCTGGCGGTCGCGGTCGCGCTCGTGCTGACGATCGCGGTCGGCGCCGGCACGGGGAGCCCGGTCCAGGTCCGGACCGGGGATCTCGAGCTGACCGTCAGCGGCGGCGTCGAGCCGACCCGGATCTCGCGGACGAGGCTGACCCCGATCTCCTTCCGCATCGCCGGCCGGATCAGGGCCGTCAACGGCGGCCACCCGCCGGCGCTGACCGATTTCGTCCTCGAAACCGACCGCGCGGGCGTCATCGACGTACGCGGCCTTCCCGCCTGTCCCGGCGGCCGGCTGCAATCGACGACTACCGCGAGAGCCGAAGCGGTCTGTCGCGGCGCCCTCGTCGGCCGCGGCGAGACGACCGTCGAGATCGCCTTCCCGGAACGGAAGCCGATCCCGGTGCGGAGCCCGCTGCTGGTCGTCAACGGCGGCCGGCACGGAGGCGTCACCACCCTCTACGTCCACGCCTACATCACCGTGCCGACCGCGGTGGCGGTAGTCGTACCGGTGCGGATCGCCCGCGTCCCCGGCCGCTACGGCCTGCGCTCGGTGGCGAAGCTCCCGGCGATCGCCGGCGGCTCCGGGTCCGTGACCCGCTTCAGCCTCGAGATCGACCGCAAGTTCACCCACAAGGGGCAGCGCCGCAGCGTCGTCTCCGCCCGCTGCGACGGTGTCCTCGAAGAGCGCGGCGAGGCGCGCTTTGCCGACGGGACGATCATCGAAGGCAACTACTTCCGGACCTGCACGCCGGTTGACTGAGGCGCCGCCCTAGCTAGAAGGGATTGGGGCAGCGGGAATCGCATCCGCACCTCGGTGCCCTCGCCTTCCTGGACGATCGTCAGCTCGGCGCTGAGGCTGGCCATGATCGACAGGCCGAGGCC
>CAMPIP010000013.1 GCA_946886425.1 uncultured Actinomycetes bacterium
CGAGATCGCGCCGATCTTCGAGAGCTCCAACGTCGGCTCCGACCACCAGCAGCTGCTGATGCAGGTGCTGGAGAACGTCGCCCGCCGCTACGGCCTCGTCTGCCTCCTGCACGAGAAGCCGTTCGCCGGCGTCAACGGCTCCGGCAAGCACAACAACTGGTCGATGGCGACCGACGGCGGCTCCAACCTGCTCGACCCGGGCGACACGCCCTCGGAGAACATCCACTTCCTGTTCTTCTGCGCGGCCGTGATCCAGGCCGTCAACAAGCACCAGGGACTGCTGCGAGCCTCGGTCGCCAACATCGGTCAGGATCACCGTCTCGGGGCCAACGAGGCGCCGCCGGCGATCATCTCGGTCTTCCTCGGCGCCGAGCTGGAAAAAACGTTCGACGCGATCGCGAGCGGCGAGGGCGATCCGAACACGCCGGCCTCGTTCCTCGACCTCGGGGCCGAGGTGCTGCCGCCGCTGCCGCTGCACGGCGGCGACCGCAACCGCACCTCGCCGTTCGCCTTCACCGGCAACAAATTCGAGTTCCGGGCGCTGGGATCGAGCATGTCGCTGGCCTTCCCGAACACGGTCCTGAACACGATCGCGGCCGAGGCGATCGACGACCTGAGCGACAAGCTCGACGCCAAGCTCTCCGGCGGCATGGGCATGCCGGAGGCGGTGATCGAGGTCGTCAAAGAGTCCTACGGCGCCAACAAGGCGGTCTGCTTCGGCGGCGACAACTACTCGGATGAGTGGCATGCCGAGGCCGAGCAGCGGGGGCTGAAGAACCTGCGGACGACGCCGGACGCCCTGCCCGAGGTGGTCTCCGACTCGACGGTCGCCGCCTTCGAGAAGTACAGCGTGCTCTCCAAGCGCGAGCTCGAGTCCCGCTTCGACGTCTGGGTCGAGCAGTACGCGATGCGGGCCAACATCGAGGCTGAGGAGAGCTACGCGATCGCGCAGACGATGATCCTGCCGGCGGGCCTGCGACAGCTGGCCCTGATCGGCGAGGCCGGCGTCTCCGCCCTCGACGGCGAGACGCGGGAGCTGGTCGACGAGCTGGTCAGCACCCTCGGCACGCTCAAGGACGCCAACGACTACCCGGACATGGAAGGCCTCGACTGGGCCGTCTACGCCCGCGACAGGCAGCTGGCGGCGATGGCCGACGTCCGCGAGGCGGCCGACAAGCTGGAGAGCGTCGTCGCCGACGACCTCTGGCCGCTGCCGAAGTACGAGGAGATGCTGTTCATCAAGTAGCGGACGGGAGGCCCGGGCCTCCGTTCAGCGGATTCAGGTCGGCGAGGAGCTCCAGCAGGCGCGGCTGGGGCTCCTCGTCGTCTATCACGACCGCGGTACCCGGCCAGGCGTAGCGCAGGTAACGGGCGTAGGCCTGGCGCGAGGAGAGATCGGGCTCGTAGATCCAGCAGCCGGTGTTCCAGTAGCGGATGTCGCCGTCGTGGCTGGCGCGGACGTCGGCGAGCGGCTGGTGGGTGTGGGCGAAGACGATCCGCTCGACTCCCTTGCCCCAGTCGAGGTTGTGGACCACCTGGGCGAAGGCCTCGAGGGCGTGCTGGGAGGGGTCGCTGCGGGAGACCACGGTCGGCTCCGGGTAGAGCGGCCGCGGGAGGGCCTCGCCGCCGAGCGGCTGCTCGCGGGCCTGGCGCGCCGCCTCCTCGCGGACCACGGAGTCGAAGTGCTCCTCGCTGGGCAGCCGCTCGGCGCTCTGGCCGACGCCGCGGTCGCGCAGCTCGGCGGCGAGCCGCTTGGCGCCGCGGACCGGCAGCTGCAGTGCCGAGGCGAAGCGGCCGGCCCGCTGGGCGGCGCGGAAGACGTTCTGCTGGGCGTGAGTTCCGTGCGGCATCTGGGCGGCGATGTAGAGCCACTCGGTCAGCAGGGTCGTGATCGACTCGTAGTCCTCGATGCAGGTCGGCTGCTCGGGGCCGCCGGCGGCGATCGCCCAAAGCGTGCGGGTCAGCAGCCGGTCGCCGCGCGAGCCGCTCATGTTGGCGTGCGGGTCGAGGTAGTGGCCGTGGGTGCAGAGGACGTCGCCGATCCGGTAGGTCGGGTAGGCGATCTCGATCTCGATCCCGGGCAGGCGACGCTCGAGGAATTCGCGGAAGAAGCCTGGGCCGGGCGGAAAGCTGGGCCGGTGGCCGCTGGCCAGCTCGGTCTCGAGCCGGTCCTCCTCGTCGCGGTGGACGAGGTGGTGGTCGTGGTTGCCGGCCAGGAAGACCAGCCGCTTGCCGGGCATCCGGGCCGCGATCAGGTCCAGCAGCCCGCCCGCGGCGGCGACGCACTCCCCCACCTCGCCGAACAGGAAGTCGAAGAGGTCGCCGAGGAAGATCAGCTCGTCGATGTCATCCAGGGCCGGCGCCAGGCGCGCGAGGAAGAACTCCTCGGCGAGCAGGTCACGACCGGTCCAGGCGCCGAAGTGGGTGTCGGAGATGACGAGGGCGCGCATCCGCCGGGCGAGTCTAGGCGGGACGCGGCTAGGCGGGCGGCGTCACGCGCATCCGCAGGCCGCCCTTCGGCGAGAGGGTCGGCATCTGGCGGATCGTCATCGTCCGGCCCGGCAGGGCGTCGAGGCGGAGCCGCTGCAGCAGCATCGTCGCGACCAGCTTCACCTCGGTCTGGCCGAAGCGCTTGCCGATGCAGATCCGCGAGCCGCCGCCGAAGGGGACGTAGGCGCCGCGCGGCAGCGCCGCCTTGCGCTCCCGGGTGAAGCGCTCGGGGATGAAGGCCTCGGGGTCGGGGAAGACCTCCGGCAGGCGGTGGCTGGCCCAGGAGCAGTAGTTGACGTAGGCGCCGCGGGGGACCGTGTAGCCGCCGAACTCGAACTCGCGGACGGCGCGCCGCGGGCCGATCCAGGCCGGTGGGTAGAGGCGCAGGACCTCGTCGAGGACCATGTCGAGGTAGGGCATCTCCCGTTCGAGCTGCTCGGCGGTCGGGGTCGCGCCGCCCAGCACCCGCTCCTGCTCCTCCTGGAGGCGGGCGATCACGTCTGGGTGGCGGGCCAGCTCGTGCATCATGAAGCTGAGGGTCGAGGTCGAGGTGTCGTGGCCGGCGAAGGCGAGCGTCATCACCTGGTCGCGGACCTCGCGGTCGGTGAAGGCCTCTCCCCCCTCGCCGCGGGCGGCGACCAGGAGGTTGAGCACGTCCTTGCGGCCGGGGTCGGGTTCGGCGCGGCGGCGAGCGACCTCGCCGAAGACGATCTCGTCGAGAACCTTGCGCGAGTCGAGCAGCTTGCGCCAGGGCGAGCCGGGGCCGCGGGCCAGCCGCCACTGGAAGTCGATCCCGTAGTAGCCGAGCGCGCGCTCGAAGTGCTCGGCCGCGGCGGCGCCCTTGCCGGCCTGGTCGGGGTCGAGCCCGAACAGTGCCCGCATCGCGATCCGCATCGCCAGGTTGCGCATCCAGTCGTAGACGTCGACCACCTCCCCCGGCCGCATCGTCGCCAGCGACCGCTCGGCCTCGAGCGCCATCGCGTCGACCGCGGCGGTGATCTGTTCGCGGTGGAAGGCCGGCAGCATGATCGCCCGGGCGCGGTCGTGGTAGTCGTCGTCGATCGTCAGCAGGCCGTCGCCGAGCAGCGGGATCAGGTCGCCGAAGCTCGACTCCCGCCAGTGGAAGTTCTCCGGGTGGGCGACGGTGACGAAGTTGTTCGCCTCCGGTCCGAGCATGAAGACGACCCGCGAGTGCAGCAGCCGCATGCTGAAGATCGGGCCGAACTTTTCGTAGCCGCCGAGCAGCAGCGGCAGCGGGTCGTGGGCGACCTGATGGGTGCGGGCGAAGCTGAAGTCGTTGGGCCCGGGCGGGAACTTGCCGCGCTCGCGCCACTCGACGGCGAGGTCGCCGAGGACCCGGCGCAGCGGGTTCGAGGACATCTGCGGCGGCCGGGCGACCGGGGCGGCGGTGTCGACGGTGGCCATCGGCGGCAAGGATACTGGCTGGCTAGCCAAACATGGTCAGGTCGCGCTAGCGGCGAGCTGGCCGCAGGCGGCGTCGATGTCGCGGCCGCGGGTGAGGCGGACGGTGGCGGTCAGCCGGTGCTCGGCGAGGATCGCCCGGAAGCGCTCGATCCGCTCCGGCGAGGAGCCATCGTAGGCGCCGGTCGGGTTGTAGGGAATCAGGTTGACCTTGTAGATCCGCGGATCGAGCAGCCCGCCTAGCTGGCGGGCGTGCTCGGGCAGGTCGTTGACGCCGTCGAGCATCACGTACTCGACGAAGACTTTGCGGCGCCGGCGCGCCCGGTAGCGGTCACAGGCGGCCAGCACCTCGGCGAGCGGGTAGCGGTCGTTGACCGGCATCAGCTGCGAGCGCAGGCCGTCGTTGGGGGCGTGCAGAGACAGGGCGAGGCCGATCGGCATCTCGCACTCGGCGAGGCGGTCGATCCCCGGCACCCAGCCGACCGTGGAGATCGCCGTGCGCCGGTTGGTGACGCCGAGGTCCGGCAGCCGCTCGCAGGCGGCGAGGACGTTGTCGATGTTCATGGTCGGCTCCCCCATGCCCATGAAGACGACGTGGTCGACGTCCTCGACGCGGCGGAAGTGCAGCGCCTGGTCGAGGATCTCGTCGGCGCTGAGGTTGCGGCCGAACTTCATCCGCCCGGTGGCGCAGAAGGTGCAGGTCAGCGGGCAGCCCGACTGCGAGGAGACGCAGACGGAGCGGCGGCCGTCGCGGTAGCGCATCAGCACGGCCTCCAGAGCCCGGCCGTCGGCGGTCTCGAAGAGCGTCTTCACGGTGCCGTCGTCGGACCTCGCCTCGGCCTTGACAGTCAGCGTCGAGAGCGGCACCTCGGCCTCGAGCCGCTCGCGCAGCGACGCCGGCAGGTTGGTCATCTCGCCGTAGCCGCGCGCGCCGCGCATCACCCACTCCCAAACCTGGCCGGCGCGGTAGTCCGGCTCGCCGGCCTCGGCGAGCGTGCTGGCTAGAAGCGCGCGGTCCATCAGGTGAGTCTAGGGCGAGCGCGGTCGCTTACCGCCCCCATAGGGGCCATAAGAGACCGCGCTCAGATCCCGGCCGTCAGGCGTGGATCTTCTCGCCGCGCTCGAGCATCGCCACGAACTTGCGGAGGCGCCGCTCCCGCGTCTCCGGCTTCTTCGCCTCTTCGAGGCGGTAGAGGATCGCGTAGCGGTTGGCGCCGTCGAGCCCAGCGAAGAACTCGGCGGCGGCGGGGTTGGCGTCGAGCTCGCGCCGCAGGTCCTCGGGGATCTGGGCGCTGCCCTGGCTCTCGTAGGCGGCCTCCCAGCGACCGTCGGCTTTGGCGGCCTCGATCTCGGCCAGTCCCGCGGGCCGGATCGAGCCCGCCGCCAGCAGCGCTTCCGCCTTCTCGCGGTTGATCCGCGACCAGCGGCCGCGCGGGCGGCGAGGCGTGAACCGCTGCAGGAAGTGGCGCTCGTCGAAGCCGCGCTTCTGGCTGTCGATCCAGCCGAAGCAGAGCGCCAGCTCCAGCGCCTCGGCGTAGGTGACGCTGGGCGGCTCCGTCCCCTTCTTGGCGATCTTCAGCCAAAGGCCGGTCGAGTCCTCGTGGTGCTCCTCGAGCCAGGCCTCGAGCTCGGCGAAAGTCGCGAAGAGGAGGGTCGGCAGCTCATCGGCCACAGCCGCCATTCTGGCTCAACCGTCAAGCGCCGCCCGCAGCGCCTCTCCGTCCAACCCCTCGACCCGCACCAGCTTGTCGCGCGCCTTCTCGCCGCGGATGACGCTGACCCGCGACGGCGGCACCCCGGCCGCCCTGGCGATCAGCTTGCAGAGCGCCTTGTTGGCGCGCCCGTCGACCGGCGGCGCCGCGACCCGCGCCCGCAGAACCCCGTCGCGAAACCCGAGCAGCTCGTCGCCGTGCCCGCGCGGCCGCAGCCTCACCTCGATCCGGGCCTCCATCCCGCCGGACTAGCTCGGCAGCTCGGCGGTGAGGCGGGCGAGGGCGTCGCGGGCGTAGCCGAAGACGCGCTCGTCGCCGCTGAGGCGGTAGCGGGCGTTGGCGGCCATGACCACGGCGTAGACCTCGAAGGCGAAGCGGTCGGGGTCGGCGACGCCGGCGTCGCCGGCGTTGGCGGTGAGGGCGGCGAGCCAGGCGTCGAGGGCGGTGGCGATCGCGTCGCGGACCGGACCCGGGCGGTCGTCGTACTCGGCCGAGGTGGCGCCCCAGAAGCAGCCGCCGGAGTAGAGCGCGATGTGGTCGAAGTAGCCCTCCGCCATCGCCCGCAGGCGCGGGGCGCCGCGCGGGGCCGCCAGAGCCGGCTCGACGACCGCTGTGCGGAAGCGCTCGGCGGCGGCGGCGACCGTCGCCAGCTGCAGCTCCTGCTTGGAGCCGAAGTGGGCGAAGAGGCCGCTCTTGCTCATCTTCAGCTCCGCCGCGAGGCGGCCGATCGTGAGGCCCTCGAGTCCCTCTACCGAGGCCAGGTCGACGGCGCGCTCGAGGATCGCGGCGCGGGTCGTGGCGCCCTTGCGGTCCGGCCTGGCCGCCCGCCCGGCGATGGTCGCGGCCTGCTCGGTGCTTGCCATCGCCTCAGGCTACCCAACCGCAAAGGAAAAGCACGAACGTTCGTTTATGGCCTAGGATGCCCCCGTCCCCGGGAGAGGGGCTCAAACTTCAAGAGGAGGAGCGGATGAGCAGCTACGAGGTGAAGAGGATCGACGAGATGGAGGCCGTCTACATGGGCGCCTTCAAGCGCGCCCGGGCCGAGCTCGGCGTCGAGTCGTTCGGGATGCAGATCATCGACCTGCCGCCCAACTTCGAGAACTACCCCGAGCACGACCACGCCGGCGACGGCCAGGAGGAGGTCTTCGTGGCGATGCGCGGCGGTGCCGAGATCGAGATCGCCGGCGAGCGCTTCCCGCTCGACGGCGATCACGTCGCCCGCGTCTCGGCCGGGACGATGCGGAAGGTCTGGCCGGGCCCGGACGGGATCCGCCTGCTCGTGCTCGGCGGCGTCCCCGGCAAGGTCTACGAGGCGCCCGACGTCTCGAAGCTGGGTCAGCCCGACCCGATGGCCGCTGCCTAGACGACTAGGCTGCGCCGTGTGCCCCCGCGCGCCCGGCTCCTAATCGCCTTCCTGGCGCTCCTCGCGCTGGCGCTGCCGGCCAGCGCGAGCGCCGGGACCCAGGCCCGCGGCGAGGACCCGGTCGTCGTCATCGTCGGCGACGTCACGGTCCCCGCCGGCAAGACCGTCGACGGCGTCTTCATCGCCCGCGGCGACGCTCGCATCGCCGGCGAAGTCGACGGCGACGTGGTCGTCTTCAGCGGCGACGTTCTGGTCGCCGGCAAGATCGACGGCGATCTCGTCACCGTCGACGGCACCGCGCGGCTGCTGCGCAGCGCCCACGTCACCGGCGACGTCCACTACGGCAGCCATCACCCGGACGTCTCCGGGGTGGCCCGCGTCAACGGCGACGTCACCAACGAGGACTGGAACGGCGCCGTCGACGTCCTCCCCTTCCTCGGCGGCTTCCTGATCTGGCTCGCGGTCGGCGTCTCGGCCCTGCTGCTCGGCCTCTTCCTGCTGCTGGTCTCGCCGCGGGCGGCCGAGGCGGTGCGGGCGCAGGCGCGGGAGCGCGTCGGACCGGTGATCGCGATCGGGATCGCGATCCTGATCGGCCTGCCGATCGCCGCCGTCGCCGCCGCGATCGTCCTCGTCGGCATCCCCCTGGCGATCGGGATCCTGCTGGCGCTGGCGCCGCTCTGCGCGGTCGCCTACGTCGCCTCCGCCTACACCCTCGGTCGGGCCCTGGTCAAGCAACCGCGCGGGCAGATGCTCGCCTTCCTCGCCGGCCTGGCGCTGCTCCGCGCCGCGGCGCTGGTGCCGCTCCTCGGGCTGCTGGTCGGCCTCGCCGCGACGATCTTCGGGCTCGGCCTGATCGGCGCCGCTATCGGCGCGTCCCGGAAGCCGCCGGAGCCTCGGCCCGCGGCTCAAACCCCGGGCACCTGAGCACCGGAATCCGCGGGTAGCGCGGGTAGGCCGGGTCCTCGCGCGAGCGCTCGCAGAGCGAGAAAACCGAGCCGCGGGTGTTCGGGACCAGCCGCTGGTGCAGGCAGCGGTCGCAAAGACCGGTGGGAATCTCGGCGCGCGGCACCGCTGCCGACGGTAGCGGAAGCTAGCTTTGGCGCATGAACGAGGCCCGCCCCCTCTTCGAGTCCGAGACCGGCGCCCACGCGGCGACCGTCGAGGTGCTGCGGGTGATCTTCAAGGCCGACGACGACGGCTACGCGGTCCTCGAAGTGCGCGACACGGAGACGCGCGAGAGCCACCCGCTGGTCGGGCCGGTCGCCCACCTCAACCCCGGCGACCGGGCCGAAGTCGGCGGCGAGTGGCAGAACCACGCGACCTACGGCCGCCAGCTGCGGGCGCAACGGGCGGTGCCGATGGACCCCGAAGACCGCGAGGGCCGGATTGCCTACCTGACCTCGCTGCGCCACATCGGCCAGGCCCGGGCCCGGCGCTTGGTCGACGAGCACGGCGAGGAGGTGATGGCGGTGATCGCCGCCAACCCGGCCGGGGTCTTCGGCTCGCTGCCGGGGATGACGGTGGCGCGGGCCGACGCGGCGGTCGAGTCCTGGCACGCCGGCCGGGCGATCCGCGACCTCCACGTCCAGCTCGCCCCGCACGGGCTGGCCCACCTGGCAACGCCGATCCACGCCCGCTTCGGCGAGCGGGCGATGGCGACCCTGCACGAGGACCCCTACAGCCTCACCCAGGTCGAGGGGGTCGGCTTCGCCCGCGCCGACAAGATCGCCCTGGCCGGCGACGTGCCGCCGGAATCGCCCCGGCGCGCCCAGGCGGCCGCCGCCTTCGTGCTCGCCGAGGCCGAGCAGAGCGGCAGCACCTACCTGCCGCTGGCCGAGCTGCACCGCCGCACCGCCGAGCTGCTCGGGTTCCCGCCCGAGCCGGAGGTCCTCGCCGAAGGCCCGGGGCTCGCCGTCGAGGCCGAGGACCACGTCTACCGCTCCTACACGCTGGCCGCCGAGAAGGCGGTCGCGGCCACCCTGCGCACCCGCCTGGAAGCCCCACCGCACCTCGAGCACGAGCCGCCGGAGACGCCGCCGCAGGCGAACGATGACGAATCAGGCAGCGAGGAGGTCGGAGCGGGCCTGACCGATGAGCAGTGGGCGGCGGTACGGGGCACCTTCGCCTCGCGAACCTCCGTGGTTACCGGCGGGCCCGGGGTCGGCAAGACGACCTGCATCCAGGCGATCGTCGGCGAGGCGCTCGGGGCCGGGTTCCGGGTCGCCCTCTGCGCCCCGACGGGCCGCGCCGCCCGCCGCCTCGAGGAAGCGACCGGCGGCCACGAGGCGCGGACGATCCACCGGATGCTCGAGTGGGCGCCGGGGACCGAGCCGACCTTCAAGCCGGGCCACCCGCTGCCGACCGACCTGGTCGTCGTCGACGAGGCCTCGATGTTGAACCTGCGGACGATGCAAGTCCTGCTCGACGGGCTGGCCGAGTCGACCCACGTCGTCTTCGTCGGCGACGCCGACCAGCTGCCGCCGATCGGGGCCGGCAAGCCCTTTGCCGACCTGATCGCCTCCGGCGTCGCGCCGGTGGTGCGGCTGACCCTGATCCACCGCCAGGCGGCGCACTCGATGATCACCACCGCCGCCCACGAGATCAACAGCGGCCGGCCGCCCAGCACCGAGCCGCAGGAGGGCCAGGAGCGAGACTTCTTCCTGATCGACCGGGTCAACCCGGAGCGGGCCCGCGACACCGTCGTCGAGGTGGTCGCCGAGCGGGCGCCTGGCCGCTACCAGGTCGACCCGATCCGCGAGGTCCAGGTCCTGGCGCCGATGTACCGGGGCGCGGTCGGGATCGACGCCCTCAACGAGCGCCTCCAGGAGCGGCTCAATCCCGACGGGGCACCGGCGCTGGGCGAACGCTTCCGGGTCGGCGACCGGCTGATCCAGACCCGCAACGCCCACGACCTCGGCCTGATGAACGGCTCGATCGTCTTCCTCGTCGAGGACGAACCCGACGCCGAAGAGATCGTCGTCGACGTCGACGAGGGCGGCCGGCTGACGATGCCCTACGACGACGCCGCCGACCTGCGGCTCGCCTACGCGATCTCGGTCCATAAGGCACAGGGCTGCGAGGTGCCGGTGGTGGTCGCGGTCTGCCACCGCTCGCACCTGCGGATGCTGAGTCGGCCGCTCGTCTACACCGCGATCACGCGGGCCCGGCGGGCCTGCGTGGTGATCGGCGAGCAGGCGGCGCTGGCACGGGCGGTCGAGCGCGACGACAGCGGCGCCCGCTTCTCGGGGCTGGCCGAGCGACTGCAAGCGAGTTAGGCCCCAGCCGGGTGGGGCGAACTCGACCGCGGCGATACTTCGCCCGTGCCGGATGCCGAGAAGCCGAGGCTGCCGCTGGCCGAGATCGCCGTCACCCTGGCCGGGATCGCGCTGATCGGCGTCGTGATCCTCGCCGTGCCGGCGCTGCGGGAATCCTTCCAGGCGGCGCTGCGTGGCGACAGCGACGCCGTCCGCGCCGAGGTCGACAGCCTCGGGATCGGCGGGCCGCTGCTGATCCTCGGCCTCTGCCTGATCCACACCTTCGTCTTCTACCCGGCCGAGATCGTCGACGCCGCCGCCGGCTTCGCCTACGGCTTCCTCCCCGCCCTGCTGCTGGTGATGGGGGGTTGGATGCTCTCCGGCATGGCCTGCTGGGCGATTGGCCGCTCGGTCGCCCGGCCGCTGCTCGACCGCTGGCTCGGAGTGGAGCGGTTCGCGCGGGCCGAGGCGGCGATCGAGCGCGGCGGCGCAACCCTGCTGCTGGCGATGCGGCTGATCCCGATCCTCCCCTTCAGCCTCGTCTCCTACGCCGCCGGCGCCGCCCGCGTTCCAGCCTGGCGGTTCGTCTGGACGACCGCGGTCGGGTACCTGCCGATCACCGCGATCGCGGTCTACCTGGGCAGCCGGATCGAGGAGCTCTCGCTGACCGACCCGCTGGTTCTCGGCAGCGCCGCGGCGCTGGTGGCGCTGCTGTTCGGCGGGCACTGGGTGATGCGCCGGCAGTCAAAGGCCTGACCGGCGCGACCGGCTCGGACCTCAGCGGCGCCGGTGGCGGTCGGCGCGCGCGGCGTGGCCGACCCGCTTGACCTTGAAGTGGAAGACCGCGGGGGTGCGGTCGACGTTGCCGGCGGCGTCGCGGGCGCGGACGACGACGACGTGTTTGCCGGCCGCGAAGCGGCGCGAGAACTTCCTGCCGCAGAAGCGGAGCAGGCCGCGGTCGACCTTGCAGACGAAGATCACGTCGCGCTCGTTGGCCCGGAAGCGGAACCGCAGGCGCACCTGGCGCTTCTTGATCCGCACCACCTTGCGGGGACGCTTGGCGATCCGGGTGCGCGGCGCCCGCGTGTCGACCCGGAACCCGAGGACCCCGCTGGAGGCGCTGCGGCCGGCCCGATCGACCGCGGTGACGGCGATCCCGTGCTGCCCGTCGGCGACGCCGTAGGGCAGCGTGTAGGGCGAGGAGCAGACCTGCGCCGGCGCCCCGTCGACCGAGCAGGAGAAGACCACCGGTCGGTTCGCGTGGAACTCGACGCTCGGGCGGCGGTTGCGACTCAGCGCTTCCGGCGCCTTGGTGACCGTCAGCGTCGGCGGCAGGGCCAGTGCCGAGACCGCGGCGGCGGCGTCGATCAGCCCGGCGCCGATGTCGTTGAGCCCGAAGCCGGGCAGGCCGCGGGCGGTGCCGGTGAGCGTGGCGCGGACCTGCGCCGCCGAGGCGCCCGGGTTGGCCTCGCGCACGAGCGCCGCCGCCGCGGCCACGTGCGGAGCGGCGGCGGAGGTGCCGCAGAAGCGCCAGGCGCCGGCCGAGTCCCGCTGGGCAAAGAAGGTGGTGGCGACGCAGTCGCTGGCGGCGATGTCCGGCTTGGAGACTTCCTGGGGCGCGATCGGCGCCGCCGGGCCGGCGCCCGTGACCGGCCCGAAGAAGCGTTTGATGGGGCCGCGCGAGGAGAACGGCTCCGGCTTGCCGCCGTCGCTGTAGCGGACTGCGCCGACCGCGATCGCGGCGGCCGACCCGGCGTGGCCGAAGATCGTCGGGCCGACGACGTCGCCCCCGCTGGAGGAGGAGTACTCGGTGCCGACGATGCCGCCGCGCAGCAGCGCGAACTTGAGCCGGGGCAGCGTGGCCGGGCTGGCGTCCGGGTTGCAGGCGCCGATGCAGCGATCGATCGCCAGCTGCACCGTCACCGCGCTGCTCGAGGTGTTTTCCCACTGCAGCAGCTCGACCGGTTTCTGGCTGGCGATGTTGTTGCCGTAGCCGCCGACCGGAACCAGGTTGCCTTCGCCGTCGTCCTCGAGGAGCGGGTTGCCAAGCGAGTCGAGCAGGTAGGCGTCGAGGTCGGTCCTCACCCCGTTCCACGGTTCCGCCCACTGCAGGTCGAGGGAGAGCGTGTCTTTGGGGGCGACGGTGATCCCGAAGGTGGGGTCCGGAGAGCCGCTGGGGCTGAAGCTCATGCAATTGACGGCTTCGACCGCCGTTGCCAGCGCCACCGGGCAGGTGGTCGTGCGGAAGGCCGGCGCTTCCCAGGAGGCGACGTTCTTGCCGGAGACGATCACGTTGTCGTTGCCGGCGGCCGCGAAGTAGGAGACGCCGGAGTTGACCACCTCGGTGACGGCGTTGGCAACCGGGCCGTCCTGGAAGAAGGGCTCTTCGAGGTAGGCGACGTCGTCGACGATCACCTTGGCGCCCGCTTTCGCCAACGCCCTGACGTTGGCGGCGAAGCCGAGTTCACCGTTGAAGGCGGTGGCGAACTGGATCGCGGCGCCGGGGGCGAGGTCGTGGACGATCTGGGCCATCGCCCGGCCCTCGTCGTCGCCGCCGGCGCTGTCGTTGAGGACGCCGACCGCGGTCTGGGAGCCGCAGGCGGTCCCGGACCCCGGCAGGTCGCCGCTGCCGACGTCGCCGCCCGCGTGGGTGGCAGCGTCGGCGGCGCGGTCGAAGGAGTCGGAGAGGATCCCGACGCTGACGCCGCTGCCGTCGATGGAGAAGTCTTCGCGCGCCCGCATCGCCTCCAGCTGCGCGTCGCCCTCGGATCGCACCGAGCCGGCGCAGTTGGCGGCCCGCAAGATCGGCGCCAGGGCCTCGGTGACGCCGCCGACCCCCGGGGCGTCGGCCAGTCGCGGCAGCAGCGCCGGCGGCGCCGCGACGGTGACCGTCTGGTACTCGGCGCTGACATGGACGATCTCCGCCCCGGCGGCGCGCAGCGCCTCGACGCCAGCGGCGGCGCCGCGGTCGAAGCGCACGTAGGCCAGGACCCTGTCGCCGTCGCGCAGCAGGCTGCCGGCGCCGCTCGGCGCCAGGCTCAGCGCCTCGGCCTGGTCGGCGTCGCTGGCGGTCCGCAGCCCCGGCGCGGCCAGGGTTGCGAGGCGCGGCGAGAGCTCGGCGTCCCGCGGAGCCGAGCGCGCCAGGGCCGAGGCCGGCGTCAGCGCGCAGGCGAGCGCCAGCGCCAGCGCGCAGCGCCGTGCGACGCGGACCCGTGAGGCGCCTCCGAGCATCATCTGGGCAGAGTTATCGGCATGACTGGCATTTGCTGAAACATCGCTCGGGGCGAATCCGAGCGGTGAAAGATAGGACAGAGGCCAAATGTCGACCGCGAGGCCCGGCGATCCTGCTACGGTCCCAACCTGTTAGGGCCGGTATTACCGGCAAAGTTCGTGTCTAGCGCTCGCGCCGTTGCTTTACCGCATTGTCCGCGTTCGCAGCACATCTACGTGGAGGCAATGCATGCCCACTGGAACTGTCAAGTGGTTCAGCGACGACAAGGGCTACGGGTTCATTACGCCCGATGACGGCTCGAAGGACGTCTTCGTGCATCACAGCGCGATCCTCGGCGAGGGCTTCAAGTCCCTGACCGAGGGCTCCAAAGTGAGCTACGAGTCCGAAGAAGGCCCCAAGGGCCCGGCCGCCGCGAGCGTTCAGCAGCAGTAGTCGCTTAACGCTTCAGCAGTCTGCGAAGCCCGCCCCAGAGGCGGGCTTCGTCTTGCTTGGACCCGTTTCCCTACTCTCCAGGACCGCCATGAGCACAACCAGAGACGACCTCAGGAACATCGCGATCATCGCCCACGTCGACCACGGCAAGACGACCCTGGTCGACGCGATGCTGTGGCAGACCGGCACCTTCCGCCAGGGCCAGGACGTCGCCGAGCGGGTGATGGACTCGATGGACCTCGAGAAAGAGAAGGGGATCACGATCCTCGCCAAGAACACGGCGGTGACGCGCGGCGAGGTCAAGTTCAACATCGTCGACACGCCCGGCCACGCCGACTTCGGCGGCGAGGTCGAGCGGGCGCTGACGATGGTCGACGGGGTGCTGCTGCTGGTCGACGCCTCCGAGGGGCCGCTGCCTCAGACCCGCTTCGTCCTCCGCAAGGCGCTGGAGTCGAAGCTGCCGGTGATCCTCGTCGTCAACAAGGTCGACCGTCCCGACGCCCGCATCGCCGAGGTCGTCGACGAGGTCTACGAGCTCTTCCTCGACCTCGACGCCGACTCCGACCAGATCGATTTCCCGATCGTCTACACCAACGCCAAAGCGGGCTGGGCCTCGATGGAGGAGGGAGTCGAGGGAACCGACCTCGACCCGTTGATGGACCTGATGCTGGAGCGGATCCCCGCCCCCGAATACGACCCCGAGGCGCCCCTGCAGGCCCACGTCACCAACCTCGACGCCTCCCCTTACGTCGGCCGGCTCGCCCTCTGCCGCGTCCACAACGGGACGATCCGCTCCGGCCAGCCGATCGCCTGGTGCCGCGCCGACGGCAGTATCCAGCGCGCCAACGTCTCCGAGCTCTATGTCACCGAGGGGCTGGAGCGGGTCACCGCCAAGGAAGCCAGCCCGGGCGAAATCATCGCCGTCGCCGGGATCGAAGAGGTGACGATCGGCGAGACGCTCGCCGACCCCGAGGACCCCCGGCCGCTGCCGGTGATCGAGGTCGACGAGCCCTCGCTCTCGATCGTGCTCGGCATCAACACCTCCCCCCTCGCCGGCAAAGAGGGCAGCAAGCTGACCGCGCGGCAGATCCGCGACCGCCTCGACGCGGAGCTGGTCGGCAACGTCTCGATCCGGGTTCAGAACACCGAGCGCCCCGACGCCTGGGAGGTGCAGGGGCGCGGCGAGCTGCAGCTGGTGGTGCTGCTGGAGATGATGCGGCGCGAGGGCTTCGAGATGACCGCCGGGCAGCCGCGCGTGGTGACCCGCGAGATCGAAGGCGAAATCCACGAGCCGGTCGAGCGGCTGGCGATCGACGTCCCCGAGGAGCACGTCGGCGCGGTTACCCAGATGCTGGCCGGCCGCAAGGGACGGATGGAGCAGATGGTCAACCACTCGACCGGCTGGGTGAGGATGGACTACCTGGTTCCGGCCCGCGGCCTGATCGGGTTCCGGACCGAGTTCCTCACCGAGACCCGCGGCACCGGGATCCTCCACCACGTCTTCGACCGCTGGGAGCCCTGGGCGGGCGAGCTGCGGACCCGCCAGACCGGCTCGCTCGTCGCCGACCGCCAGGGCCAGACCGCCAGCTACTCGCTGTTCAGCCTGCAGGACCGCGGCAGCCTCTTCGTCGGCTCCGGCGAGGAGGTCTACGAAGGGATGATCGTCGGCGAGAACGCACGCTCCGACGATCTCGACGTCAATCCGACCAAGGCCAAGCAGCAGACCAACGTGCGCGCCGCCAGCGCCGACGTCCTCGTCCGCCTGGCACCGCCGACCCGCCTCACCCTCGAAGCCTCCCTCGAGTTCCTGCGCGACGACGAGTGCGTCGAAGTGACGCCGGAGTCGGTCCGTCTGCGGAAGCTGATCCTCGACAAAGTCCAGCGCCTCAAGGCCGCCAAGCGCGGCGCCAAGGCGCCGCAGCTCTAGCGCCGCCAGCCCTCAGTCGAGCAGCCGCTCGAAGGCCAGGCCGAGGACCTCGGCGCGGTTGCGATCGCCGTGGTCGGCGGCGATGAAGTGGTTGCCGATCCAGAGCGAGAAGGCGAGCATGGAGCGCGCCTCGGCATCGGCCTCGTCGGCGCTGAGGGGCCGGAACAGCGAGCGCAGGTACTCCATGCGGCGGTTGTCGATAAGGCGCAGGCGCTTGGCGACGGCGGGGTCCCGGCGCGCCCAGTCGCGAACCGCGAGGTCGAGGTCGAGGACCCGCTCGGTGGCGAGCGAGGAGAGCAGGCGGAGGCGGGACCGGGGATCGGCGCCGGCCGCGTCCACCGCCTCGATCGGGACGTCGACGCTGAGCCGCTCCCAGGCGTCGAGGATCTCGTCGAGCAGGGCCTGGCGATCCTCGAAGTGCCAGTAGAAGCCGCCCTTGGTGACCCCGAGGGCCTTGGCCAGAACCTCGACCCGGACCGCGTCCGGGCCGCCGGCGGCGAGAGCCTGCAGCCCCTCCTCGACCCACCGCTCCCGGGGCGTCCGCGTCACAGCCATCGCTCCATACGCTACCGTACAGTTGACCCATACGTATGCGTATAGAGGAGGCAGCGATGCGGCTCCCCAACAGCGTCCACGCCGAGCGGCCATGGCGGATTCACGAAATCGTCCGCGACTTCCATCTCGAGGACGTCTGGGCCCTCCCCACCCCCGGCGGCAGGGAGGACTTTCATCGGCTCGTACAGGAGACGGCGACGATCGACATCGACAAGGAAGCCTCGTTCGTGGTCCGCTCCCTGTTCGCGCTGCGCTGGAAGATCGGCGGCCTGCTCGGCTGGGACGACGAGGGCGAGGGGCTCGGCTCGCGAGTCCCCACCCTGCGCGACCAGCTCCCGGACGACCTCCGCGATGCCCCGACCGGCCCGGAGTTCGGCGCCCTCCCCTTCAAGCCGCTCTACCTGCTCGACGATGAGTTCGCGGCCGAGATCGCCAACAGGACCATGCACGGCGTCCTGCACCTCGGCTGGGTGCCGGCGGAGGACGGCGGCTACCGTGGCGAGATGGCCGTCTACGTCAAGCGCAACGGGCTCTTCGGCGCCGCCTATATGGCCGCGATCGCGCCCTTCCGCCACCTCGTCGTCTACCCGCCGATGATGCGGGTGATCGAGGCCGAGTGGCGCGAGCGCACCCGCGAGGCGGCGGCGGCGGGCACGTAACGGCGCGATGCCCGCGGCGGCGCCCTGGCCGGTCCTCTACGACGCCGAGTGCGGCCTCTGCCGGACCCTGCTGGCCGGCCTGCTGCGGTGGGATCGCGGGGGGCGCCTGCGTCCCGTGGCGCTGCAGGCGTCCGAGGCGGACAAGCTGCTCGCCGACCTGCCACCGGACGCGCGGATGGAGTCATGGCACCTGGTCTCGCTGGGGGGCGAGCGCTACTCAGGCGGTGACGCGCTGCCGCCCCTGCTGCGCCTGCTTCCCGGCGGGCGGGCTCCGGCCGCCGTCTTCGCCGGCTTCCCGAGGCTGACCGACCGCGGCTACCGATGGGTGGCGACGCACCGGGTCGGGCTCTCCCGACTGCTGCCGGCCCGCCTGAAGCGACGTGGCGACTACCTGCGGGTCAGCGCCGGCGCTCCCCCTGAGCGAGCAGCCTCGCCACCCGGGCGATGACCCGCTGCGGTTCGTTCGCCAGCCGCGGCCCGGTCACCCTGTCCATCCGGATCCCCTCCAGCAACAGGTCCTCGTGGCGCAGCCGGTCGCGCTCGAAGGCTGCGCGGGTGCCGTGCGTCTCATAGAGGTCGAGTTCGACCACCAACAGCTGCTCGGGCCAGTAGACGTCGAGCTCGTGGCCGAGCTCGTTGAACCCGGTCGCCGGCTTCGGCAGCCCCGCCTCTTCAACCAGCTCTAGAAACCGCCGCTCCATCCCGGAGCGCGTGAACGGCGGCGGCCGGTAGAGCGCCAGCGCCTTGCGCAACCGCCCGTGGCCGGGGTGCCCAGCGGTCCGTCCCAGCAGCTCGTCGACCGCGCGGAGATCCAGCAGCTGCAGCTCTTCGGCCCGCTCGATGCCTTTGTCGAGGCGCTCGCGGTTGACCGTGGCCGCGTAGTCGAGCAGGGTGCGCGCGAGGGACGTGACCGGGATGTTCTGCTCTAGGGCGCGGTCCTGGTCGCGGAGGTCCCGGGCGTGGTGCAGGCGGATCGGCGGGCGCGGCTTTCGTCGCTCGGGGGCGAGGACTTCGAAGGGCGCCGGGCCCTGGCGCGCGAGTCCCCAGAGCCAAGCGGCGGAACGGTGGCTGAGGAGCGCTCTGGGGCCGCACGCCAGGACCGCGGCCAAACAGTGCCCGTGTGGGGAGAGCATTCGGTAGCCCACCGCGTAGACGCCGCGGTGCACCCGGTGCAACCGGGAACTCTGGACCTCCCGCTTGACGCGGCTATCCGAGAAACCGACCCGCTTCCGCAGCTGGCGAATCGAAACGACGCCGTGCTGCCGGGCGGCGAGATCGGCCAGAACACCCTTGGGGCTCGGCGATCTGGAGTGCGGTCGTCCTTTCGGTCGCATAGCGGACCAAACGACGACCGCACCCCCAACACAACCCCAACGCCACCACGGCCGCGAGCTAGCCGGCGTCGCAGGCGGCAAGGGGCGCGGCGTGGTCGCGCGCCCTTTGCTCGGCGTAGGCGGCGGCGAACTCGGCGATGGCCCGCTCGAAGGTGTCGCTGTTGCCGAGGTAGGCGGCGATCGCGATGCGGTCGCCAGAGCGGGCGTGGGCGCGGGCCAGGGTCCAGCCGCACATCCGCGCGTACACCTCGAAGGCGCGCGGGGACATCGAGTCGACGTCGGCGGAGCGCTTCCAGTCCCAGAGCTGGCGCACGTAGAAGTCTCGCTGGCGGCCGTCGACGCCCTCGGCCGCGCACCAGCCGAGGAAGATGTCGCCGGCGGCCTGCATCAGCCGCTGGCCCTCGACGACGCGGCGGCCGTGGCTGTGGAAGCGGCTGGCGCCGAGGTGGGCCTCCAGCACCGAGGCCTCGGCCTCCTTCGCCTGCAGCAGCAGCGGGTCGCTGTCGTCGGTGCCGGTGAGCAGGATCACCCAGGCGCGGGTGCCGACGCTGCCGACCCCGACCACCTTGCGGGCCATGTCGCGGAACCGGTATCCGTCGAAGAGGTGGCGGCGGTCGCCGGGCAGGCTCTCGCGGTAGTGCTCCAGCACCCCTTGCAGGGCCTCCTCCAGCCGCTCCGCCCCGCCGGCCCCGCGCAGCTCCTCGGCCGGGACCAGCAGCGGCGGTTCGCTGACGAAGCGGAGCTCGCCGTCGACCCGGCGGGTCAGCTTCCCCAGCGCCCGCAGGTTGTCCCTGCCGCGCGCCTTGGCGATCCCGCGCCGCACGCGCTTGACCTCGTCGGCGTCGTGCTCGGCCTCGATCTGGGCCAGCTGCGCCTCGACGTCGAGGCGGGCGTACCAGACCTCGAGGTTGGTCTGGGCGGCGAACTCGCGCATCGCCTCGCGGTAGGAGAAGACGGCGGCGAGCACCGAGGCAGCGCAGCGCTTCGCCTTGAAGCCGCGTTCGCGGCCGGCGATCGCGAAGCTGGCGGCGAGCCGCTTGACGTCCCACTCCCAGGGACCCGGCAGGGTCTCGTCGAAGTCGTTGAGGTCGAAGAGGAGGCGCCGATCGGGGCCGGCGAAGGCGCCGAAGTTGGTCAGGTGGGCGTCGCCGCAGGCCTGCACATGCAGGCCGGAGACCGGCGTGCCGGCGAGGTCGGCGGCCATGACCGCGGCGGCGCCGCGGAAGAAGGCGAACGGCGAGGCGGCCATCCGCGCGTGGCGGATCGGCACCAGCTCCGGGACCCGGGTCCGCTCCTGGGCGGCCAGGATCGCCAGCGGGTCGCGCCCCGGCGGCGGCTCCCAGGCCGCGTGGGCGGAACGAGGAGCCCCCGAACGCGCCGCCTTACCCGCGGCGGCGCGTTCGGAAGCGTCCATGCGTCAGACCGTAGCGGCGGCCTGGTCGGACTGGCTCTGCTCGGAGGCCTTGGCGGCCATCTCGTCGGCGCCGGGGAGGTCGTCGACGGCGCGCGGCAGCAGCACTTCTTTGGCGATGACCAGGCGCTGGATCTGGCTGGTCCCCTCGTAGAGCTGCATGATCTTGGCGTCGCGCATCAGTTTCTCGACCGGGTACTCCTTGATGAACCCGTAGCCGCCGTAGACCTGGACGGCGTCGGTGGTGACCTCCATCGCCGAGTCGGCGGCGAAGCGCTTGGCCTCCGAGGAGACCAGCGAGGCGCGTTTGCCCTGGTCGAGCAGGACGGCCGAGTTCCAGGTCAGCAGCCGGGCCGCGTCGACCTTGGTCGACATGTCGGCGATCATGAACTGGATCGCCTGGTGCATCGCGATCGGGACGCCGAACTGGACCCTTTCTTTGGAGTACTCGACGGAGAACTCGAAGGCCGCGCGGGCGATCCCGGTGGCCATCGCCGCCACGCCCGGACGGGTCCGGTCGAGGGTCATCATCGCCAGTTTGAAGCCCTTGTTCTCCTCGGCGAGGAGGTTCTCGGCCGGGACCTCGACGTCGTTGAAGGAGATGGTCGCGGTGTTGGACGCCCGCTGACCCATCTTGTCCTCCTTCTTGTCGACGGTGACGCCGGGGGCGTTGGCGTCGACGACGAAGGCGGAGATGCCGCGGTGGCCCGAGTCCGGGTCGGTCTTGGCGAAGACCGTGAACCAGTCGGCGTAGGTGCCGTTGGTGATGAAGCACTTGGAGCCGTTGAGGATGTACTTGTCGCCCTGCTTGACGGCGCGGGTCTTCATGCCCGAAACGTCGGAGCCGGCGTCCGGCTCGGTGAGGCCGAAGGAGGCCAGCTTGGGAGCTTCGGTCAGCATCCCCAGGTACTTCTTTTTGGTCTCCTCGGAGCCGCCGAGGGTGACTGGGGCGGAAGCGAGGCCGTTCGCCATCAGCGAGGTGCCGATCCCGGAGCAGCCCCAGCCGATCTCCTCCTCGATGATGCAGCCCGAGAGGTAATCGAGGCCCGGGCCGCCGTAGGCCTCGGGGATGTGGGTGTTCATCAGGCCAACCTCGAAGGCCTTGTCGACCACGTCCTGCGGCCAGGTGCCGTCCTTGTCGTACTCCCAGGCGACCGTCCGCATCTCTTTGTCAGCGAAGCTGTGTGCCAGCTCGCGCAGGTCCTTCTGCTCATCGGTGAGGGTGAAGTCAACCACCGGTCGGTGCTCCTTTGTCGTGCTTGCAGTCTGTCTGGAGCGCCGCCCGGCCAGGGTTAGACGTTCCGCCGATTGACTGGTCAGTCAACCAACGCCAAGGTTAGCGGAACGGTCCCCCCATGTGGGCGGGTTACCCTTGATCCCCATGGGCTTGGCGCTGGCCTTGAACGCGGTGGAGAAGGGGGCGATTCTGTTCGGCCTGACCGGCATCGCCGCCCCGCTGATCGGGCTGGCGCTGCGGCGCTACGTCGGCAACGGCTGGGATGCGATCGGCGGCGGGCCGTTTTCCCTGCTGCACGAAGCGCCCGGCCGGCGCCGCGGCGGCCCGCGGCAGAAGGTCGACCCGGCGATTCAGGCAGCGGAGGTGCGGCAGCTGCTGCAGGCGAAATCGGACCGCCGCGAGCGCCGCGGCCAGCAGCCGCTCGACGTCGAGACGGAGACCGAGCGGCTGCTGGCCGAGGCGGCGGCGCCGAGGAGCCGCCAGGAGGAGTTCGACGCCGAGCTGCGGGCCGAGGTGCGCCAGCTGGTCGTCGCGCGCAACGAACGGCGGCTGCGGGCGGGACAGGCGCCGCTCGACGTCGAGGCCGAGACCGAGCGTCAGCTTGCCGATCTCGTAGGATCGAGCTGATGCCCGACGGCGCCGACGAGAACCTGTACGAGGTCGAGCAGCTGCTGGTCCAGCCCGGCACCTACTTCAACCCGCAGACCGAGGTCGTGGTGGTCGTCGACGACTCCGCCTCGATCGACCAGGAGGTCTTCAACATGGAGGCCTACGAGGGTGCGGACTGGGTGCGGCTATCCGAGGAGACGCCGATCGACGAGGACGGTCGCGACCGCATCCTCGAGACCTTCCAGACCCACTACCACCCCGGCGCCGGCGGCTCGCTCTCCGAGACCGCGCTCGAACAGGGCGACGAGGAACGCGACGAGGACGAGGACGGGCAGGAGCCCGGCCGCGAGGACTGAGCGGCTCGCCGCCGCTTCGGCTAGCCTGCCGCACCCGATGCTCGAGCCCGGCGACAGAGCGCCCGCATTCACGCTGTCCGACCAGGACGGCAACAAGGTCAAGCTGACCGAGCTGAAGGGCGAGACGGTCGTCGTCTACTTCTACCCGCGGGCCGAAACCCCAGGCTGCACCACCCAGGCCTGCGGGATCCGCGACAGCAAAGCCGAGTACAAGAAGCTGGGCGCCCGGGTGCTGGGGATCTCCCCCGACGAGCCTGAGGCGCTGAAGAAGTTCGCCAAGAACCAGAAGCTCAAATTCACCCTGCTCTCCGACCCCGACCACAAGGTCGCCGAGAAGTACGGGGCCTGGGGCGAGCGCTCGATGTACGGGAAGAAGTACATGGGCATCGTC
This sequence comes from uncultured Actinomycetes bacterium, assembly GCA_946886425.1. The sequence goes on from CAMPIP010000013.1 coordinate 22,385, forward strand.
CGCTCGACCTTCATCGTCGCCCCGAACGGCAAGATCGCCGCCGCCTTCCCCAAAGTGCAGCCCAAAAAGCACGACAAAGTCGTGCTGAAGGCTCTGCGCGAGCTCGCCGACGCCTAGCTGGCCGCGCTCAGGCGCTGGCGACTACGGCGACGATAAAGGCGATGTAGAGCCCGAACCAGACGACCACCGAGGGGAGGTTGAACTGGCCCGCTCGGTGGAGGCTGAGGTAGGCGACGATGCCGCCGGCGACGCCGAGGGCGATCGAGAGGAGCGCGTTGCCGGTCAGGTCCCAGTCGGTGAACATCAGGCCGATCCCGACCGGGATCGTCGACTGGAAGACCATCGCGCCGCTGATGTTTCCGAGCGCCAGGGCGTCCTTGCCTTCGCGCACCCAGAAGAAGCTGTTGACCTTCTCGGGAAGCTCGGTCGCCAGCGGGGCCAGGATCAGGGCGAGGACGAGGGCCTCGACGCCGAGATCCTCGGCGACTTTGAGCAGCTCCTCTACGAAGAGGTGGGCGCCGCCGACCATCGCCCCCAGGCCGACCAGGAGCTGGATCACGCAGAGCAGCAGGGCCGGGTTCTCGGCACGCTCGGGGCGGCGCTCGAAGATCAGGGGGTTGAGGGTCTCCTCCTCCTGGAGGTCGCCGCTGCTGCGCAGGGTGCGGACGACGTAGACGACGTAGGCGCCGAGGAAGACGAT
>CAMPIP010000014.1 GCA_946886425.1 uncultured Actinomycetes bacterium
CTCGAACCCGCGACCTCAAGCTTGGGAAGCTTGCGCTCTACCAACTGAGCTACGTCCGCGCTGGGGCGATTCTAGGGAGATTCCAGCGGCGTCTGCTGGTGGAACGCCAGCTTCCACTCGCCGTCCTCGCGGACGTAGGCGCTGGAGAGCAGGGCGGCGTACTGGAAATCGCCCCGGCGGCCGGAGAAGCGGTAGGTGAGGAGGGCGGAGTCGGCGCCGAGCGGGACCGCGGTCGCGCCCTCGATGGAGAACTCGTCCCAGCCGCCGGCGGCGTCGATGGCGGCGCAAGTAGCCTCCTTGTCGAGCCTCTCCCCGGGGACGATCACCACCGCCTCGTCGCGGAGCCGGCGGCGGTAGGTCTCCCCATCCCCGCCGGCCAGCTCGTGCTCGATGGCGACTAGGGCGGCGACCTGGTCCATCAAGCGATGCCGGAGGCCTGGCGTGTCTGGGTGGCGACGCCCGGTCTCACCGTCGTCCCCGGCAGGCGGTAGAAGTGCTCGGTGGCGCCGCGCACCTGGCGCTCGCCGCAAAGCGCGATCAGGCCGCCCTTGGCCAGCTCGGTGACGTGGTAGTTGGTGTTGCTGAGGGGGATCTGCAGCTCCTGGCTGAGGTCACTGGGGGAGAGGGCGCGCCCACCGTCGAGGCCGAGGATTTCGAGGATCGACACCCGAAGCGGGTGGGCCGTGGTCCGGGCCAGCCGCTCCCAGTCCACCGGGACCGAGTTGCTGCCGTTGCCGTTGCCGCCCGCGTGGGCCGTCCTGACTCCGTTGCCGTTGTGATGGCCCTTGCTGTGTGGGTAGTGACCATTGCGAGCGCTCATGTTCATCGACGCTACCAAAAATTACTGATTCATGTGGTAAAAATCGGGTAAGGGCTTCTCTGGGATGAGAAGCGAAGGGAGATGAAGGATGAGGTCGTCGCCGCGGAAATCGGCTTGCTCAAGGGGGTTTGCGGCGCTCACCGCCGCTACCGGCATCGTTCTCGTATATGCGTTGAGCGCGAGCATCGCCTGGGGCGCCACCGCTGACGTGATCGCGCCCAGCGACCCTCACGATCCCCGGAAAGACTCGGGCTGGCAGGCCGGCACCTGCACCAAAGAACCGCCCGAAGTCCCCGACGTCTGCTCGGTCGAGACGCCGGAGCTGTTCTTCGAACGCGCCGCCGCCCATCCCAACTGGGGCTTTACCCAGTTCATCGTGCGGAGCGAGGAACAACCGCTCGGGCCGGTGCCGAGCGCCGAACTGGAGACGGTCCGGGTCGACCTCCCGGTCGGCCTCAGCGTCAACCCTGGGGCGACGCCGCGCTGCCCGCTCGCGACCTTCGAATCCGGCGCGGGCAATTGCGAAGCGCTCGGCGCCAAGGTCGGCGAAAGCGCGGTCACGGCGGCGGGGCCGCTCGGGCTCCCGGTCGCCCCGATCCCGGGCGTCACCAAAGTGCCGGTCTTCAACATCGTCCCGCCCCCGGGCGAGCCGGCCCGGTTCGGGCTCGAACTGGCCGGCAACGAAGTCTTCCTCAAGGCCGACGTCGCCTACGACAGCGACTACCACGAGGGGTTCACGATCGCGGTGCCGAAAGCGCTGCCGGTCGAAGTCCCGGTGGAGGGGTTGATCAACGCGCTGATCCTGAAAAACCGGCTCTTCTTCAACGGACGGGCTGGCGACGGGACCTTCATCACCACCCCCAGTACGTGCCTCGGGCCGGCCTTCACCGCCTCGGGCACCGTCTACTCGACCTACCTGCTGGCCGCCTCCTACTCGGAACAGGCGCAGCCTGGCTATGCCTTCCCCGGCAGCGCCCAGCCGCCGCTGGAATCGCCGATCCCGCCCGGGACCTCGCCGAAAGAATGCGCGACGATCCCCTACGCGCCGACGCTCGCCGTCAACCCCAATACCGCCGACGTCAACTCACCTGCCGGTGCCAGCGTCGGCGTGGCCGTACCGCACATCGTCGGCGCCGACAACCAGGACAGCTCTACGACCAGGGCCGCCCAGGTGACCCTGCCGCGGGGGATGGGGATCAATCCCTCGGCGGCCAACGGCCTGCAGGTCTGCACCGATGCCCAGTTCGGCAAGGGCACCAAGAACCCAACCGGCTGCCCGGCGGCGTCGAAGATAGGCCGCGTCGAGATCGGTTCGCCCCCGCTTCCCGAAGGCAGCCTCGCCGGCGATGTCTTCGTCGGCGAGCAGTTGAGCCGCGACCCGGAATCCGGCAACGAGTACCGGATCTTCATCAACGCCGAGTCGGACCGGTACGGGATCAAGGTGCGGCTGGTCGGCAACGTCCGCGCCAACCCCCTCACCGGCCAGCTGACCACCACCATCGCGGAAACGCCGCAGGTGCCGTTCACCAGCTTCGACCTCCGCTTCGACGGCGGTGCCCAGGCGGTATTGAGCAGCCCGCCGACCTGCGGACCCAACACCCCGACCGCGCAGATGACGCCCTGGTCGGGGAATCCGCCCGCCTCCCCTTCCAGCCCCTTCACCCTGACCAGCGCTCCCGGCGGCGGCGCCTGCGCCAAGACGATGGCCGAGCGCCCCTTCGCGCCGGGCTTCTCGCTGAAGCCGGACAGCGCCAAGGCCGGCGCCTTCAGCCCGGTCCGTCTCCGCCTCACCCGCCCCGACGGCCAGCAGGAGCTGAAGGGCGCCGACCTGCTGCTGCCGGCGGGGATGGTCGGCAAGCTTGCCGGGATCCCCTACTGCTCGGAGCCGGCGCTGGCGGCAGCGGCGGCAAGCGCCGGTCGGGCCGAGCAGTCGTCCCCGAGCTGCCCCGCGGCCAGCCAGGTTGGCAGCGCCGGGGTCAGCGCCGGCACCGGTCCCTCGCCCCTGCGGATCGCCGGCAAGGTCTTCCTCGCAGGCCCCTACCACGGGGCTCCTCTCTCCCTGGCAGTCGTCACCCCCGCCACGGCCGGGCCGTTCGATCTCGGCACGGCCGTGGTGAGGGTGGCGCTGTTCGTGGAACCCGAAACGGTTCAGGTCCACGCGGTCTCCGACCCGGTTCCCGACGTCTTCGGCGGCGCCCAGTTGAGCATCCGCACGATCGACCTCGACCTCGACCGCAAGAGCTTCACCCTCAACCCGACCAGCTGCGCGCCGCTCGCCACCACCGGCTCGATCAGGGGCGGCGGGGCGGACCCGACCACCCCGGCCGCCTTCAGCTCCTTCGCCGCCAACGCGCCATTCCAGACCACCGACTGCCAGACCTTGCGCTTCCGGCCGAAGTTGTCCACCCGCCTGTTCGGCAAGCGCAAGTCGACGCGGCGTTCGCGGCATCCGAAGTTCCGCGCCACCCTGATCGCCCGCGACGGCGACGCCAACATCGCCCGGGCGGCGCTGACCCTGCCTCATTCCGAGTTCCTCGAGCAGTCCCACATCCGCACGATCTGCACCCGCGTCCAGCTCGCTGCCCACGCCTGCCCGAAGGCGGCGGTGTACGGACACGCTCGCGCGAAGACGCCGCTGCTCGACGACGAACTCGCCGGGCCGGTCTACCTGGTCTCCTCGGACAACGAACTTCCCGACCTGCTCGTTGACCTGCGCGGCCAGGTCAACGTCAGGCTGCGCGGCGTGATCAGCGCCGTCGCCGGCCGGATCAAGACCGTTTTCCGCAGCGTCCCCGACGTGCCGGTCAGCAAGTTCGTGCTGACCATGAAGGGCGGCAAGAAGGGCCTGCTGGTCAACTCGCGCAACCTCTGCGCGAAGCGGGCCTTCTCCCACCTCACCCTCAAGGGCCAGAACGGCAAGAAGCTGATCAAGAAGCGGCTGCGGCTGCGGGTACCGGCCTGCGGCAAGAAGGGCAAGAAGCGCGGCCGCTAGGCGGATTGAAGGCCGCGGCGAGCGGGTAGCGCTGACACATCGGTCCTTTGGTCAGGCGAAGCTGGGAGGGAGATTCGGTGAAAAGTCGAGCGGGGAAAAGGTCGCTGACCGTCGGCGCCGCGATCGCGGCACTCGCGCTGCTCCTCCTCGCCCCGCCGGCGGGTGCCGTCGACATCATCGAAAGCCAGGAGCCGGGCGGCAAACCGGAAACCGCGGCGGCGGGCTGGCAGGCCGGCACCTGTCTCGCCGATCCCTGCTCGGCGGAAACGCCGGGCCTGTTCTTCACCCAGGCCGCCGGGCACCCGCCCAAAGGCTTCACCCAGATCATCGTCAAGCACACCGGGCCGTTCGAAGACCCGGTCGGCAACCTGAAGACGGTCTTCGTCGACCTGCCGCCCGGCCTCAGCGTCAACCCCCAGGCGACCCCGCAGTGCGTCCTCGAGGGCGGGAAATTCCCCGCCGCCGGCTGTCCGGCGGCGAGCCGGGTCGGCGAAAGCTTCGTGACCGTCTCGGTCCTGGGCCTGATCCCGGCCGGGCCGCTGCCGTTCCCCGTCTACAACATCGCCCCGCGCCCGGGCGAACCGGCCCGCTTCGGGTTCCAGCTCAGCCTCGCCGGCATCCCAGGGCTGCCACCGCTGGTCAACCTCGGCGAAGTCTTCCTCAACGCCGGCGTCCAGTGGGAGGGCGATTACCACGAGTACTTCACGATCCACGTCCCCTCGGTGGGCGGGGTCGAGATCCTCAAAAACCGGCTGGTCTTCGACGGCGGCACGGAAACCCAGCCCGGGGGTGGCAGGTTCCTGACCAACCCGAGCACCTGCGAGAACCCCGAAGTCGAACCGTTCAAGAGTCGGTACACGACCTACCTGCACGCCGACTCCCAGGAGGAACCCGCTCCCGACGACGAATACGACGTCGCCGCGCCGGCGCCGCCCAGCCCGGCCTTCCTCGCCGGCTCGCAGGCGCTCGCTTCGCCGCTGCCGAAAGGCGCCAAACCCGAAGGGTGCGGGAGCGTCCCGTTCACCCCGGTCACCTCCGCCGACCCGGGAACCAGCCAGACCGACTCCCCCGGCGGGGCGACGGTGAACGTGGCGGTGCCGTTCAACCCGACCGCGGACGTGTACCAGTCCAACGTCAGGGTGGCGCGGGTGACGTTGCCGCAGGGGATGGGTGTGAACCCCTCGGCGGCGCCGGGCCTGCAGACCTGCAGCGACGGGCAGTTCGGCAGGGGGACGCGGAATCCGATCGCCTGCCCGGCCGCCTCGAAGATCGGCACCGTCTCGATCGAGACGCCGGTGCTCCCCGACGGAACCCTGAGCGGCAACGTCTACCTCGGGGAGCAGCGCAGCCGCGACCCCGAATCCGGCAACCAGTTCCGAATCCTCCTCGCTGCCGAGTCGGCGGCCCGCGGCATCTCGGTGCGGCTGCTTGGCAACGTCATCGCCAACCGTCAAACCGGCCAGCTGACCGCGGTCGTCGACGAAGCTCCGCAGGTCCCGTTCGACCTCGTCCAGGTGAGGTTCGACGGCGGGCCCCGGGCGCCCCTGACCAGCCCGCCGACCTGCGGGCCGAACCGCACCTCGCACGCGATGACCGCCTGGTCGGGGACGCCTGACAGCGGTCCCGACGACGCCGGCTTCACCCTGAGCAGCGCCCCGGGCGGCGGTCCCTGCGCCAAGTCGCTCGGCGAGCGGCCCTTCAGCCCGAGCTTCGCCGCCAGGCCGGATAGCGACCGGGCGGCGGAGTTCACGCCGTTCCGTGTCCACATCGAGCGTGGCGACGGTCAGCAGGAGCTGAAGGTCGTCGACATCACCCTGCCGCCGGGAGCGACGGCGAAGCTGGCCGGTACGCCCTACTGCCCGCCGCAGCGGATCGCCGCCGCGGCCGGCAGCTCCGGCGCCGCCGAGCAGGCCGACCCCAGCTGTCCTGACAGCAGCCTCGTCGGGGTTGCCAGGGTCGCCGCCGGCTCCGGTCCCTCGCCGCTGCGGATCGACGGCAAGGCCTATCTGGCCGGTCCCTACCGGGGGGCGCCGCTCTCGCTGGCGGTGGTGACCCCCGCCGTCGCAGGGCCCTTCGACCTCGGCACCGTGGTGGTCCAGGTGCCGCTGTACCTCGACCCGGAGACCGCCCAGATCCACGCCGTCTCCGATCCGATCCCCGACGTCTTCGGTGGCGTCAAGCTCGACATCCGCTCCGTCGACGTCAGCGTCGACAAGAAGGAGTTCACGCTCAACGGCACCAACTGCTCGCGGTTCGCGACGAACGGCGTCCTGCGCGGGGGCGGTTCCGACCCGACGAGCGAGGCCGCCTACTCGAGCTTCGCCGTCTCGGCACCCTTCCAGGCGACCGACTGCGCCCGGCTCGGCTTCCGCCCGAAGCTGAACCTGCGCCTGTTCGGGGCGACGAAGCGCGCCAAGCACCCCCGCCTCAGGGCGATCCTGCGGGCGCGGGCGGGCGACGCCAACATCGCCCGCGCCTCGGTGGCGCTGCCGCACGCGCTCTTCCTCGACCAGTCGAGCCTCTCGACGATCTGCACCCGGGTCCAGTTCGCCGCCGAGGCCTGCCCGAAAAAATCGAGGTACGGCCGCGCGATCGCGACGACGCCGCTGCTCGACGAGCCGCTCCGCGGCCCCGTCTACCTGCGCTCGTCGAACAACCCCCTCCCGGACCTCGTCGCCCACCTACGGGGCCAGGTCGAGATCGACCTGGTCGGCCGGATCGACAGTTTCCGGGGCGGCATCCGCACCACCTTCGACCGGGTCCCCGACGTACCGGTCTCCCGCTTCACGATGTTCCTCCCGGGTGGCAAGCGGGGACTGCTCGTCGCCTCCCGCAACCTCTGCGCCAAGCCGGTCAGGGCGATCGTCCAGTTGAGAGGCCAGAACGGCAAGAAAGCGAACCGCCGGCCGAAGTTGCGGACGCCCTGCAAGGGCAAGCGCGGCAAGCACGGCAAGCACGGCAAGGCGAAGCACAACGCCAAGGGGAAGAACGGTGCAAACGGAAAATGACAATCCGCACTTGACTGACGAGAGCGCCTGTGTAATGTCTTCAGCGGGAGCAGTACAGGGCGCCACGCAGGGGCGGCGATTTTCGAAAGCTCGTTGCGTAACGGAGGAGGGACTAGATGGTTAGGCGCTTTTTGGCACTGGCATCTGTTGCCTTGCTGTCGCTTGTGTTCGGGGCGGCCGCGGCACATGCCGACACGGGGGACGTGATCGAAAAACAGAACACGCCGCCGACCGCGAAAGACGGGTTCCAGGCGGGGACGTGTACGACGGACACCCCGCTCTGCTCGCCCGCGACTCCGGGTCAGTTCTTCAAAGAGGCCGGGGGGCATGCCCCGATTGCCTTCACCCAGTACATCGTTAAACACAACACGATTCTGGAAAACGCGCTGGAAGAACCGGTGAGCATCCCCAAAGACATTCGCGTCGATCTCCCAGTCGGCCTCACCGTCAACCCCCTCGCGACGCCCCAGTGCCCAATGGCGACCTTCAAAGCCAACCAGGCGGAATGCCCGCCCGGCTCGATCGTCGGCCACGAGGAAGTGACTGTCTCATTGCAGGTGGGCGGAGTCATCCCGAAACCCTCGCCCCCCTTCCCTCCGGGTGAATTCTTCCCCAAAAACGCGGTGATTCCACCTACCGAAGGGCCGCCGCTCTTCACCAAAGTCCCTGTCTACAACCTCGAGCCTGAATTCGGCGAACCGGCGCGCTTCGGCTTCAAGATCGGATCTGCGCAGTCGGAGGTCTATCTCGAAGGCGATGTTGCGTGGAGCAGTGACTATCACCAAGGCTTCACGATCAAACTGCCACCGCCGAACCCGCTTGCGCACACGCTGAGAAGCCGTCTGGTCAACGAAGGGCGCAAAGGCAACGGCTCCTACATCAGCAACCCCACCACCTGCGTGAACCCGGCCACGGGGGTCTACTCGACCTTCCTGCGTGCTGACTCGGTCGAACTCCCCGATCCCGACTTCCCGGTCGGCCAGACTCCCTGGGAGGCGGCGCTGCCGCCCGGCGTCGAACAGGAAGGCTGCGCGCAGGTGCCGTTCGAACCGAAACTCGCAGTCGCTCCGGGGACGAACGAGGTCGACTCTCCGGCCGGCGCCGAGGTGACCGTCTCGCTGCCGTTCAACCCGAATCCGAACGGTCGCGAACAGTCGCACGTCCGCGACGCCAGCGTGACCCTTCCGGAAGGCATGGGTCTCAACCCGTCGGGGTCGAACGGCCTGCAGGCCTGCAGCCCGGCGCAGTTCGGCAAGGGGACCGAAAACCCGGTGACCTGTCCGGCCGGCTCGGTGATCGGGACCGTCGAGGTGGAGACGCCGCCGCTACCGGCCGGCTCGCTGAAAGGCGACGTGTACCTCGCCGAGCAGCAGGGGTTCGATCCGGAATCCGGGCAGATGTACCGGATCTTCATCAACCCCAAGTCGGACCGCTACGACGTCGACGTGCGCCTGATCGGCAACATCAAGGCGAACGCGAAAACCGGACAGCTGACGACCGCCCTGCTGGAAAACCCACAGGTCCCGTTCGAATCCGTGAAGTTGAAGTTGAGCGGCTCGAAAGCGGTTCTGACCAGCCCGCCGACCTGTTCGGAGGCGACCTCGGAAACGACTCAGGAACCGTGGGCACGGCCGGGGACGAGCGTGACGGCGAAAGGCACGTTCACCCTCTCCAACCTCCCGGGTGGCGGCAGCTGCCCGAGGTCGCTCGGGGAGCGGCCGTTCGCGCCCAGCTACACGGCCAAGTCCGACAGCAGCAAATCGAAGAACTACAGCCCGTTCCGGGTCACCATCGGGCGTTCTGACGGTCAGCAGGAGGTGAAACTGGTCAACGTCACCCTGCCGAAGGGGCTGACCGGCAAACTGGCCGGGATCCCGTACTGCTCCGAGCAGGCGCTCACCACCGCGGCGAACACGTCGGGCAAGAATGAGCAGGCCAACCCGAGCTGCTCGAACGAGAGCCTGATCGGCGGCACCTCGACCACGTCGGGAACCGGCGGTCACCCGGTGACGCTGGGTGGCAAGGCCTACCTCGCCGGTCCGTACAAGGGGGCCCCGCTCTCGATGGCGATCATCACCCCGGCGGTCTCAGGGCCGTTCGACCTCGGCACCGTGGTCGTCCGGGTGGCGCTCAACGTCAACCCGAGAACGGCCCAGGTCAACGCGGTGTCCGACGCCATCCCCGACGTGTTCGGCGGCGTCAAGCTGGACATCCGCTCGATCGACGTCAACGTCGATCGCCAGAAGTTCATGAAGAACCCGACCAACTGCGCCGCTCAGGCGACCACCGGGTTCATCAACGGCGGCGGGTCCAGCCCGGACAGCTCGGGCGGGTGGAGCCAGTACGCGGTCACCGCGCCCTACCAGGCCCTGGAATGCAGGCGGCTGAAGTTCAAGCCGAAGCTGTACACGCGGATCAAGGGCCCGACCACTCGGGCCAAGAACCCGCAGATCCGGGCAATCGTGGAAGCGCGTGAAAACGACGCCAACATCGCCCGTACGGCGCTGACGCTGCCGCACTCGCTGTTCCTCGACCAGAGCCACATCGGCACGGTCTGCACGCGGCCGCAGCTGGCCTCGATGACTTGCCCGAAGGCCTCGGTATACGGCCACGCCAAGGCTCGCAGCCCGCTGCTCAGCAACATGCTGAAGGGCCCGGTCTACCTGGTCTCCTCGAACCACAAGCTGCCCGACCTCGTCGCGGATCTCCGCGGCCAGGTCCGGATCCAGCTCTACGGGGTGATCAGCTCCAAGCGCGGCGGCCTGAAGACGGTGTTCAACAACGTGCCGGACGTCCCGGTGAAGAAGTTCATCCTGACGATGCGCGGCGGCAAGAAGAGCCTCATCGTCAACTCGACCAACCTCTGCAAGGAACCGCAGCGGGCGGTCCTGAACATCAAGGGACAGAACGCCAAGAAGGTCAAGAACAACAAGTACCGCCTCAACGTCACCGGCTGTAAGGGCAAGAAGCACAAGAAGAAGTAGCCCGCAGCACGTCGCACGCACCGGCGCCGGGGGCTGAATAGCCTCCGCGCCGGTGCGCCCGACGCTTTCAGTGGTAATCGTCGCCTGGAACAGCCGCGAGCAGCTGTCCACGACGCTGCCCGCCCTGCTGCCGGAGCTCGGCGCTGACGACGAGCTCATCGTCGTCGACAACGAGTCGCCGCGGCAGAGCGCCGACTTGGTCTACGAGCTGGCGCCGCGAGCGCGGGTGCTGGAGCCCGGTCGCAATCTCGGCTTCGCCGCCGGCTGCAACGCCGGCGCCGCGGCGGCAACCGGCGAGCTCCTGGTCATCTTGAATCCCGACGCGGCGCCGCAACCCGGCTTCGGGGAGGCGATCCGGCGCCCCTGGCGCGACGAGCGCGGCTGGGACGCCTGGCAGGCCCTCGTCGCCGACGGCACCGGGACGAAGATCAACTCCGCCGACAACCCGGTCCACTTCACCGGGATCGTCTGGGCCGGCGGTCACGACCTCCCGCTTGCCGAGGCGCCGCCGGCCAAGGAGGTGGTCTCGCTCTCCGGTGCCTGCCTGGCGATCCCCCGCCGCGTCTGGGGCGAAGTGGGCGGCTTCCCCGCCGAGTACTTCCTCTACCACGAGGACGTCGACCTGGCCATGCGCCTGCGCCTGCGCGGGCTGCGAGCCGGTATCGAGCCGGCGGCGGTGGTCGCGCACGACTACGAGTTCGGCGTCAACGCCGACAAGTGGCGCTGGCTCGAGCGCAATCGCCTCGCTTTCCTCGTCCGTGTCTACCCCGGCGCCCTGCTGGCCCTGCTCGCGCCGGCGCTGCTGGCGACCGAGCTGGCGCTGCTCCCGGTCGCCGTCGCCGGCGGTTGGGGCCGTCAGAAGCTGCGCGCGAACCGCGAATTCCTCCGCTGGCTGCCCCGCCTGCTGCGCGAGCGGCGCCAGCTCCAGGCGACCCGCGAGGTCAGCGCCGCCCAGTTCGCCTCGCTGCTCACCCCGGACCTAGGCTCGCCCTTCATCTCCCCGCTGGCCCGCTCGCTCCCGGCTCGCCTGCTGCTCCGCGCCTACTGGCGCGCGGTCCGCGCGATCCTCGGTCGAGTGGGCGATTAGACCCGCCATAGGACGGCTAACAGCCCACTCATCTCCGCACCGGCGCGCCTAGATCGGCTGGCTGGTCGGCCGGATCAGGATCTCGTTGACGTCGACGCCGTCGCGCTGCTCGAGCGCGAACAGGACCGCCTTGGCGATGTCGGTGTCCTCGAGCGCCCCCGGCCCCGCGCCGTTGTCGAAGAAGGGCGTGTCGGTCATGCCGGGCTCGATCAGGGTGACCCGGATCGCGTGGTTGTCGTGCATCTGGCGCAGCTCCGCCCGCAGCGCCTCGCCGATCGCGGTCGCCGCCCACTTGGTCGCCGAGTAGAGCGAGCCGGGCAGGGCGCGGCGGCCGGCGACCGAGCTGGTGACGATGAAGTGGCCGTCGCCGCGCTCGAGCAGGTGGGGGAGGGTGGCGCGGATCGTCAGCGCCACGCCGTAGACGTTGGTCAGCACCATCGAGCGCCAGTGCTCGACCGACTCCTCGAGGAAGCCGCGGGTCGCCCCGAAGCCGGCGTTGGCGAAGACGACGTCGATACGGCCGAAGCTCTCGAGCGCGGCCGCAATGAGCGCCTGCACCTCGTCCCACTCGGTGACGTCGCAGCGCACCGCCAGGGCCCGCTCCTCGCCGCCCAGCTCGGCGACCAGCTCCCGCAGCGGCTCCTCGCTGCGCGCCGCCAGGACCAGGCGATGGGTCGGGGCGGCAGCCCGCGCCGTCGCGGCACCGATGCCGCTGCTGGCACCGGTGATCAAGAGGACCGGATCCGCTCCCTCGCCAGGCGTCATGTGGCGATTCTCGCAAACCCCGGGAACCGGGCGAGCGGCCGGGATTGCGATAATCCCCAGCGCTCGTGGATCCTCAGCGCAAGCGACAGGTCAGGCTCGTCGTCGCCCTCAGCGTCGCCGTCCTGCTGGCCGTCGCCCTCATCTACACCTCGTTCACCGCCTCGACCCAGGCCAAGGAGCCGACCGAGCTGCTGGACGCCGCGCCCGGGACCAGCTACGAGATGTCCGGCCGGGTCGTCCCCAAGTCCGTCCAGCGCCGGGGCAACGCCCTCACCTTCGAGGTCGAGGACCGGGACGGCCACGGCCAGAGCCTGCCCGTCACCTACACCGGCACCGTCCCGGACCCGTTCCGCGGCGGTCGCGAGATCATCCTCACCGGCGCGATGCAGGGGGGCACCTTCGTCGGCGAGCCGGACACGCTCGTCACCAAGTGCCCCTCGAAGTTCACGACCAAAGACGATGGCTAGCCTCGGCAGCGTCCTGCTGGCGGGGGCCTTCCTCGCCGCAGTGCTCGCCGCCGCCTTCGCGCTCCTCGGTCGCGACGGGGATCGCCGCTGGCGGGATCTCTCCCGCCGCACCGTCTACCTCTTCCTGGGGCTGCTGACGGTCTGCGTGTCGATCGTCGAGATCGCCTTCGTCACCGACGACTTCTCCTTCCACCTGGTCCAGCAGCACTCCTCGATCGAGACGCCGACCTTCTACAAGTACGCGGCGATGTGGTCGAGCCAGGAGGGCTCGCTGCTGCTCTGGGCCTGGGTGCTGGCGATCGCGTCGAGCGCGGCGCTGTACGCGACCCGCAACCGGCTCCGCGAGATCGTCCCCTGGGCGACCGCGGTGATGATGGGCGTCGGCGCCTTCTTCACCGGCCTGATGCTGTTCGCGCCCGACGTCAACCCCTTCGCGACGTTGAGCCCGGTGCCGGCCGACGGGGTCGGCCTCAACCCGCTGCTGCAGCACCCGAGCATGATGATCCACCCGCCGATGCTCTACTCGGGCTACGTGGCGACGACGATCCCGTTCGCCTTCGCGATCGGCGCCCTCGTCACCCGCCGCCTCAACGCCGAGTGGATCCGCTCGACCCGCCGCTTCGCCCTGATCGGCTGGGCCTTCCTCGGCCTCGGCCTGCTGCTCGGCGCCCGCTGGTCCTACACCGAGCTCGGCTGGGGCGGCTACTGGGCCTGGGACCCGGTCGAGAACGCGGCGCTGATGCCGTGGCTGGTCAACACCGCCTTCCTGCACTCGATCATGGTCCAGGAGAAGCGGGGGATGCTGAAGGTCTGGAACGTCTGCCTCGTCGTCGCCACCTTCTCGCTGGCGCTGCTCGGCACCTTCCTGGTCCGCTCCGGGGTCCTGCAGTCGATCCACTCCTTCGGCGACAACACCGTCGGCCCCTACGTGCTCGGCCTGATCGCGGTGGTCCTGGTCGGCTCGACCGCCCTGATCGTCTCCCGCCTCGACGACCTCCGCTCCGAAAAGCGGATCGACTCGTTGATCTCCCGCGAGTCGGTCTTCCTGGTCAACAACCTGCTGCTCGTCGGGCTGACCGCGATCGTCTTCTGGGGCACCTTCTTCCCGTTGATCTCGGAACTGTTCACCGGCGAGAAGGCCTCGCTGGCGGCGCCCTGGTTCGACCAGTACACGACCCCGCTCGGGGTGCTGCTGGTCCTCTTCACGGGGATCGGGCCGCTGCTCGCCTGGCGCCGGGTCAGCTGGGCATCGGCGAAGCGGATCTTCGTGGCGCCGCTGGCGGTGGCCGCGGTGGTCACCGTGGCGCTGCTGCTCTTCACCGACGTCGCCGACAGCATCTGGGCGCTGGCGCTGTTCGCATTCGCCGCCTTCGCGCTGACCGGGCTCGGGCAGGAGTTCTGGAAGGGCGCGGCGGCGCGGCGGCGGCTCTCCGGCGGCTCCTTCGCCGGCGCCCTGGGGGCGGTCGTCTCCCGCAACCGCCGCCGCTACGGCGGCTACATCGTCCACGCCGGGCTGATCGTCTTGCTGATCGGCATCGCCGCCTCCTCTAGCTTCCAAACCAACCGCGACGTCACCCTGCGGCCGGGGGAGAGCGCCGTGATCGACGGGCGGACCGTGACCTACCTGCGGCCGACGGTCGCGGTCGACGACCTCAAACTCACCTTTGGTGCCGACCTCAAGGTCGAGGAGGACGGCAAGCAAACGCTTCTGCACCCGAGTCGCGAGTACTTCCGGCCGACCGGCGTGGAAACCGGGACGATCAGCAGCTTCTTCGCCGGCGAGGCGACCAGCGAGGTCGGGCTCGCGGCCGGCTTCGGCGCCGACCTCTGGACCGCCGTGCAGCCCAACCTCAGCGACGTGCAGCGGCGGGTGCGAGCGGCCGACAAAGGCTTCGCCGCCTGCGTGCGCGGCGCCCCCGGGACGCCCGAGGAGTGCAAAGCGGTGGGGGCGCTGATGCGGGCCGCCGCGGCCAACCCGAGCCTGCGGCCGAGGGCGCTGCGCCAGATCTCCGAACTGCAGGACGCGACCGCCGAGCAGATCGCCCGCAGCTACCTCGCCGACAACGCCCCGGCGACCTTCCGGGTCATCGTCGATCCGCTCGTCACCTGGATGTGGATCGGCGGCCTGATCGCCCTGGCGGGAGCGCTGATCGCGCTATGGCCGGGCCGCGGCCGGCGCCGCGGCAGCCCGGTCCGGACCGAAGCCGACGCCCTCAAGGAAGCCAAGTACCGCGAGATCCGCGACGCCGAACTCGACCACGCCGCCGGCAAGCTCTCCGACGAGGACTACGCGATCCTCGACGCCGAGCTCCGCAAGGAGGCGGTTGAGATTCTGGACGAGGTGGGCGGGCCGGGCGGCGCGAATGGCAACGGCGCGCGCGAAAAAGTCGAGCAGAGCTAGACTGGTCGACCGTGTACACGCTTCTGGGCATCCTGCAGGTGATCATGGCCGTGCTGCTGATCTTCCTGATCCTCCTGCACTCCGGGAAAGACGCCGGCCTCTCCGGGGCCTTTGGCGTCGGCGGTGGCGGCAGCTCGATCGGCGGCGGCTCGATGGTCGAGCGCAACCTCGACCGCGCCACGGTCATCGTCGCGATCGTCTTCGCGCTCAACACCTTCGTCCTCCTGAAGATCTAGCGGGCCCCGCTGCCCGTTCCCCTTGTCGCTTGTAGCCCAGGGGGCTACAAGGAACAGCACGAACCGCTTCCCGGACGGTCAATTCATGCTGTCCTGTAACTGTGGTTGACAAATTGGCTATATGTGTCAACCTCCCGTACTCGGGATAGGAATTTGACAAGGAGGAGCAGGGTGGAGGCTCACGCCGAACACGCGCATCACCACCACGATCACGACGACGTCGATCTCAACCCGGCGGCCTGGAGCGATGGGAAGCGCTACGCATGGCTGCTCGGGATCGTCGTGCCGCTGGCGCCGTTCATCGCCTGGGGGGCGGTCTCGCTGACCGGCTGGGGCGGCTTCTACTTCTTCGGTCCGCTGCTGGTCTTCGTCGCCTTCCCGATCCTCGACATCGTCATCGGCATGGACTCCTCGAACCCGCCGGACAGCGTCCTCAAGTGGCTCGAGCAGGACCGCTACTACCGCTGGTGCACCTACCTCTTCATCCCGGTCCAGTACGGCGGCCTCGTCCTCGCCTGCTACCTGTGGTCGAACGGCGGCCTCTCGACGATCGAATCGATTGGGCTGGCGCTGACGATGGGCGTGGTCGGCGGGATCGCGATCAACACCGCCCACGAGCTCGGCCACAAGCGCGACGACATGGAGAAGTGGCTGAGCCGCGTCGCCCTCGCCCAGACCGGCTACGGCCACTTCTTCATCGAGCACAACCGCGGTCACCACGTCCGCGTCGCCACCCCCGAGGACCCGGCCAGCTCGCGGCTGGGGGAGAGCTTCTGGGCCTTCCTGCCGCGGACCGTCGCCGGCAGCCTCAGCTCCGCCTGGGGGATCGAGGCGAAGCGGCTCGACCGGCTCGGCAAGTCGCACTGGAGCATCCACAACGACATCCTCAGCGCCTGGCTGATGACGGTGGGCCTGTTCGCGGTCCTGGCGATCGCCTTCGGCCCGGTCGTGCTGCCCTACCTGCTGGTCCAGGCGGTGCTCGGCTTCTCGCTGCTGGAGGTCGTCAACTACCTCGAGCACTACGGGCTGCTGCGGCAGAAGAAAGAGGACGGCCGCTACCAGCGCTGCATGCCCGAGCACAGCTGGAACAGCAACAACGTCGCCTCCAACGTGCTGCTCTACCACCTGCAGCGCCACAGCGACCACCACGCCAACCCGACCCGCCGCTACCAGGCGCTGCGCCACGTCGACGAAGCGCCGCAGCTGCCGACCGGGTACGCGGGGATGATCGTGCTGGCCTGGATCCCGCCGCTCTGGCGCCGGGTGATGGACCCGATCCTGGTCGACCACTACGAAGGCGACCTGACCCTCGCCAACATCCAGCCGAGCAAGCGCGAGAAGATCCTCGCCCGCTACGGCGGCTCCGGCGGAGCGGCCTCGTGAGCGCCTTCCGCTGCCCCGGCTGCGGCTACGTCTACGACGAGGCGGAGGGACACCCGCGCGAGGGCTTCCCGGCGGGGACGCCGTGGAGCGAGGTCCCCGACGACTGGGCATGCCCGGACTGCGGGGTTCGCGACAAGGTCGACTTCGAGCCGGTGGGCGAGGACGGATGACCGCCGCCGGTGCGACGATTGCCCGCGTGGCGGGCGCGCGTACCCCTTACCCCGAGGCTGCCCGGGAGCTGCTCCGGCAGACCCTGTTCGGCGCTGCTCGCGACCAGCTCGAGCAGAGCGCCTGGTCGGAAATCACGATGTCCGACATCGCCGCCGCGGCCGGGGTCAGCCGCCAGACCCTCTACAAGGAGTTCGGCAACCGCAACGAGTTCGGCCTCGCCTTCGTGATCCACGAGGGCGAGCGCTTCCTCGACGACGTCGAGGCGGCCGTCAAGCAGCACCTCGACGACCCGCGGGCGGCGGTCGGCGCCGCCCTCGAGCTCTTCCTCCGCACCGCGGGCGAGGACCCGCTGATCCGGATCCTGCTCAGCGACGACGGCACCGGCGGCATGCTGCCCTTCGTCACCACCCAGGGAATGCCGGTCGTCGCCTGGGCCACTGCGCGCCTGGCGGCGACGATCGAGGAGGGCTGGCCACAGGCCAGCGACGCCGACGTCCGCCTGCTCGCCGAGTCGCTGGTGCGGCTGGCGATCAGCTACATCACGGCGCCGAGCGAGTCGCCCGAGGCGACCGCGGCCTCGGTCGCCGACCTGCTCGGCCCGTTCATCGACCACGCCCTCGGCACTTAGGCCGGCTGCTCGGCGGCGCCCGCCCGCAACGGCGCCTCGCCCTTGATCAGGTCGGCGGCGCGCTCGGCGATCGCGATCACGGGGGCGTTGGTGTTGCCGCGCGGCACCGTCGGGATCACCGAGGCGTCGACCACGCGCAGCGCCTCCAGGCCCTCGATCCGCAGCTCGGCGTCGACCACCGAGCCGATCGCGCAGGTCCCGACCGGGTGGTAGATCGGGAAGGTGGTGCGGGCGACGTGGGCGCGGATGTCGTCGTCGGAGTCGCTGGCCGGGCCGGTGTGGGGCTCGGCGCAGTAGGGGCGCATCGCCGGCTGGGCGCAGATCTCGCGGGCCAGCCGGACGGCGGCGATCGCCCGGGCCATGTCGTCCTCCTCGGCGTAGAAGCCGTTGCGGACGACCGGCTTCGCGGTCGGGTCCTTGGAGGCGAGCCGGACCGAGCCGCGGCCGCGCGGGGTGAGCAGGCAGGGGGAGACCCAGACGCCGTGGGCCTCGGGGTCGCCGAGCCCCTCTTCGACGATCTGCAGCGCCGCGACGTGGAACTGCGTGTCCGGCGCCTCGGCACCGGCCTCGACCCGGGCGAAGCCGCCCGACTCGGCGAGGTTGGAGGCGAAGGGACCGGTCTGGGAGGCGGCGAACTCCTCCATCGCCGCCGGCTCCAGGGCCAGCAGCAGGCTCTCCGGCTCCGGCGTCGTCCAGACTTCGTAGCTGGCCGGGTGGTCGCTGAGGTTCTCGCCGACTGCCGGCTGGTCGAGCAGCACCTCGACTTCGCGCATCGCCAGGTGCTCGGCCGGGCCGACGCCGGAGAGCATCAGCAGCTGCGGCGAGTTGTAGGCGCCGCCGCAGAGAATCACCTCGCGCTCGGCCCGCAGCTCCTGCGCCTGGCCGAGCTGGCTGGCCTCGACACCGACCGCGCGCTTGCCCTCGAAGAGGATCCGGTCGACCCGCATGTACGGCATCACGGTCAGGTTCGGCCGCTCGATCGCCGGGTGCAGGTAGGCGACGGCGGCGCTGGCCCGCAGGCCGCCGCGCTGGGTCAGCTGGTACATCCCGACCCCGTCCTGCTCGGCGCCGTTGAAGTCCTCGTTGCGGGGCAGGCCGGCTTCGACCCCGGCCTCGACGAAGGCGGGGGTGATGCGGTTGCCGGAGCGCTGGTCGGAGACCGGTAGCGGCCCCCCAACCGCGTGCCACTCGGAGGCGCCGCGCTCATTGTCCTCGGCGCGCAGGAAGTACGGGAAGAGGTCGTCCCAGCCCCATCCAGGGAGATTCCAGCCGTCGTAGTCGGCCCGGTTGCCGCGGATGTAGATCATCGCGTTGACCGAGGAGGAGCCGCCAAGGACGCGGCCGCGGGGGAGGGGGAGGCGGCGGTAGTCGCAGCGCGGTTCCGGTGCCGAGTCATAGTCCCAGTCGACCTCGGTCCGGGCCAGCTTCAGGTAGCCGAGCGGGACGTGGACGTTCTCGTTGACGTCCGGGGGCCCCGCCTCCAGAAGCAGCACGCTGGTGTCCGGGTCCTCGGAGAGACGCGCCGCCAGCACGCACCCGGCCGAGCCCGCTCCGACGATCACGTAGTCGTACATCGGGGACCTCCTCCTCGTTCGCGCCGGCCGTTCCCATGTGGCCGCTCCGAAAGAGCCTAGCTCGGCCCTGGCCGCCTGGCCAGTCGCATTCGCGGTCAGAAAACGCCCCTATAGGGACCTCAATCGTTCGGTTACGCTGGCGGTGTGGCCGGCGAGCACCCCCTGCGTGCGCTGGAAGCCTGGATCGAGGAGGCGCGGGCGGAGGGGCTGGCGCAGCCGGCCTCGGTCGCCTTCGTGACGGTCTCGCCCGACGGCCAGCCCTCGGCGCGGACGGTGAACCTGAAGCGGTTCGAGCCGGAGGCGCTGCTCTTCACCTCGGCGCTCTGGACCCGCAAGGCGCGCGACGTCGAGGCCGACCCGCGGGTCTCGCTGCTCTTCCACTGGCCCTCGCTGGGCCGCCAGGTGCACGTTGCCGGCGAGGCCGAGCTCGCCGACCGCGCCCTCGCCGCCGAGCTGTTCGAGGAGCGCGACCCGCTGCATCGCTTCCAGACCGTCGTCTCCCGCCAGGGCGAGCCGATCGAGAGCCTCGAGCCGCTGCGCGACCGCCTCGCCCACCTGGCCCAGGTCCAGGAGTCGCCGCCGGCCTGTCCGGAGGACTGGGGGGCGCTGCGGGTGCGGCCGCGGATCGTCGAGCTCTGGGAGGAAGCGCCGGACCGCCTCCACGAGCGGCGGCTCTTCGAGCGCGACGGCGAGGGCTGGTCGCTGACGCTGCTCTCGCCCTAGCGGGCCAGGGCGGCGCCCAGCTTCGGCAGCACCTCGCGGCCGTAGACGTCGATAGCCGCGTGCGGGTCGGCGCCGGAATTGTTCATCAGGGCGACGCTGGTGGCGCCCATCCGTTCGACCTCGCGGATCCGCTCGGCGTGCTCGCCGGGGTCGGCGGAGATGATCATCGCCTCGCGCAGGTCCTCGTCGCTGACCTGCTCCTTGCCGCGCTCCTGCATCGCCGCCGGGTCGTGCCAGTCCTCGACGTAGAACTCCTGCGGCTGCGAGCCCTTCCAGGGGCGGGCGCCCTCCAGGGCGGCGGCGTCGTCCCGGGCCCAGGAGAAGGCGGCCTGGAGGACGATCTCGCCCGGCTCGCGGCCGGCGTCCTCGGCGCCGGCACGGTAGGCCTCGATCACTTCCGGGGCCGATTCGGGATCGGCGAGCGTCCAGACGCCGTCGGCGAGGCGTCCCGCGATCCGGGCCGAGCGGGGCCCGAAGGCGGAGACGTAGATCGGCGGGCGGCGGTCCGGCAGGGTGTGGAGCTTGGCCCCGTCGGTGGCGAAGTGCTCGCCTCGCTCGCTCAATTCCTCGCCCTCGAAGAGCGCCAAGATGATCTTCAGCGCCTCCTCCATGCGCTCGACCTGCTGGCCCACCGGCGGCCACCTAGCGCCGAGCGGCGACTCGTTCAGGGACTCGCCGGAACCGAAGCCGAGGAACGGGCGGCCGGGGAACATCTCCTCCAGCGTCGACCAGGCCTGGGCGATCAGGACCGGGTGGTAGCGCGGCCCCGGCGGCGTCACCCCGGTCCCAAGCGCGACCCGCTCGGTGACGGCACCGGCGGCGCCGAGCCAGACCCAGGCGTTGCCGGACTCGCCGCCGTCCCACCAGGGCTGGAGGTGGTCGCTGCAGCCGACCCCGTCAAAGCCGGCCCGCTCCGCCTCGATCGCCTGCCGCAGCAGGTCCGAGGGCCGGAACTGCTCGTGGGCGCAGAAGTGGAAGTAGCGCATGGCCCTGCGGCTACCCAGGCACAGGCGGGACCGAAACAGGACGCCGGGCGCGGCCCCGGTCACGCCTCAGAGTGGCCAGAAGCGGCTCACCTCGGCGGCCGCGCCCGGGGTCAGCTCGTGCTCGGCCGGCACCGAGACCGCCTCGCCGTCGCCGGCCAGGGCAGCCATCGTCGCCGCGACCGAGGCGGCCAGGGCAGCCGGTTCGTAGCCGCCCTCCAGCACCGCGCCGATCGGCACCCCGCTCGCCCGGGCCAGGTCACGGACCTGGCATGCCATCCGCGCGAATGAGCTGGCCTCCAGCCGGCAGTCGGCGAGCGGGTCGGCACGGTGGGCGTCGAACCCGGCCGAGATCAGGATCAGGTCGGGAGCGAAGCTCGTCGCGACAGGCAGGACGACGTGCTCCAGCAGCGAGAGCCAGATCTCGTCCCCTGCACCGGCCGGGACCGGCAGGTTGATCGTGTACCCCTCGCCCTCACCGATCCCGAAGTCCTCGGCGGCCCCGGTCCCCGGGTAGATCCGGCCCTGGTGGATGCTGACGAAGAGCACGTCCGCCCGCTCGCGGAAAGCGGCGGCGGTCCCGTTGCCGTGATGCACGTCCCAGTCGAGCACGAAGACCCGCTCGGCCCCGAGCTCCTCGATCGCCAGCGCCGCCGCGACCGCGATGCTGTTGAAGAGACAGAAACCCATGGCCCGGTCAGGCTCGGCGTGGTGCCCCGGCGGCCGCAGCCCGCAGAACCCAACCCTTGCCTCGCCCCCCAGCAGCGCCCGCACCATCGCGCAGGCGCCCCCGGCCGCGTGCAGCGCGGCCTCGTAGGAGGCCGCCACCGCATACGTGTCCCCGTCGATCGCCCCGCCACCGCCCGCACAGAGCCGCCGGACCTCGGCGACGTGCCGAGCGCTGTGCACCAGCTCCAGCTCGGCCTCGCTCGCGGCAGGCGCCTGCCGTCGCTCCCAGCCGAGCCAGTCCCGAGCCGCCAACTCCCGCTCGATGGCCACCAACCGCCCAGGCGCCTCCGGATGCCCCGGCATCACCGTCGCCGGATCGTGCGCGAGGCTGCTGGGGTGGTGGAAGTAGAGCACCGCGGAGAATCTAGCCGGGGTCCGGCGCCGCCTGGTGCCGTACGATGATGCGTATGACCCGCACCACCGTTGATGTCGATGATCGAGCTCTCGATGCCGCGCGGCGCGAGCTGGGGACCAAGGGCCTTAGCGAGACGGTCAACGCAGCGCTGCGCGATGCCGCTCGGCGTCGAATCCTGAAGGGGTTCGACGTGGTCCGGGACATGGATGGGACGCCGCAGGAAGTCGCGGCCGGCCGCGAGCGCGGCTGAGTGGCGTGGCCAAGCTGAAGCTGCCGCCGCTGGATCGACCGGCGCTGTTCGACACTGGCGCTTGGACGTGGGCCAGGGACCGCCGCTTCCCCGAGTTGGCGACATGGTTCAACGAGGCGGTCGAGGCGGGTCTGGTCCTGGTCTGCGATCTGGTGATTCTCGAGCTGACCCGCCTCGCGCCCAACGGGCGGCGCGCGCGTGAGGTCGCCGATCGCCTCGCGGCCTTCGAGGCACTGCCGATGCCGGTTGAGCTTTGGGCGCGGTCGAGGGAGACTCAGCTGGCCCTGGCCGCGAGCGGCGATCATCGTCGCGTTCCCCCCGCCGACCTTCTCCTCGCAAGCACCGCCGAAGTGGCTGGGGTGAGCTTGATCCACTACGACCGCGACTACGAGCGGATCGCTGCGGTCAGCGATCTCCAGCACCGGTGGCTGGTGAATGACGGAGATCTGGCTGAAATAGCGAAAACCCCCGACTAGCGGGGGTTTTCACAATGCGGCTGAATGGAGTCGAACCATCACGGGTGTTTCCACCCACAAGGCCCTCAACCTTGCGCGTCTACCAGTTCCGCCACAGCCGCGGGGGACGGCGATTCTAGATGGTTGGGGCTTGAAGGGGCTCGGCTGGGGCGGAAGCCGCGTCTTGCGGGTATCCGGGGCAGGCGGTAGGCTTTTCGAACAGGTGTTCGAACGCGCCCGCACCCGGCATGGAGGAATGAAGACGAGCGATGGTTGACCTGGATCTGACCAAGCGGCAGAAGGAGATCTTCGACTTCATCGGCAAGTACGCCGCCAAGACGGGGTATCCGCCGACGGTGCGGGAGATCGGTAAAGCGGTGGGGCTGCACTCGTCCTCGACGGTCCACGCCCATCTGGCGAATCTGGAGAAGATCGGGCTGCTGAAGCGCGATCCGTCGAAGCCGCGGGCTATCGAACTGCTCTTCGACAAGGCAAAGAAGACGATCCGCCCGGAGAACGGGTTTCCGCTTGTTGGGCAGGTCGCTGCCGGTGCTCCGATCCTCGCCGAGGAGAACATCGAGGAGTACCTCGAGATCCCCGACGTGATCGGCGGCGAGGAGGGCGACTACATCCTCCAGGTGCGCGGCGAAAGCATGAAGGACGCCGGCATCCTCGAAAGCGACTACGTGATCGTCCGCCCGGCCGACGACGCCAACGACGGCGAGATCGTCGTCGCCCTGATCGGCGAGGAGGCCACCGTCAAGCGGTTCTTCCGCGAGAAGGACCACATCCGGCTCCAGCCCGAAAACGAGGAAATGGAGCCGATCCTCACCACCGAGGCCCGCGTGCTGGGCAAAGTGGTCGGCGTCTTCCGCGCCGTCTGAGCGCTACTTCGGCCAGCGGCCGGACTCGATCAGCTTCTTGTAGCGCCGCTGTTTGCGGCGGGCGTCCCACATCACGGCCGGCAGCAGTCGCAGGCCGAGGCGGGGGAAGAGGTCGAAGACGCGGAGCAGCGGGCCGCGCCAGCGGGGGATGACGTGGAC
>CAMPIP010000015.1 GCA_946886425.1 uncultured Actinomycetes bacterium
GATCAGCTCCCCCGCCGCCGACTCGGCCAGCACCTCGTCCTCCTGGCAGGCCGCGTAGACGTCCTCGAACCGGTGGGCCAGCTCCAGCGTCGCCGGGTCGACGATCGCGAACTCCTCCTCGAGGCCGATCGTGAAATCGGTCGAGGACTCGAATCTCTCGCGTGCGAGGTCGAGATCGAGCGACAAGGGATCTAGGCCAGGTAGAAGTAGAGCGCGTAGAGCAGGTCGACGGCCGGGCTGGAGGTGTGAACGGTCACCTCCGGCGGCACCTGGAGGAGCTGCTCGGAGTAGTTGAAGATGATCTTGACGCCGGCCTTGACGAGGCGGTCGGCGACCTCCTGGGCGGCATCGGCGGGGACGGCGAGGACGCCGACGACGATCTGTTCCGCCTCGACCGCCGCCTGCAGCTCGTCGATGTCGCGCACCTCGAGCTCGCCGATCTTTGTCCCGACCACGGCGGGGTTGACGTCGAACATCGCCACCACCTGGAAGCCGTGGTCGGCGAAGATCGCCGAGCTGGCGATCGCCTGGCCGAGGTTGCCGGCCCCGAACAGAGCGATGTTGTGCTGGCCGGAGGTGCGGAGGATCTTGCGGATCTCCCCGACCAGCGACTCGACGTTGTAGCCGACGCCGCGCTTGCCGAACTTGCCGAAGCCGGAGAGGTCGCGGCGGATCTGGGTCGGGTTGATGTGCGTGTACTCGGAGAGCTCCTGCGAGGAAATCGTCTCGCGGCCCATCTTGCGGGCCTGGGTCAGCACCTGCAGGTAGCGCGAGAGCCGCGCGGCGACTCCCAGCGAGAGCCGGTCGCCTTCGACCGGCAGTCCGGCCGCTTCGTATTCCTCGATCACCTCGACCACGCCCCCACAGTATCGAGCCTGGCCCGCAGGCCGGCCTCGTCGAGGACCAGCTCGGAGACGACGATGCCGTCGACCTCGACCACGGGGATCTTCTCCAGGTGGCGGCGGAAGAGCAGGTCGTTGCTCTCGATATCCACCTCGTGGAGGCCGAAGCGATAGCCCTCCTCGTGGAGGGCGACGATCTTCGCCAGCGCTTCCTCGCAGAGGTGGCAGCCGGGGCGCGAGTAGACGACGACGTCGGCCATCAGCGGGCGCCCGCCGGGGCGCGCTCGCCGGTCGCGAAAGCGTCGTAACCGAGGTAGTCCGGGTAGGGCATCGGGGTCGCGAAGCGGGCCGCCGAGCCGATCATCGCGGCGTTGTCGGTGCAGAGCGCCAGCGGCACCAGCTTCAGCCGCACCCCGCGCCGCTCGCAGAGCGCCGCGACCGCCTCGCGCAGGGGACCGTTGGCGGCGACGCCGCCGCCCAGCGCCACCGCCTCCCAGTCGCCCCGCTTGAGAGCGCGGTCGAGCTTGCTGGTCAGCTGGCGGACCACAGCGGCCTGGAAGGAGGCGGCGAGGTCGGCGCGGCGCGCGGCGACGCCGTCGGGGCCGAGGTCACGGCAGCGGTAGACGAGCGCCGTCTTGAGGCCGCTGAAGCTGAAGTCGAGGCCGGGGTCGCGGGCCATCGCCACCGGCATCTCGAAGGCTTCCGGGTCGCCGTCCTCGGCCAGCTTCTGCAGCGCCGGGCCACCCGGGTAGCCGAGCCCGAGCAGCCGCGCCGACTTGTCGAAGGCCTCGCCGGCGGCGTCGTCGCGGGTCTGGCCGAGCAGCTCGTAGCCGGCGTGCTCGCGGACGCCGGCCAGCAGGGTGTGGCCGCCGCTGGCGACGAGACAGAGGAAGGGGGGCTCGAGCGGCTCCGGCTCGAGGAAGTTGGCGGCGACGTGGCCCTGCAGGTGGTCGACCGGGATCAGCGGCAGGCGGCGGCCGGCGGCGAGCGCCTTGGCGGTGCTGACCCCGACCAGCAGCGCCCCGATCAGGCCCGGCCCGGCCGTCACCGCGACCGCCTCGACGTCGTCGAGGCTCGCCCCCGCCTCGTTCAGCGCCGCCTGCACGACCGGCGTCGCCAGCTCGAGGTGGTGGCGCGACGCGACCTCGGGGACGACGCCGCCGTAGCGCCCGTGCGCCTCGGCCTGCGAGGAGATCACGTTGGCGAGGATCCGCGGGCCATCGAGGACCGCGGCGCAGGTGTCATCGCAGGAAGTCTCTATCGCCAGGAGCAAAGTCGCCGCCTCAGTCGAGCCACATGATCAGCGCGTCCTCGCCGTTGTCGTGGTAGTAGCGGGGACGCACGCCGGCGGAGCGAAAGCCGAACTGTTCGTACATGGCGATGGCCTGGCGGTTGGAGACCCGCACCTCGAGGGTGAAGGGGAGCGCCCCCTCGGCGTCGCCGATCAGGCGGGTGAGCAGCCGCGAGGCGACGCCGCCGCGGCGCCGCTCCGGCGCCACGGCGATGTTCATCAGGTGCCAGACCTGGTCGTAGCGCGAGCAGATCACGTAGCCGAGCAGCTCGTCGCCGAGCTGGGCCGCCAGGCAGATCCCCGACGGCTTCGAGAGCTCCAGGACGAACATCGCCAGCGACCAGGGGGTCGGAAAGGAACGGCGCTCGATCGCGATCACCCCCGGCAGGTCGCTGTAGGCGAGCCGGCGGACCTCGACCTCGGCGGTCACCTCACTCGGGTCTCGGGACAGAATCTCGCTCACGCCACCTCTCCGCATCCGGAGGTCTGAGGTAGATCGGGTCTAGCGGGCCCGCCTCCGCCGCTCTCCCAGCCGCCGCGAGAGCGCAGATGTGCCGCGCGGCAACCCGGTGAACGGGATCGGCGTCGTCCGCTATCGGGATCGCATATCGGGACAGCTCGTCCCGGAATCGTACCGCCCCCGAACCGGCCGCTCGCGGCGGCACGCCGAGCGTCTCGAGGCGCTCCAGCAGCCCCTGGGGGCGGCAGACGAAGGGCTCCCAGAGCCGCTCCCCCGCCTCGGAGTAGAGCGCCGCGAAGACCTCGCCGCGGCGGGCGTCGCAGACGACGAGCCTGGCCCCCGGTCCCTCGATCCCCATCGCCAGCGCGTCGAGGGTGCAGACGCCGGTCGCCGGCAGGCCGAGGCTGGCCGCGAGGCCGCGGGCGGTGGCGATCCCGATCCGGACGCCGGTGAAGGAGCCGGGCCCGAGGCCGACCGCGATCAGGTCGACCTCCTCCCAGCCGCCGGCGGCGCCCGCCGCCCGCTCGACCTCGGTCAGCAGCGTACTGGCGTGCCTGGGGCTCCCGTCGGCGGAGAGGCCCAGCAGCGACTCATGCAGCGACTCGCCGTCGCGCCAGGCGCAGGCGGCGGTGTCGGGGGTCGCGGTATCGAAGCCGACGACGACCAGGGCGGTGGCCCTAGCTCTTGACCCGGAAGACGAAGCTGCCGACTTTTTTTCCTTCGACGAACCAGGTGACACGGTGCTTGCCGGGGATCGTCGACGTCACCTTGTTGACGTACAGGGTGCCCTTGGTCGCTTCCTGTTTCTGGGCGCAGAGGTTTTTGCCGCTGGGGAACTTGACGCAGACGCTGTAGACGACGTCGCCTTTGAGGCTTTTGAAGAAGGCGCCCTTTTTGCTCTTCTTCGGACAGAGGTGCGACGGCTTCGCGTTCTGGGAGACCCCGCAGCCGACGTAGTGCCTGTACGCCGCCGCACCTGCCGTCGCGGGCGCCGCGCTCGCCAGCAGTCCGGTCGCGACCACAACCGCCGCAAGCGCTTTCATTGCCTTCATTCGCCCATCCCTCCGTAAATCGAGTTTCAGTCGCCGATGCTACAAGCTGGCCTCGCCCTCCCTGAACACCGCCGGATCGCCGAGGCTGCGGCGGCGGTCCTACCAATCGACCTCAACCTGGCGGCGATCGCCGCCGAGGTGGCGCAGGCGCACCTCCAGAGCCGGCCTGCCGAGCGCCTCCGCGCCGGCGTCGGGCCACTCGACGAAGGCGATGCCGTCGGCGCCGAGGTAGTCGTCGAGCAGGGCCGGGTCCTCGCCCTCGAGGGTCTGCAGGCGGTAGAGGTCGAGGTGGGAGACGGGCAGGCGGCCGCCGCCGTAGCGCTGGCCGATCGTGAAGGTCGGCGAGGTGACGTGATCGGTGACGCCGAGGGCCCGGCAGGCGCCGCGGATCAAGGTCGTCTTGCCGGCGCCGACGTCGCCGACCACCAGGACCAGGTCGCCGGGTCGCAGCCGCTCGGCGACGCGGGCGCCGAGCGCCTCGGTCTCAGCGGCGGAGCTGGTCTCGAGCGTCTCCACTAGCCGAAGAAGCCGAGCTGGTCGGCGGGCGGCGGTGGGTCGTCGGAGGCGCCGGCCTCGGCGATCTCCTCGGCGCTCGGCACCGGGGTCAGCGCCGGTCGCGCCAGGAGCTCCGGGATCGTCGCGAAGTCGCCGCGAAGGGTCTCCTTGACGGCCGGCGTCCGCAGCGCCGCCGCCGGGTGGAAGAGCGGCATCAGGAAGACCATCCGGCCGCCCAGCTCGTGCACCTGTGGGGTGCCGCGGACCTTGGTTATCCCGGTCGGGCTACCGGTCAGCAGCTTGGTGGCGAAGTTGCCGAGCGTGCAGACGACCTTCGGCTCGATCAGCCGCACCTGCTCGAACAGGTATGGCTCGCAGGCAGCGATCTCGGCCGGCTGCGGGTCGCGGTTGCCGGGCGGGCGCGACTTGAGGACGTTGGCGATGAAGACGTCCTCGCGGGAGAGCCCGATCTCTTCCAGCATCTGGTTCAGCAGCTGCCCAGCGCGACCGACGAAGGGCAGCCCCTGGCGGTCCTCTTCGGCCCCCGGCGCCTCGCCGACGAACATCAGCTCGGCGTCGGCGTTGCCGGCCCCGAAGACGGCTTTGGTGCGGGTCTCGTGCAGGGGGCATTTGCTGCACGTGGAGACCTCTTTGTAGAGCGCGACCAGCTCCGCGCGCCGCTGCTCTGCGGTGGCGCTCACTCCGCCTTCCTCCCCCCCGGCCGCACCGACTCCCCGGCCGCCCGCTTCTTGCGCGACTCGGCGATCCGGTCCTGCCGCGCCGCTTCCCGCTCGACCCGCCGGGACTCGCCCGAGCGCGCCTTCGCCCCCCGGGGCTGCCGCCCCGCCGGCGAGACGGCGGACATCAGCCGCCGGGTCCGCTCCGACCCGCAGCTCGGACAGGCCGGTGCGGTCGCCTCGACCGCGATCAGCTCCTCGAACCGCTCGCCGCACCCCTCGCACTCGAACTCATAGATCGGCATTCCCCCGCATCGTACGACGAGCGCTGTCGACTTTTTCCACGCCAGGGCGAGGACAAACTCCACCGCTCGTTCAGGGCAGCGGCTCCCAGTCCCAGGAGCTCTTGGAGCTGAGGCTGTCCTCCTCGAGGTAGCGACGGAACTCGTCCAGCTCGGCGGGCTCGACGCCGTAGACGTGGTCGGGCTCGGGAAAGTGGCGGGTGCGGACCTCGTCGCCGTAGCGGCGGACGGCGTCGACCATCTCGTCGTGGACGTCGGCGTAGCGCTTGACGAATTTGGCGACGTGGCCGGTGGTGATCCCGAGCAGGTCGTGGAAGACGAGCACCTGGCCGGCGGTCGAGTGGCCGGCGCCGATGCCGATCGTCGGGATCTCCAGCTTGCCGACGAGGGCCTCGGTGATCGCCGCCGGAACCGCCTCGATCACGATCGAGAAACAGCCCGCCGACTGCAGCGCCAGGGCGTCCTCGTGGAGCTGGATCGCGGCGCCGGCGGTCTTGCCCTGGGCTTTGTAGCCGCCCAGCGCGGTCGCGGTCTGCGGGGTGAGGCCGATGTGGCCCATCACCGGGATCCCCGACCGGACGATCGCCCGGGCCCGTTCGGCGGAGATGCCGCCGGCCTCGAGCTTGACGCACTGGCAGCCGGTCTCCTTGACCAGCCGCTGGGCGTTCTGGATCGCCAGCTCGTTGCTCGCCTCGTAGCTGCCCATCGGCATGTCGCCAATCATCAGCGGCGTCTTCAGACCGCGGCGGACGGCTTTGCCGAGCACCAGCATCTCCTCCAGGGAGACCATCTCGGTGCCGGGGTAGCCGAGCACGACGTTGGCGGCCGAGTCGCCGACGAGGACGATGTCGACGCCGGCCTCCTCGGCGACGCTCGCCGACGGGTAGTCGTAGGCGGTGACCATCACGATCGGTTCGCCGTTCGCCTTCATCTCGGCCAGCCGCGGCAGGCTGACCGGGCGGCGGTCGGCGGGAGCGGTATGGGAGCGGGCGCCGGAGCTCATGAGAGCAGCACCTCGGGGTGGCTGTCGACCGCGACCGGCTCGTTGGCGTCGTCGACGTGAACGACCACCGGCGAGTAGGTCTCGAGGTCGCTCTCCTCATAGACCGCGAAGGAGGCGACGATGATCTTGTGGCCGGGCTCGACCAGGTGGGCGGCGGCGCCGTTCACCTGCATCGTCCGCGAGCCGGGCTCGCCGTCGATCACGTAGGTGACGAAGCGGGAGCCATTGTCGATGTCCCAGACGTGGACCTGCTCGTTGGTGACCAGGTCGGCCTGGGCCATCAGCTCGGTGTCGATCGTGATGCTGCCGATGTAGTCGACGTCGCAATCGGTCACCGTCGCCCGGTGGATCTTCGACTTCAGCATGTGCCTCTGCATGACTCTCCTTATGGGGATGGGGAGCGGTTCAGGGTCTGACAAGGACGTTGTCGATCAGCCGCGCGCCCCCCACTCGGGCGGCGACGGCGATAAGGACGGGTTTGCCGTTCAGCTCCGCGACCGGCTCCAAGAGCTCGGCGTCGCGGGCCTCCAGGTATTCGGGCTCGATGCCCGCCTCGGCGAGGACGCGGCGGCCGGCTTCGAGGCCGGCGGCGAGCGAGCCGGCGCGGGCGCTCTCCTCGGCGGCGCGGAGGGCGCGCGAGAGAGCGGTGGCGCGCTGGCGCTCGGTCTCGCTGAGGTAGGCGTTGCGGGAGCTCATCGCCAGGCCGTCGGGCTCGCGGACGGTCGGCAGGACCTCGACGTGGAGGGGAAAGTCGAGGTCGCGGACCATGCGCCGGATCACCGCCGCCTGCTGGGCGTCCTTCTGGCCGAAGTAGGCGATGTCGGGCTGGACCGAGTTGAAGAGCTTGGCGACCACGGTGGTGACGCCGCGGAAGTGGCCGGGGCCGCGCCGGGCCGGGTCGCCGTCGAGGACCGCGGTGAGGTTGCCCTCGACCGCGACCCGGGTGCTGAAGCCGTGCGGGTAGACCTCCTCGACGGCGGGGGCGTAGACGAAGTCGGCGCCGGCCTCGGTGGCGAGCCGCAGGTCGCGCTCCTCGTCGCGCGGATAGCGGCTGAGGTCCTCTCCGGCCCCGAACTGGGTCGGGTTGACGAACAGGCTCATGACGACGACGTCGCACTCGGCCCGGGCCGCCCGCAGCAGCGAGAGGTGACCGTCGTGCAGGTAGCCCATCGTCGGCACCAGGCCGATCGAGCGGCACTCGCGGCGCGGCGCGGTCAGCGCCGCGCGCAGCTCGCCTTTGGTGCGAAACACGGTCGCGCCGGCGGTCCCGGCCGGGGTGTTGCCATTGGGGAGGTTCAAATTCATCGGGTCCATGCCCTTCGGGTCACGGCCTTCGTCAGCCGAGTATAGGCACGACCGAGGGCGATCGAGGCGAATAGGCCGAAAATTGGGGATCGCGCCCGGGTGATCTAACGGTCGGTCGCGAACTCGACCTCGCCGATCTCCCGGGCGGGGGCGCCGGCGGCGATCGTTCGCGTCGGCAGGTCGCGGTTGACGACCGAGTTGGCGCCGACAACGCAGCGGGGACCGACACGGACGTCGCTGGTGACCACGCAGTTGACCCCGAACCAGCAGTTGTCGCCGATCTCCACCGGGCCCTTGGAGGTGAAGCCCTGCCAGGTGATCGGCATGTCGGGGTCGTCGTAGCGGTGGCTGGCGTCGCCGACGAAGCAGCCGTTGGCGAACATCGTGTGGTCTCCGATCGTGACCCGCTCGTAGGCGGCGATCATCGTGTTGCGATTGAGGAAGCAGCCCTCGCCGATCTCAATCCGGGCGTGCGGGCCCAGGGTCAGCCAGCAGCCTGGCTCCAGCAGGGTCCCCTCGCCGATCGTCAGCCGCCCCTCGTCGAGCGCCTCCAGCACCTCGCCCTCGACCGGGTGGCGGATGAAGAAGCCGCCGCGGGCGGCGTGACGGTCGATCCGCCAGCGGCGCAGGCGGCGGTGATTGCGCTCATACCAGCGCCGCTTCGCCCACCAAATCCGCCAGCCGGCCAGCTCGCCCACGCCGCCGACCTTACTTCCCCCTGTTGCTTGTAGCCCTGTGGGCGACAAACGGCAAGGGGAACCGGCATAGACTGGCGGGCGTGGCGGAGCTGC
This sequence comes from uncultured Actinomycetes bacterium, assembly GCA_946886425.1. The sequence continues at coordinate 8,219 of CAMPIP010000015.1, forward strand.
GCGGCGGCATCGATCTCGGTGGGACCAAGATCCAGACGGCGATCGTCGACGCCGGTGGCAAGGTCGTCGGCGAGGCGCGCCAACCGACGCCGACCAGCGGCGGCCCGGCCGACGTCGCCGCGGCGATGGCGGCGGCGCTGCGCGAAGCGGCCACGGCGGCCGGCGTCGAATCCAGTGCCCTGAGCGGCGTCGGTGTCGGCTCCCCCGGCGACGCCGACGAGAAGACCGGGGTCGTCTCCGGAGCCCGCAACCTGCCCGGCTGGGAGGGCAGCTTCCCGCTGGCGGAAAACCTCAGCGAGGCGCTGGGCACGACGGTCCGAGTCGGCAACGACGTCCAGGTCGCCACCGAAGCCGAGTTCCACCTCGGCGCCGGGCGTGAGTTTCAGAGCCTGATCGGCGTCTTCTGGGGCACCGGCGTCGGCGGCGGCCTCGTCCTCGACGGCAAGCCCTGGCTGGGACGCGGGGCGGCCGGAGAGATCGGCCACATGGTCGTCAAGCGCGGCGGTGCCAAGTGCCCCTGCGGGCGGCGCGGCTGCATGGAGGCATACGCGGGCCGCTCGGCGATGGAAGCCGAGGCGCGCCGCGAGCACAAAGAGGGCCACAAGACCGACCTCTTCAAGCTGATGGAGAAGCACGACAAACCGCGGCTGACCAGCGGCATCTGGGAGCGCGCCCTCGACCACGGCGACCAGCTGGCCCAGAAGCTGATCGACCGGGCGATCGAGGCGCTGGGGACCGGCATTGCCTCCGCCGTCAACCTGCTCGACCCCGAAGCGGTGGTCATCGGCGGCGGCCTTGGGGTCCGCTTCGGCGACCGCTTCATGGACCCGCTGATGGAGGAGATGCGCAAGCACCTCTTCCTCGACGAACGCCCGCCCGCGGTCCGCGTCGCCTCGCTCGGCGACCTAGGCGGCGCCATCGGCGCCTCGCTGCTGGTCTCGCGCTAGACGCGGCCCGAGGCCGAGCGCTGCTGTCGGGCCAGGGCGTCGACGATCACGGCCAGCAGCAGGACGCCGCCGGTGACCATGAACTTGACCGCTGAGGAGAGGGCGAGCAGGTCCATGCCGTTGGAGATCGAGCCGATCACCAGGGCTCCCATCAGCGCCGTCCAGACCGAGCCGCGGCCGCCGAAGAGGCTGGTGCCGGCGATCACCGGCCCGGCGATCGCCAGGAGGAGGAGTTCGTTGCCGCCAGAGTTCTGGTTGACGGCGAGCAGGCGCGAAGCGGCCATGATCCCGCCGATCGCCGCCATCGTCCCGGCGATTCCGAAGACCGCGATGCGGACCCGGTCGACGGAGATGCCTGCCCGGCGGGCCGCCTCGGCGTTGCCGCCGACCGCGAAGACGTGGCGGCCGAACCCGGTTCGCCGGACCACGTACTCCATCCCGACCACGAAGGCGAGCAGGATCAACACCGCCAGCGGCACCCCGCGGTCGGAGTTGAGGACCGCCACGGCGACCAGCGTCACCACCGTGACCAGGCCGAACCGGAACCCGAGCGTGGCGACGCTCTCCCCCGCCAGGCCGGCGGCGAGCCGGCGCCGGTGGCCGACCACCAGCACAGCGCCGTAGGCGGCGACGATCACCGCCGCGAACACCCAGCCGACCGCGTCGGAGTAGAAGGTGTTCGCGAGGCCGGTGATCTTCGGATCGGTGATGTTGATCGAGCCGGTCGAGCCGAGTACCTGCAGGAGCGCTCCCTGCCAGGCCAGCAGCCCGGCGAGGGTGACCACGAACGAGGGGATCACGAAGCGGCTGAACAGGGTGCCCTGGAGCAGGCCGATTGCCAGGCCGACCAGCATCGCGGCGACGATCGCCAGGTAGGGGCTCCAGCCGTGTTTGACGTTCAGCACCGCCATCACCGCGGCGGCGAGGCCGCTGACGGCGCCGACCGAGAGGTCGATCTCGCCGAGCAGCAGCACGTAGACGATGCCGACCGAGATCAGCCCGATCGCGGTGATCTGCAGCATCAGGTTGGTGAGGTTCTGGGCGGAGAGGAAGCGGTCGTTCTCGAACTGGAAGATCGCCCAGATCACCGCCAGCCCGATCACCACCCGCAACGACGCGAGGTCGCCCTGGACCACGCGGCGGAGGGTCTCCCTCACTTGTCGTTGCCTTCCTGGCCGACGCCGGTGATCGCCGAGACGACGTGCTCCTCGGTCGTCTGTTCGGCCGTGAACTCGCCGGCGGCCCGGCCGAGGCGGAGGACGAAGATGCGGTCGGCGACCGCGAAGACGTCGACCAGGTTGTGGCTGATCACGACGACGCCGAGCTGGCGCTCGCGCAGGCGCCGGATCAGGTCGAGGACCTGGGCGGTCTGGGCGACGCCGAGCGCGGCGGTCGGCTCGTCGAGCAGAACCACCCTCGGCTCGCCGAGCAGCGAGCGGGCGACGGCGACCTGCTGGCGCTGGCCGCCGGAGAGGGTGCCGACCTCGCTGCGCAGGCTGGGAATCGTCACCGCCAGGTTGGAGAGCAGCTCGCCGGTCTGGTGCTCCATCCCCGCCTCGTCGAGCTGGCGCGAGACCTGCCCGGGACCCGGCGAAACCTCCTCGCGGCCGAGGAAGAGGTTTGCGACGACGTCGAGGTTGTCGCAGAGCGCCAGGTCCTGGTAGACGGTGGCGATCCCGAGCGCGGTCGCGTCCTGCGGTTTGGAGATCGAGACCGGCTGGCCTTCGAACTTGATCGTCCCCTCGTCGGCGCCGTAGATGCCGGCGATCGTCTTCACCATCGTCGACTTGCCGGCGCCGTTGTCGCCGACCAGACCGATCACCTCGCCGGCGTGAACGGCGAAGTCGACCCGGTCCAAGGCCTGGACCGGGCCGAATCGCTTGCTGACTCCCTCCAGCTCGAGAAGGGGAGCGCCGGCGTTCATCTCACCCCGAGATCCCCGCTTCTTTGCAGGCGGTCTGGAAGGCGCTGGTGCAGAGTTCCTGCGCCGTCACGAATTCGTCGGCGACCACCGTGCTTTTGACGTTGTCTTTGGTGACCGCGATCGGTTTGAGGAGAACCGACGGCACTTTGCCTTTGCCGTTGTCGACTTCGTCGGTGACTTTGTCCTGCGGGACGTCTTCGCCTTCGGCGAGGGCGATGGCGATTTCCGCGGTGACCCTGGCCTCCGGTTCGATTTCCTTGTAAACGGTCATGAACTGTTGGCCGGCGAGGATCCGCTGCAGGCCGGCGACGGTCGCGTCCTGGCCGGTGACCGGCTTTTCTTCAGGATCGATCCCGGCGCCTTTCATCGCCGCGATGGCACCGCCGCCGGTGTCGTCGTTGGCGGCGTAGATGCCGGCGAAGCCGTTGTTGCCGAGCGCGGTGATCGCCTGCTGGGCCTCGCGTTGGGCGTTTTCGGCGGACCAGCCAGGCGTGTCGTATTCCTTGGCTACCTCGACCCCGGCGGCTTTGAAGCCCGCGTGCGCGCCTGCCTTGAAGAGCGCCGCGTTGGGGTCGGCCGGGTCGCCGTTGATCATGATGATCGGGCCGCTGGCTTTGCCGTCTTCTTTGAGTTTTTCCGACAACGTTTCGGCCTGCAGTTCGCCGACTTTTTTGTTGTCGAAGGAGACGTAGGCGTCGATTTCGCCGTTTTCGATCAGCCGGTCGTAGCTCACCACCGGGACCCCCCGGGCCTGCGCCTTTTCGGCGATGGCCGCCGCCGATTTGGAGTCCATCGGATCCACGACCATCACTTCGGCCCCCTGGGTCAGCGCCGATTCCGCCTGGCTCTGCTGTTTTTCAGCGTCTCCCCCGGCGTTCAGGTAGATGACTTCGCAGTCTTCGCAGAGCTCTTCGACCGCATCTTCGAAGTCGGGCCTGTCGTTCGATTCGTAGCGCGGCGTTTCGTTTTCGGGCAGCAACAGGGCGATCTGAGAGCCGCCGCCGTTGTCGCTGCCGCCGCAGCCCGTGGCCATCAAGGCAACCGCGAGTAAGACGCCGGCGGCAAGAGTCAACCCCCCGCGCCTCGAAACAGCAGATCTGGACATGGTTTCTCCTCTTTTTCGCCTGCCCGGCGGGGAAGTACCCGCTAGGACCGAAAATCACACACCGGTGGACTCAGGCGGCGACGGGCTCGCGGCGGCGGCCACCGCGCTTCCGCTTCGCCGGCTCGACCAGCTCGGCGAGGAAGCGGCCGGTGTAGGAACCGGCGACGGCGGCGACCTCCTCGGGGGTGCCGGTGGCGACGATCCGGCCGCCCTCTTCGCCGCCCTCGGGACCGAGGTCGACCAGGAAATCGGCGGTCTTGATCACGTCGAGGTTGTGCTCGATCACGACCACCGAGTTGCCGGCGTCGACCAGCCGGCCGAGCACCTCGAGCAGGCGCTGGACGTCGGCGAAGTGGAGGCCGGTGGTCGGCTCGTCGAGGATGTAGAGGGTGTCGCCGGTGGCGACTTTGGAGAGCTCGGTGGCGAGCTTGATCCGCTGCGCCTCGCCGCCGGAAAGCGTCGTCGCCGGCTGGCCGAGGCGGATGTAGTCGAGCCCGACGTCGTGCAGGGTGCGCAACCGCCGGGCGATCTTCGGCACGTTCTCGAAGAACCCGACCGCCTCCTCTACCGACATCTCGAGGACGTCGGCGATGCTCTTGCCCTTGAAGCGGACCTCGAGCGTCTCGCGGTTGTAGCGCTTGCCGTGGCACTGCTCGCAGGGGACGTAGACGTCGGGCAGGAAGTGCATCTCGATCTTGATCTGACCGTCGCCCTTGCAGACCTCGCAGCGGCCGCCCTTGACGTTGAAGCTGAACCTGCCCGGCTTGTAGCCACGCGCACGAGCCTCCTGGGTCTGGGTGAAGAGCTGGCGGATGTGGTCGAAGACGCCGGTGTAGGTGGCCGGGTTGGAGCGCGGCGTGCGGCCGATCGGCGACTGGTCGATGTTGATGATCTTGTCGATCTGGGAGAGGCCGTCGATGCCCTCGTGGGCGCCGGGCCGCAGCTTCGCCTGGTGCAGCCGGTTGGCGACCGCGTGGTGCAGGGTCTCGTTGACCAGGGTCGACTTGCCGGAGCCGGAGACGCCGGTCACGCAGCAGAGCAGCCCGAGCGGAATCGCCACGTCGACGTCCTTGAGGTTGTGTTCGCGGGCGCCGCGGATCGCCAGCGCCCCGCTCGGCTTGCGGCGCTGCTCGGGAACCTCGATCTGGCGCTTGCCGGAGAGGTACTGGCCGGTCAGCGAGGCCGGGTCCTTGGCGACCTCGGCGGGCGTGCCGGAGACGATCACGTGGCCGCCGTGCTCGCCGGCGCCGGGGCCGAGGTCGACGAGGTGGTCGGCGGCGAGCATCGTCCCCTCGTCGTGCTCGACGACGATCACCGTGTTGCCGAGGTCGCGGAGCCGGTCGAGGGTCGCGATCAACTTCTCGTTGTCGCGCTGGTGCAGCCCGATCGACGGCTCGTCGAGCACGTACATGACCCCGACCAGGTGCGAGCCGATCTGGGTCGCCAGCCGGATCCGCTGCGCCTCGCCGCCGGAGAGCGTGCGGGCCGAGCGGGACAGCGAGAGGTAGCCGATCCCGACGTTCTCGAGGAAGGCCAGCCGTTCGGTGATCTCGCGGACGATCAGCCGCGCGATCGCCCGCTCGGTATCGGTCATCTCCAGCTCGTTGATCCACTGCGCCGCCGCCCGCGCCGAGAGGGCGCTGTACTCGGCGATGCTGAGGCCGCCGACCTTGACCGCGAGGGTCTCCGGACGCAGCCGCGCCCCCTTGCACTGCGGGCAGGGCTGCTCGGCCATGTAGCCCTCGATCCGCTCGCGGCTGTTCTCGGAGTCGGTCTCCTCGTAGCGCCGCTGCAGGTTGTTGACGATCCCCTCGAAGCGGACCTTGTAGGAGCGGCGGCGGCCGAAGCGGTTGGTGTAGCTGACCTGGTGGCGTTCCTCACCGGTCCCGTAGAGGAAGATCTCCTTCTCCGATTTCTTCAGCTTCGACCAGGGCCTGTCGACGTCGACGTCGTAGGCCTCGGCGACGGCGGCGATCAGCCTTCGCCAGTAGGCGCTGATGCCGCGGTTCCAGGGCTGCAGGGCGCCCTCGGCGAGCGACAGGGTCGGGTCGGGGACGACCAGCTCGGGGTCGATCACCCGCTGGAAACCGAGCCCGTGGCAGCGCTCGCAGGCGCCGTGGGGGGAGTTGAAGGAGAAGATCCGGGGCTCCAGCTCCGGGATCGAGGTGCCGCAGTTGAGGCAGGCGAACTGCTCGCTGAAGACCAGCGGCGCCGCCTTCTCGTCGTCGACCATCTCGACTTCGACCAGGCCGCCGGCCAGCCCGGCCGCCGCCTCGACCGACTCCGAGAGGCGCCGGCGCAGATCGGTTTTCATCACCAGCCGGTCGACGACGACCGAGATGTCGTGTTTGTACTTCTTGTCGAGGACGATCTCCTCGTCGAGCCGGCGCAGCTCGCCGTCGACCTCGACGCGCGAGTACCCCTCCAGCCGCATCTGCTCGAGCAATTTCCCGTACTCGCCTTTGCGCCCCCGCACGACCGGGGCCATGACCATGAATTTGGTCCCCTCCGGGAGGGTCATCAGCCGGTCGACGATCTGCTCCTGGGACTGGCCGGTGATCTCGGCCCCGCACTCGGGACAGTGCGGCACCCCGATCCGGGCCCAGAGCAGGCGCAGGTAGTCGTAGATCTCGGTGACGGTGCCGACCGTCGAGCGCGGGTTGCGCGAGGTCGTCTTCTGGTCGATCGAGATCGCCGGCGAGAGCCCCTCGATCGAGTCGACGTCGGGCTTCTCCATCAGCCCCAGGAACTGGCGCGCGTAGGCGGAGAGCGACTCCACGTAGCGGCGCTGTCCCTCGGCGTAGATCGTGTCGAAGGCAAGGCTCGACTTGCCGGACCCGGACAGCCCGGTGATCACGATCAGCGCGTCGCGTGGCAGCTCGAGGTCGACGTCCTTGAGGTTGTGCTCGCGGGCGCCGGAGATGACGATTCGGTCAGAGGCAGGCACTCGCCAGCGAGTTTAGCCAAGCGAACAGATGTTCCCTTAAGAGCGCGCTATTTGCGGGCGACCGGCGAGCAGCTCGTCGAGGACGGCTCCGTAGTGGCGAGCCCACATCGACATGTGACCTCGCTGGCCATCATGTGGAAACAGGAACTTCGATCCGGGCCGGGTCGAAGTCCCAGTCGCCCCAGATCGCCCGGTCATCGTCGAACCAGGCCCAGATGCCCTCTCGTCCTATTCGAGCACAGCTGTTCAGCTGAAAGGCGAGAAACTTGCCGCTGGAGGCAGCGATATCCGCGTCACCCCGCAGCGAGTCGGCGATGAATCGCGCCAGCTCTACCTCCCCCGCTTCGAGCGCCGCGAACCCTTCGAGGTTCCAGGTACCCATGCCGGCGACCCAGTCGAGGCCGGCGGCGGATCGCGGCGCGAAGCTGCTGACGACCGCCGCTGAGATCACCCGGTCCGGGAGCAGGGCAGCGCAGGCCAGAGCGCAGGGACCAGCGCTCGAGCCCCCGACGACGTAGCCCGGCCGCGAACTGCAGACGTGACGCACTCCTCGCTTGGCGCCTTCCGCGAGCTTCCCGTCGAACAGATGGCGCGAATCCGGCGTGCCCATATGGAAGACGACCAACTCCCCGTCGGCCGGCCCGGCGAGCTGCGTCCGCAGGCGACGTCCGCCTGAAACCGTCAGCTCCAACTCCTCCCGACGCATCTCAGGCGAATCTAGCCGAGCGCTTCGGGCCCGGCCACCGGTCCTGGACGCTCAACCGAGCGCGGCGGAGAGGCGGCGCCGGTAGGCGCGGGCGGCCGGGTCAGCCGGGTCGGCCTCGCTGAGGACGCCGACGATCGCCCGGCGAAGCAGCTCGCGGAGCTCCTCGCGGGTTGGGCCGTCGGCCTGGGCGAGACCAGACTCGAGCTCGGCGAGGAGGCCGTCGAGGGCGGCGTCGCGCTCGCCGCGGTCGAGCGCCGCGAAGGCCTCGGCGCCGATCCCGGCCCGATCGAGCCGCACCCGAGCGGCGATTCCGGCGGCGGCGAAATCGGCCTCGTGGCCGGCGACCGCCTCCAGTGCCTCCTCCGCCGCCCCGCGCTCGAGCCGGGCGCGGCCAAGGGCGACGGCGACGTCGGCGCGGCGCGGCTCCAGTTCCGCCGCCTCCCGCAGCGAGAGCTCGTCGCCTTTGGCGAGCAGCTCGTCGGCCCGAGAGGGCAGCAGCGCCTCGAAGAACGCCTCGACCTTGGCCTTCGGCACGGCGCCGACGAATTCGTCGACGATCTCGCCGTCGCGGAAGGCCTTCACGGCCGGGATCCCCTGGACGCCGTGGCGGGCGGCCAGCGCCTGATTGGAGTCGACGTCGACCTTGGCCAGCAGCACCCGGCCACCGCGGCTCGCCTCGGCCGCTTCCAGGGCTGGGGTCAGGGTCCGGCAGGGACCGCACCACTCGGCCCAGAAGTCGACGACGACGGGCGTTTCGCGGGAGAGCTCGACGACGTCGCGGTCGAAGGTCGCTTCGGTGACGGGGATCGCCATCAGGGCGGAGGTTAGCCGGGCGGCACCCCGTGCCTAAGCCCCGGCGCGCATCCCGTCGAGGTCCCGGCGCAGCTCCTTGAGCTCGTCGCGGATCCGCGCCGCCTCCTCGAAGCGGAGGTCGTCGGCGGCGGCCAGCATCTCCTCCTCGAGGGCGACGATGTTGCGCTCCAGCTCCTCGGGGGTGGTCGCCTCGGTGCGCTTGCGGCGGCGCTTGTGCGGGGCGCGGTCCTCCATGGCCAGGAACTCGGCCATCTCGGAGATCCCTTTGCGGACCGTCTCCGGGGTGATCCCGTGCTCCTCGTTGTAGGCGAGCTGAATCGCCCGGCGGCGGTCGGTCTCGCGCATCGCCGCCTTCATCGCTTCGGTCTCCTTGTCGGCGTACATCAGCACCCGCCCGTTGACGTTCCGGGCGGCCCGGCCGATCGTCTGCACGAGGCTGGTCTCGCCGCGCAGGAAGCCCTCCTTGTCGGCGTCGAGGATCGCCACCAGCGAGACCTCGGGCAGGTCGAGCCCCTCGCGCAGCAGGTTGACCCCGACCAGCACGTCGTACTCGCCGAGCCGCAGGTCGCGGACGATCTGGATCCGTTCCAGGGTGTCGACCTCGGAGTGCAGGTAGCGGACCTTGATCCCGTACTCGAGCAGGTAGGCGGTCAGGTCCTCCGCCATCTTCTTGGTCAGGGTGGTGACGAGGACGCGCTCGCCGGCCTCGGCGACCCGGCGCGCCTCGTTCATCAGGTCGTCGATCTGGTTCCTGGTCTCGCGCAGCTCGATCTCCGGGTCGATGATCCCGGTCGGACGGACGATCTGCTCGACGACCCGGGTCGATTCCGCTTTCTCGAACGGCCCCGGCGTCGCCGAGACCATCACCAGCTGGTCGACCCGCTCGAGAAACTCGTCGAACTTGAGCGGCCGGTTGTCGATCGCCGAGGGCAGCCGGAAGCCGAAGTCGACCAGCGTCGTCTTGCGGGAGCGGTCCCCCTCGTACATGCCGCCGATCTGGGGGATCGTCTGGTGCGACTCGTCGACGAAGCAGACGAAGTCCTCGGGGAAGTAGTCGATCAACGTGTGCGGCGGGCTGCCGGCGGGGCGGCCGTCGAGGATCCGCGAGTAGTTCTCGATCCCGGAGGTGAAGCCGAGCTCCTTCAGCATCTCGATGTCGTAGGCGGTGCGCTGGCGCAGCCGGTGCGCCTCCAGCTGCTTGCCCTCGTTCTCGAGTTCGGCGGTGCGGGCGTTCAGTTCGGCGCGGATCTCCTCGACCGCCCGCTCCAGGGTCTCGTCCTTGGTCACGTAGTGGGAGGCCGGCCAGACCGAGACGTGGTCGATCGTGTCGAGCACCTCGCCGGTCAGCGGGTCGAAGTGCTGGATCCCCTCGATCTCGTCACCGAAGAGAGCGATCCGGTAGGCCGACTCGGCGTAGGAGGGCATGATCTCCAGGACCTCGCCGCGCACCCTGAAGGCACCGCGCCCGAGCACCGTGTCGTTGCGCTGGTATTGCATTTTCACCAGCTTGCGAAGGACCTCGTCGCGGTCGATTTCCTCGCCGACTTTGAAGAGCTGCATTTTTTCGTTGTAGACCTGCGGCGAGCCGATCCCGTAGATGCAGGAGACCGAGGCGACGATGATCACGTCGCGGCGGGCGAACAGCGAGGCGGTGGCCGCGTGGCGGAGCCGGTCGATCTCGTCGTTGATCGAGGAGTCCTTCTCGATGTAGAGGTCCTGGGCCGGGACGTAGGCCTCGGGCTGGTAGTAGTCGTAGTAGGAGACGAAGTACTCGACCGAGTTCTCCGGGAAGAACTCGCGGAACTCGTTGCAGAGCTGGGCGGCGAGCGTCTTGTTGTGGGCGATCACCAGCGAGGGCCGCTGCACCTCGGCGATCGTCGCCGCCATCGTGAACGTCTTGCCGGTCCCCGTGGCCCCCAGCAGCGTCTGAAACCTCTCCCCCTCTTCGAGACCCGCGGCGAGCCCCGCGATCGCCTTCGGCTGGTCCGCGGCGGGGGTATACGCGGGGTTGAGCTTGAACTCGGGCATCCGCTGAAGATAGCGGCGCACTTTGTTCCCCCCCGTCAGGGAACAAAGTGCGCCGCCCCCGAACCTGACACGATGCCGCGCGATGAGCCGCTCCCAGAAAGCGCTCGCGGGGTTCTTCTCGTTCGCCGGGACGATGCACTTCGTCGCCCCGCGCGGCTACGAGGCGACCGTGCCGCCGTCGCTTGCGGACCACAGGCGGGAGATCGTCGCGATCAGCGGCGTCGCCGAGATCGCCGGTGGGCTCGCGGTCCTGCACCCGGCGACGCGGCGCTTCGGGCGCTGGTGGCTGCTGGCGCTGCTCCTTGCGGTCTTTCCCGCCAACGTCCACATGGCGGTCAGCCCCGAGCAGGTGAAGGGGCTCGACCTGGGCCGCGTCCCCCGCTGGGCACTCTGGGCGCGCCTGCCTCTGCAGCCGCTCTGCATGCTCTGGGTCTGGCGCGCCACGCGCGACTAGGCGCGCCAGGAGCTCACTCAGGCCGGCGGCGGCTCCGCGGCGGCGCCGAGCGGCTCGCGTTCGGTCTTCGCCCAGTCGCCGCGCTCGGTCAGCTGCCGGGCGGTCGAGCGCAGCAGCACCGGCCAGAGGAACCACGTGTACGGCGTGTAGACCTGGGCGATCAAGAAGCCGCGCAGCCAGCCCAGCGGTCCCCCCTCGGCACGGGCGGCGATGCAGCCCATCGCGGTGCCGCCGAAAGCGAGCAGGTAGAAAAAGCCGAGCTGCCAGGTGGGGCCGGCGCCCCAGAACGGCACCACGCCGGTGATCGCCAAGGCAAACGCCGCGACCAGGCCGACGCCGACGACCCCCTGCCAGAACGGCATCAGCAGGTAGGCGAGCTGCTCCAGGCGCGGGCCGAGTCCGACCGGCGCCCGCAGCACTTCGCGGCGCAGCGAGAGCGCCTGCAGGTTGCCCTGCGACCAGCGGGTGCGCTGGCGGAACAGCGGCCTCCAGCGCGAGAGGCCCTGCTGCTCGACCATCGCTCTCAGCTCCTGGCGTCCCTCCCACCCGGCCGCGATCAGGCGCAGGCCGAGATCCTGGTCCTCGGTAAGTCGGTCGCGCCAGGGACCCTCCTCGTCGGCGACGTCGTCGAGGGCGGCGAGCCGGTTGAACTGACCGTTGCCGCCCATCCCGGCGGTGCCCCAGCGGTCGCGGCCGGCCTGGAAGAGGTGGCCGTAGACCGAGAACTCGACGTCCTGCAACCAGGTCAGCAGGTGGGCGCGGTTGTAGATCCGCACCAGCGATTGGACGCCGCCGACCTTGGGGTCCTCGAAGTGGCTCGCCGCGTAGCGGGGCGCCTCGGCGTGGAGGCGGCCGTCGGCGTCGACGATGACGACGACCGTGCGCTCGCGGTCGGTGTGGTCGCCGAGCGAGCGGTAGGCGTAGTTGAGCCCGGCGGCCTTGCCCTTGCGGGCGTTCGGGGCCCGCCGCGTCAGCACGAACAGGTCGGGGTGGTCGAAGCCGGCGAGGATCTCGCCGGTGCGGTCGTCGGAGTCGTCGTCGATCGCGATCACCCGGCGCCGTCGCAGCGGTAGGTCGAGCAGGCGCTGGATGCTGTCGGCGATCGTCACCTCCTCGTTCAGGGCCGGAACCAGGAAGACCCAGGCGAAGGCGTCGGCGTCGGGGGGTGCCGGCGGCGGGTTGGCGAAGGCGCGATGGGCGCGGACGAAGAGCAGCAGCGTCCAGAGGAACATCGCCACGACGACGGCGAGGCAGACCGTGAAGAGAACCTCCCAGGCGACCGGCAAGCCCTCGAACGGCCAGGTCGGCGTACCCAAGGCTTCAGTCCTCGACGAGGTGAATCGTCTCCACCGCGGCGTCGTCGGCGAGGGCTGCCTCGAGCTCCTCGATCGCCGGCTCTGCCTTCGGCTCCGTCTGGAAGCGCTCGATCGCCGCCTCGTGGGCGGTCTTGAAGCCGGCGGCGACCTCCACCGCGGAGCGGTTATAGCCAGGGCCGAACTGGGTGGGCGGGTCGCTACCGAGCAGGATGTGCTCGAGCGCGGCGACGATCCGGGCCGCGGCGTGGCCGTCCCCGTAGGGGTTGGAAGCGCTGGCCATCCGCTCGTAGGCGGCCTGGTTGCCGAGCAGGAGAGAGCCCTCGTCGTGGATCAGCCGCGGGTCGGTGCCGACCAGGCGCAGGGTGCCGGCCTCGAGGCCCTCGGTGCGCTCGGTCGTCTCGCGGGTGACGAGGACCGGCTTGCCGAGTGAGGGCGCCTCTTCCTGGATGCCACCGGAGTCGGTGATGACCAGGTGGGCGCGGCCGAGCAGGCGGGCGAAGGTCGCGTAGCCGAGCGGCTCGGTCAGCAGCACGTTTTCGAGTCCGGTGAGCCGTTCTGTCAGCACCTCGCGGACGCGTGGGTTCGGGTGCACCGGCAGCACGAAGTGGACGTCGCCGTGGTCGGCGGCGAGCCGCGCCACCCCCTCGGCGATCCCACGCAAGCCGTCGCCCCAGTTCTCGCGGCGGTGCGCGGTAATGACGACGATGCGGGAGTCGCTGTCGTGCAGCGCCTGCAGTTCCGGGTTGGCGAACTTGACGTCGATCTGCGAGGCCCAGCGGAGGGCGTCGATGCCGGTGTTGCCGGTCACGAAGACCTGGCCGACCGGGATGTTCTCGCGGACCAGGTTCTCGAGGTTGGCCGAGGTAGGGGCGAAGTGCATGGCGGCGATCGTCGAGATCACCCGTCGGTTCAGCTCCTCCGGGAAGGGAACGAGGTTGTTGCCGCCGGTGCGTAGGCCGGCCTCGACGTGCATGACTGGGATCTGCAGGTGGAACGAGGAGAGCGAGGCTGCCATCGCCGAGCTGGTGTCGCCGTGGACGAGGACCGCGGCCGGGTGGCGGCCGTTGAGCACGTCGTCGGGGGTCGGGACGGCGTCGGGGTCGATATCGAAGCGCTCGACGCAGAAGTCTTCGAAGCGCTGCATGACCGAGGCGACCCGCTCGTTGAGGTTGGCGCGGCGCGAGCCGGCCCAGAGCGTCACGTCCGGCTTGATGTCGGCGAGCTCGAAGATGTACTCGACGAGGCGGTTGTGCTGGCCGGTCGAGACGACGATCGGCTCGTAGCACTCGCTCTCGCGCAGGGCGAGGATGATCGGCACCAGCTTGATCGCCTCCGGACGGGTGCCGACGACGATCGGGACGATCAGCTTCCCCTGTCTTTCGGCCGAGTCGAACATGAGGTACGGCACTAATCGGTGCCGATCCCCGTCGACTTAAACCCATCAAGGAATGAGTTGTTCGAGCAATCTTTCCGCCGGGCCGAGGAAGCCCTGGACGTTGTTGAGCAGCGAACGGGCGTCCTGGACCAGTTCGATCGCCTGTTCGAGGGGGATGTCCTCGACGGTCGAGCGCAGCGGCCCGGCCAGCAGCGGGCTGAGGGCGCCGGCTTCCTCGGCGTCGTCGATCGCCCGCAGGAGACCGGCCCGGATCGCCCGGGCCAGTTCCTCGTCGTCGATCCCATAGCGGTCGGCGAAGCGTTCGCGGGCCTCCGGAGTGGCCAGCGCCCGGGCCAGCTCCTCGCGGGAGACGCCGAGCTTGCAGGCGGCGCCGTCGAGGGCCGAGGTGGTGAACTGGTTGGCGATTTCGCCGAGGCCTTCCGGGTTGCTCCAGGGCCGGTGCTGGCAGGGGTCGCGGACCTTCTCGGGCGTGTAGGAGGCGCCCCCGGCAGCCAGGTAGGCGACAACCAGCGCCAGCGCGGCGACGGCGGCGCCGCCGACCAGCAGCTGCCCGCGCAGCGCCGAGCGGGACTCGTTCACAGGTCCACCCTCCGCGCCAGCCCGATCGGCAGCAGCGCCAGCAGGCCGAGCAGGGCCCCGAGCAGGAACGAGGGGCTGAAGGCAT
>CAMPIP010000016.1 GCA_946886425.1 uncultured Actinomycetes bacterium
ATACCCCATGAGCGCTAGTCTCGTGGGCTCGGATAGGTGTATAAGCGCCCGCGCCGCGGCCGAGCCACTCGCGGAGCTGCGGCTGCTCGGCGACCGGCTCGGCCTCGGCGGCGTCGCCGTGGCCCGCAGGGGCGACCTGGCGACGACGCTGCGCGGCGCCCTCGTCTGAGCGCGCTCAGACCTCGAGCTCGACGTCGTTCCAGAACAGCTCGCGGGTCTTCAGCGACTGCGTGTTCTTCAGCTCGCTCGACTTCGTCAGCTCTTTGATCAGGACCGAGCGCGGCACCTCGGTCCCGCGGGCGGTCGAGCCGTGTTTGCCGGACATCGTCGAGACCATCGTCGACAGCCGCTCGGGGTTCGATTTTGGGCCGCGGTTCTTGAACCCGTTCCAGAGCGACTTCGGCGTCGCGTTGAGGCTGCCGTGGTGACCCACCTTGTAGAAGCAGGCGTCGGCGAGCCGCTCGCGGATCTTTTCCGCTTCGTCGCATTCGCGCAGCGCGTAGTGCCAGTTCTCGAGCTGGGCGTCGCCCGGGAAGACCAGCCGCCGGTCGCCGACTTCGAAGAGCAGGATCACGCTGGTGTTGTTGAGGACGCCGTCGAGGCTGCGGACGATCGCCAGCATCTCCTCGCCGCGCATCTGGTCGACCCGGGGGATCACCCAGCGCGCCTCCTGCGAGCGCGGTTGCGTCGACGCCGCGCCCGGGAACAGGTCCCCGGGTTCCGTGCCTTCGGCGATGGCGAGGTCGCGGACCGCGAGGTGCCAGAACTCTTCTTGGTCGGTCGCGGTCTGGCGCGAGATCGCCGCGGACTGCTTGAGCGTCGGCGGACCGAGGACGTCGACCTGGACGCCGGGCAGGATCCGGCCGAGCGCGAGCTTGGTCCCGAAGTGGGCGTAGACGTGTTTCTTGCCCATCTCCGCCAGCTTCTTCACGGCGTCGAGGTTCGCGAGGTTGGTTTCGCCGAGGAAGGTGATCTGGTCGGTGACGGTTTTCGTCACCGACCGCGAGCGTTTCAGCTTCGGCACCTGTTCGAGCGCCGTCTCCGCCATTGCCTGCATCGCCGAGAGCCGCGCCACCGCGGCCCGGGCTTTCAGCGCCCCGTCGGTCTCGCCGGCCGGCGATTTGGCCTCCGGGTCGAGGCCCGGCTCCTCGGTCCAGGGCTGGACGACGACACTCGGCTCGAGCGAGGCGATCACGTCGCCGGTCTCACCCCCGAACCCGGAGATGTGGTCGGCGTGGCGGTGGGTCGCGACCAGCATGTCGAGCTTGCCGCCGCAGTCCTCGCGAATCGCCTCGGCGATCGTCAGCATCCCCCCGCGCGGGCCGCTGGCGGACTGCTTGGTCGAGCCGAAGTCGATCAGGACGTTGCGCGGCCTGCCGCTCTCGTAGCTGAAGGTCAGCAGGAAGCAGTCGCCGAAGCCGACGTTGTAGGAGCGGATCCGAATCCCGGTCGGGGCGTCCGCCATCACCAGACCTCGCTGCGCAGGGTGCGCTCGTCGAGGCCGAGCCGGCGCCGGTGCAGGGTCGCCAAGCGGGCCTTGATGCTGCGGCCGCGATCGAAGCCGCCGTTGTCCCAGAGGTGCTGGAGGCGGGACTGGGCGTTCTCGTTCCCGCCCGGGGCGGACTTGCTGGGCAGCGGGTTGTAGATCTCGAACTTGAGCCCGCCGTACTCGTCGAGGACGAGGGTGCTGCCGCCTTCCAGCGACAGCTCCTGGTCGGGCGGCATTCCAACCGGCGGTTCCAGCCCGAACTGTTTGAGTTCGCTGGCGAGCAGGCTGACGTACTGGATGCACTCGGCGACGGTCTCGCGCAGCGGCAGCCCGTCGTCGGGTGAGATGCGAACGCAGGGCCGGACGCTGGCGACCCGGGTGTAGGCGCTGGGGTCGAAGCGCAGCAGCTCGCGGTTGGACCACAGCAGCGAGAACATCTCGATCGGTTCGGTCTGCAGGCCCTGGAAGCGGACGTTGTCGTAGACCAGCGGCTCCGGGGGCCGGTTCCAGCGGCCGTCGGGCGTCGCCGAGGCCGGCTCGATCCCGTACTTGCCGAACCACTCTGTGAGGCCTTTGCGGAGGCCGTAGCGGCTGTCGTCGGCGCGGATCTCGCCGTCGGCGGTGAGCAGGGCGCTGAGGTAGTCGCCGAACTCGATGTGGATCGGCGGCGTGTAGTCGATCGCGCGGATCGCCATGGTCAGCAGGGCTTCGGCGATCGTCGCCCCCTCCTCGACGACGCGGCCGAGGTCGAGGTAGCCGCCTTCGATCGTCCCGAAGGCCTCCAGCCGCCGGGCCCAGACGTCGACGAAGGTCCGCATCATCGCCGCGACGAGGATCTCGCCGCGCGCGTGCGCCTCTTCGTACTCGGGCCAGTTGAGGATCGCTTCGTCGGGCTCGATCCGGACCGAGCGACGCAGGGCGCCGGCCCGCGGCGAGCCGGCGTCGGTCCCCATCTGCTCGGCCAGCCCGAGCAGGACGGAGTCCATCAGGGCGTGCATCGTCACCTTGTCCTTGGCGATCAGGCCGTCCCGCGGCCCCCGTTTCTCGGCGCCCTCCCCGAGCAGCGTCAGCAGCACTTCGCCGAGCGAGAAGACGGAGAGCAGGGCGACGATGTCGCCGAAGGCCTCGTGGAAGGCGGCCTGGTCGGGCGAGGACGGGGACATGAAGCTTTTGCGCAGCCCGTCGAGGAGCGCGTGCGTGGTCTCATGGACGACGACGTCGTGGGAGAGACAGGTGAAGGCGACCCCCTCCGGGGTTCGGTAGTACCCGAAGGCGAGCGACTCTGCTTCCGGCGAGTAGAAGGCGTTCATCTCCTCGAAGGCGTGCGGCACCACCTTCAGCTGATGCGCCGGAAACCCCCAGTTCACCCGGCGCCCGAGCGCGTACTCGAACCGCGCCAGGGTCCGCATCACCAGCGCGTAGACGTTCTTCGCGTGAAACCCCGGGTCCTCGAGCAGCTCCTTGTCCCTGCTCGGCGCGTTCCCGTTCTCCCCGACCCGCACCGGTTTGTACATCGTCTGCGTCGAGGAGTCGTAGTCGACCACACAGACCCGATGCCCCATCGGCCCCGGCTCCAGGTCCTCCCAGGGCACTTTCACCGGCGTGGTGAGGATCCGCCCGCCCCGCCGCACCCCCGGGTCCTGAGCGATCACCTCCATCATCCGCGTCCGCAGTTCGGCCATGCGGCCGATGCATACCTGAGCGAGGGCTAGTTGCGCAAAGACATTGGAGTACTTGACGGTTGGCTCAGGAGCGGAAGGCGAGCCGCCCGATCAGCGCCGCGCTCCCGGGCGGGCCGGGCCAGTGCTCGGCGAAGAGCGCCGGGCCGCCGCCTGACAGCACCAGACGCAGGACGAGGACGACGAGGATCGCGTCGTCGAGCTGGCCGGCGACCGGGATGAAGTCTGGGATCAGGTCGATCGGCAGCGCCAGGTAGGCGACCAGCGCGGCCACGGCGAGCTTGCGAGCTCGCGGGACCCGCGGGTCGGCAAGCAGACGGCGGAAGAGGACAAGGCAGTCGGGGATGAAGCCGGCGACGGCCCGCGCGTCGCCGCGACGGCCCGCGACCAGGAGGGCGAGCACGAACGCCGCGTAGAGGCCCAGCAGGACCGCGAGAGAGACCAGCACGACAGCCTCGCGACTCAGCCCGACCGCTTCCCTTTCGCGGCCGGCTTGACGGCGTAGTGCTTGCGCGTCGCGGCGATGCATTTCCGCTCGCGGGCGCCGCTGAGCTTGTGGCAGCGCGCGATCGCGGCACGACGTTTCACCTTGGCGATGCAGCGGGCGCGCTTGGCCTTGGCCACCCGTCCCTTGCCGCGGTAACGCATGCGGCAATTCGCGAGCGGGTCGATCGGCACCTTGCCCACGGCCGCGACCGTCGCCGCTGCCGGGGGCACCGCCGGCTGCGGAGTAGGCGGCTGCGCGTTGGGATCGGTGATCGTCAGGCGGAAGGAGCCTTCGATGTCTTTGCCGCGAGCGCTGACCTGGACGAAGTACGTCGTCCCGGCGGTCGCGACGAAGCGCTCGCTCGAACCCTTGACGCCTTGCCCGCAGCTGCCCGGCAGCGCCTCGCCGGCCGGGACGATCCGGGTCATCGTCCCGAAGGTCGCGCCGGTGTGCACGGCGGCGATGACCGAGGTCGCCGAGCCGCAGGTGCTGATGTCGACCGGACCGGAGAAGCCGGAGCCCCAGCGGTACCAGACGGTGCCGAGCGGGCTCGTTTCGAAGACAGGCCTGGCCTCGCCTTTCTCGACGGTGGCGTCGGCGTTGCTGCCGTCGACCGCGATCGGCAGACCGGGGCCGATCGGGATCGCGCCGGCGAGGTCGTCGTTTGCGGGCCGGCTGACCGCGTGCGCGCTGAGCGTGAAGGCCCCGTGCTGTCCTTCGAAGGGCCCGCCGGCGATGGCGATCTTGTACGTGGTGCCGGCGACCGCGTTCAGCTCCACGGCGCAGTAGGGGGATCCGGACTGCGGTTCGGTCGCTTTGACCAGGGTCGTGATGGTGTTGCCGGTGAACACTCCCAGCCGCGGCCGCAGGGAATCGGAGCAGGCGTTCAACTTGACCCGCTGGCTGACGGCGGGCGTCCAGCGGTACCAGACGGAGTGGCTGGGGCTGCTGATCTCGCTGATCTGGAGTTTGTTCTCTTCCGGCTCGAGCGTCGCGAAGCTGTTGTCGCCGGGGACCGAGAACGGCAGGGCCGGCCCGACCACGGCCGCGGCGGCGAGGTTGTCGTTCGCCGGCGGCGTCGCGCTCACCATCGAGAGGGTGAACGTCCCTTCGCCGGAGACGCTGCCGCTGAAGACGATCTTGTAGTTGGTGCCGGCGGCGACGTCGAACTCCATCTTGCAGTTCGTCGTTTCGGCCACTTTGCTGAGCGTGGCCAGGGTCGCGCCGGTGTAGACGACCAGCGTCTTGTTCGCCGCCGAGCCCGGCTGCGTTTCGAACGGGCAGCCGCCGAGCTGCACATGGCCGGTCACCGGGGCGGTCCAGGAGTACCAGACGGTGCGCGCGCTGCTGCCGAGCGGCGGTTCGCCCGCCTCGCCGCTGGTGGCGTCGATCGTGCTTCCGGGGACGGAGAAGGGCAGGGCGTTACCGAGGTTTTGGGCGGAGGCGAAGTTGTCGTTGGCGGGAGGCTGCGGTTTGCGCAGCGTCAGCGTGAAGTTGCCTTCGGCGCGCAGGAAGTCGACCTGGATCTTGTAGGTGGTGCCCGCGGTGGCGCTGAAACTGAGCTTGCACGGCCCGGCCGTGTCGACGACCTCGGTCAGAGTCGCCCAGGTCGTCCCGCCGGTGTAGACGCCGATCCCGAAGGTCGGAGAACCGCCACTGAAGCCGCTGTTGCAGAGGTCGACGATCGCGGTGGTACTGGCGCTCGGAGTCCAGGCAAACCAGACCGACTCGGTCGCCGGGTTGCTGAAGACCGTCTCCCCCGGCTCCCCGGTGGCCCCGATCGACGTCGCCGGCGTCGTGCTCGGCAGCGCCGCCGGGAGCACCTGGGCGCCGGCGATGTTGTCGTTGGCGGGGGCCGCGGTCGCGGGCGCCGCAAGCAGCAGCGTCACCAGAAGTGCGAGGGCGGCGAGGACGCCGGCCCTGAACGATCGAGCGTCCAAGTTCACTGCCTTTCGGTCGCGAGATTGCATTCCCGAGCGGACTCTCTCAAAAGAACCGGCCGGCTTCTGCCCCATTCGTCTCACGCGAAAAGCCCTTCGCCGATGAACCCCCCGGGTCGGGCGCCCGGCGGACAGGCGAAGAGGGCGCTGGCGGTGTGCAGGATGTGGCGGTTGAGGGCATCCGATCCGGCGAGCTGGCGCTGGATCGAGATGAACTGCTCAGGGTCGCGCTGGAAGGAGATGAAGAAGAGACCAGCGTCGATCTGTCCTGAGCCGGGTTCAGCCGATTCGGAGAACGAGTAGCCGCGGCGGAGGATGCGCCGGCCGCCGTTGGCCTCGGGACTGGATAGGCGGACGTGAGCATTGGCGGGAATCACCGGCTGACCGGCCTGGCTCGCTTCGAGGTCGACCACGTCGAACTCGTGCTGCTTCCCAAGTGGAGCCCCGCTCAGCTTCTCGCGGCCGATCACCCGCTCCTGGCCTTCGAGGCTGGTCGGATCCCAGACGTCGAAGAGGATCTTGATGCGCCGCGCGACGAGATAGGCACCGCCCCGCATCCATGCCGGCCCGTCACCAGGCTGCACCCAGACGTGCTCGTCCATCGCCTCGCCGTCCTCGGCGCGGATGTTGTTAGTGCCATCCTTGAACCCCATCAAGTTGCGGGGCGTCGCCTGAGCACGGCTGGTACTGGAGGTGCGGCCGAAGCCGTCCTGTGACCAGCGCAGCCCGGCCGTACCGGCCGCGATCAACGTCAGCGCATGGACCGCGTGAAAGGCGACCTGGGGATCTTCGGCACAGGCCTGCACGCAGAGATCCCCATCAGAGCGCCCCTTATCGAGTCCCTCCCCCCGAAACCCAGGAAGAGGTGCGAGCGCCGCCGGACGCCGGGACGCCAGCCCGTACCGGTCCACTCCGTCGGCCTCAAAGACGCTGGGACCGAAGCCCACCGTGATGGTCAGACCGCTCGACCCGAGGCCGGCTGCCTCCCCCGGATCCGACGGAGCGACCCCAGGGTCCTGACTCCCCGGTCGGACCTCTTCCCCTCGCGTCAACGCAGACGCCGCAGCCGTCCACTCCTGCAGCAAGTCCCGTAGGTCGTCCGAATCCTCGCTGGCCAGATCGAATACCGCGAAGCTCAGGAATTCCGGTGCCGGCGTCGCGATTCCCGCTTGGTGAGCACCGTGAAAGGCGACAGCGTCCGCTCCCCCAGGCGCCCCGTCGCTCCCGCCAGAACCGTCACTGACGAGCCGACCAAGCCCCGCCCCGATTCCGAGCAGCGCGGCACCCTCCAATGCCCTGCGCCGAGTTACTCGTCCCGATCGAGATTCTTCCACCCTCCTAGCCCCCTACCTGCTATCGCCATGAACGATCGAAGACACGTCCAAGTTTCATCGACTGATCACCTCATCTGTGAGTCAGAGCCATCTGGTCTGAGATTCCGTCCGGGTCCACGTCTGGCCAGCTCGCTGTTGAGCTCCTCGACAATCGCCTCGGCAGAGCCACTCGGAAAGTTCGTGCGTTCCTGGATACCGACGGCCCGTCGGGTTTCGCCCCCCTTAAGCCGGATCAGACACACCATCGAGAGAAAGCCGGAGTCACCAATTTCGAACTTGTCGATCTGCTGCCAAGGCAGCTCTAGGGTGGAGAAGATGTTTCGTACTCGAACTCCACTGTCGAAGACTTCGATACCGGAGCGAATAAAGCGAAAACCGATCCCCCCCATTACGACGAGGGACAGACCGCCGAAAATCCTTACCACAAGAAACTCGGAAGTCAGCCCAGCAGCCATGATGATGGTGAAACCAACGCCGATAGAACCAACGAGAATTGCTTGATAACGCGAGTAGTAGCGCCGCTGAGGACTCTCGCCTTGGGTCAACACGCCTGATCCTACTTGCCCCACGCGCGTCTAGGTCCGATTTCCGCGCTGTCCCCAGCGCCTCGCCGCCACCGGTATCACCATCGACGCCGCAATCCCGAGCAGAGCCACGATGGGGATCCAGAACGTTATTAGTGCCCCCAATCCCCCGAATTCACCGTCCAGCTTATGGAGAGCCGCCCGATGAGACCATCGCGCGAGGAGACCTACGCAGATAACAGCTGCATACAGCCTGGGATTCCACATCACCGCTTCAACTGCCCTCGCGGCATAGCCCTCTACCTACTCGCAGACAGGTGCCTCTGGCGCAATCTCCTGATGTAGACGTACGTCAACACCAAGGCCGACACCAGGAAGATGACCAGTGCTACCACGATGGTCTCGCCATTCCCAAACAGGCCCTGAACGAAAAGTGCCACGACGCCAGAGACAATACAGACTGCCTCGACTCGCGCCTCCGTCGACTTAGATGAAATGAACTGGCGGAGACCCGTCAACACGAGGATTGCCGAAGCCAACCAAAACGCGCCGAAGAAGACGTAGGCAAGAGGCGAGGTGCTAGAACCAAGCATTATTCGCACAGCTCCAAGGGCCACCCATACAGCAAGAAGACTGGCTAGTGGCTTTCGGGTCATCTACCGGCCCACCCTTGGAATCGGGACGGGACCCTTACCGGGTGCGCCCGGAGGGGGAAAGCTGGGAGGCTCTGGTGCATCTGGATCTTCCGGTCCCAGCTGTTCCGCTTCTTCTTGGCATCCCACCGGACCCGGCTGCTGAACCGCCGTTTCCGCAAGGCAGGTGAAAGTCCTTCCAACTTCCGTGCCTCGGTCGCCAATCCATTCCCCAACACCGCTACCGGCAACTTCACTCACAACTCCAGGGGCATCGCTGACCCAATCTCCGATTCTGTCAGCGAGTTCTTCGAGGGGAGCGATCGGATTGAAGTCGGGGATACAGGGAAAGCATTCCCCGCTCGGGTCGATGAGATTCAACGGATCGCCATTGGCATACCAGAAGAGATTAGGTCCGCTACCGACGAAGCCGGCCGGGTCTTCGCTGATGAATCTCCCAAAGGACTGGCTGTAGTAGCGAGCTCGGTAGTAGTAGAGCCCGGTGCCGTCGTTTTCCCGGCCGGTGAACTGGAATGGATTGGTGCTTGGTCCGCCCGCCGTGGCCGAAGTCCCGAATGGCTCATAGGTGTAGGTCGTGTCGACTTCGCCGGAGTCGTCGGCTAGGGCAATGACGCTGCCGAGGCGGTCGGTCAGGTAGCTGGCGGTGGTTGAACCTCCGACCGATTCCTGGACGACGTTCGTGTCGTCGTAGAGCAGATCGGTCGTGGTTTCGCCCAGGATCTTCGATATCCGCCGTCCGAACGGGTCGTAGGCGAAGGCGGCATCGGCCGGGCCGTCGATGCCGGTGAGTTGCCCCCGTGCGTTCGAGTCGTATTTGCTGGTCCCGTCGTCGATGAGGTTGCCATCCGCGTCGTAACTGAGTTCTTTGCCGTCGCGTTCGACCAGCTGGTTGGCGGCGTTGTAATCGGCGCCTTCCATCGCGGCCGGCAGGGCGAGGCGAGCGTAGCTGCCCCAGATCGCTTCGGTGCGACCGTTGGCGTCGTAGGCGTACCGGAGATCGCCGAGCGTCGATTCGCCGTCTTTGTAGGTGATCGAGGTGGCCTGGCCGGCTTTGTCGTAGCCGTAGAGCTGATCGATCCCGTTGGGCAAGGTCACGCTCGTCCTCCGATCGGCATCGTCATAGGCCAAGGAGACAACTTCCAGACCACGGGTGATACCGGTAAGCCGGTTGGCATCGTCGTATTCGTAGGCGAGGGGTTCCTGGCCGGGGAGCGTCAGCGCGGTGCGGCGGCCGGCATCGTCGTAGGCGTAGCCGACCGTGCCCTCGGGGCCGCTGACTTCGGTGAGCCTGTCCAGTTCGTCGTAGGCGAGCACGTATTCCCCGCTGGTGCTGTCGCCGACCCCGACCAGCCGGTCGGCATCGTCGTATTCGTATTCGATCGAACTCTCGGCCCCTTCCCCTTCAACGCCGAATTCGGCCCTGGCCAGACGCCCGAGTCCGTCGTAGTCGAATTCGGTGTCCTTGCCGCGGCGGCTGATCTCTTTGACGAGGTGGCCGCCTTTGTCATAGCTCTGTTCGACGGTGTCTTCGAGGGGGTTGGTTTCCGTTTCGAGGCGGTCCATCGCGTCGTAGGTCATCGTCGTCTCGTTTTCGAGGGCGTCGGTGATCGAGATGACGTTTCCATCGGCGTCGCGGCTGAATTTCGTCTCTGCTCCCGACGGGGCCGTGACGCCAATCAGCTCATCGGCTTCGTTGTAGGAGAGCAGCGTTCCCTGGCCGCCGGGCGAGGTGATCGAGCGGACTCGGCCGAGCGCGTCCACGAACTGCCTGGTCGTGCGACCCAGCGGGTCGGTCACGGAGGCCAGATCGCCCTGGGAGTAGGCGAACGTGGTCGCCTCTTCTTCGGGATTGACGACCGAGGTCAGCTGGCCTTCGCTGTTGTATTTCATGCTCGTTTCGCTGCCGAGGGCGTCGGTGCGCTTCAACAGCTCGCCGTGGGATCCGTATTCGAATTCGGTGGCGTGACCGAGCGGGTCAGTGACTTTGGTGACGTGGCTCGTGCCCGGCTCATAGTCAAATTTCGTCGTCACGGCGTCTTCGCTCCCCGCCAGCCTCGTCGCTTCGGTGACATTTCCCAGGCCGTCGTATTTGAACTCGGATTTCCGGCCGAGCGGGTCGGTCTTCGACAAGGCCAGGCCCGTTTCGGGCTGACGTTCGATGCTGGTCGTCTGCTCGAGTTCGGTTTCCGGCGCTTCGGTTTCGGCCACCGAGAGCCCGGCCGCATTGAACTCGACTTTGCGCTGGTTCCCAACCGGGTCGGTCACAGTCGTCGCCTCGACTTTCCCGGCTTCGTCGAGGTCGTAGTCGAACTCGAACGTGCCGCCGTCGGCGGTGGTCTGTTCTTCGCCCCGGAGCTCGACGAGGCGGTAATCGAGGCATACGGATTCAGCCACGGCGAGGACATCCTGGCTCAACTTCTCGCGCTCAACCGGTAGATCGCAGATCAAGAGGACGCGGGGCTCACCGAGCCGCGCAAGCCAGGCGCAAGTGGGCTAGCCGTAGCGGCGTCAGCCTCGATCGATCTTGCTCTAAACGTATGCTCCGCAGGTGGGCTACAGGGGCTCCTACCTTTGGCGGCTCCGCCAAGCCGTAGGCAACGACCTGGTGCTGATGCCGGGGGCAATGATCGCCCTGCGGCGCGAGGACGGCCATGTGCTGCTGACCCAACGGTCTGACGACGGCACTTGGTGCCTGCCTGCCGGTGCAGCCGAGCCGGGGGGCAGCTTCGCCCGCACCGCGGTCGGCGAGCTGAAGGAGGAGGCGGGTATCGATGTTGCCGAGAGGGACCTCGTTCCCTTCGGCTGTCTCTCCGAGGCCGAGCTGCACACGATCCATTATCCGAACGGCGACACCACTCATTGCTTCGCGGTCCTGTTCCTGGCTGAACGCTGGAACGGAGATCCTCGGCCGGACGGCGTAGAGGCAATCGGAAGTCAGTTCGCCGATCCGGGCGACGCCCCCACTCCACTTCACGATCCGACCGCGCACGCGCTCGAACAGCTGATTGCCTACCTGGAAACGGGTCGCTTCCAGGTGCGCTAAACTCGAAGGTTCCTGCACGTCACCATGAAGAGCGCGAAAAGCTGCGCCCGGCTAGCGATCTTCCCCTAGTCGGCCTAGTTGTTCTTGGTGATTCTGGCGATCGACACTGCGCCGTCGGACACCGAAACGATAACCACCTGCCCTACGCTCCCATCAGGTCGTCGTCGGGCATCTGGTAGGAGCCACACCCGATGCGCCGCGCCACAGCGAGCACGTATGAGTCGCGTAGCTTCTTCCAGAAATCGGCATGTTCTTGCTCACCGGGCTCGGCGAAGTACCACGCAATCGCGTCCGCAATCGCATCCGAGTAAAGGGATTTGGCATCGAGGAACCCTTCAATGTCCGCAGGGAGGCAGCCCGCTCGGTCAGCGACTGCGTAAGCGAAGTCAGCATCGTCAACGTCGGCGACGCTTAGGGCAGACAGGACGAGGCTGGATGGATGCAATTCATGGTTGAGCTTCCTGACGGCAATGGAGGGCCCGAAACGGAAGCCGAGATTCACCCCGACGCTCAGCGCAAGGGCAACTAGTCTCTCCACGCTTGTCGGCCCTGACGCGATCCGAGCGCAGGCTAGATCAAAGCCCTCAGGGTGAAGAGCCATGTCAGCGACCGAAGACTGATGGCCAGTCACTTCGACCTCTTGGGCCAGCCTCGTCAGGAGCTCGAAGGTACTTTCAGCGTCCATCGAGCAGCCATTCGGTAACTGCGGCCAGTGTGGCCCTACCGGGTCCGACACGGCTGCCATCGACCCGGAGCAGTTCGACGCGGTCCAATTCCCGAACGACCTTCTCGATCCGACCGTCGCCACCTTCAATGCCGAGCGTGCAGCTGACATCCCAGGCCAGGCCAGCAAAGCGCAAGTCCACTGACGGCTCCACCAAGACCGCGTGAAGGATGATTGCCTCAATCACCGCATCGCCATATGACGGGGGTGGATTGCGGATCGGGAGCCGCTTGTCGAAA
This sequence comes from uncultured Actinomycetes bacterium, assembly GCA_946886425.1. Next base: position 12,113 of record CAMPIP010000016.1, read on the forward strand.
GCGACGGTCAATTTGGCGCCCCGCTCCTGACCGCGGCTCGATGTGGACGAGGGGCGCCCCTCGCGCCTCCAGTCGGGACCCGAAGGGCGCCCTCGCTCACATGCCTTCCCACTGCTTTCCGATACGGATCACCCTTGACCGACTGCTGGGAGCAGCGCCGTTCGCCCCTGCGTCGAACCGAGCCGAACAGCCGGCCTGGGGGCCTGTGTGGGAAGGCGCCACGGGACGGGCGGATCCCGCGATGAAGTCGCGCGGGGATCCCTTTTGCCCGTGGGCCTCTGCCACCGGGAAATTGCGCCGCGGGACCGGGTGTTGAGGCAGCCCCGCGAGCTGGCGGCAAAGCTTGGTGTCGACGAAAGCGGCCTCCTCGAGCAAAGAGCCACAACTTCACCGAGTTCGGCGAGGCTCGGTCAGGGGAGCCGGGCACCGCGGCCGACCTCCTCGAGGACGTGACCCAATACGACTCCGTGCTGCAGAAGTGCCAGGACAGCTTCCTGTTGTTGCCCGGCATCCTGGACGTTCGGGAGAAATGCGACCCGTGCAAGTGATTCGGCAAGGTGATCGAGGACGAACGGATCAAGTCCCGTTTCGGCCACGAGCGCGCCGGGAGCGCTCCTTGCCACCATCTCGCTGACCCGAGCGAGAATCTGCTGCGTCTCAGCGGCGGTGAACTGGCGATCGCCCACAGGCCGTTCACCTTCCGCCCGCCGGAGCGGCCTGAAACAAGGCGAACCCGGATACCGCGTGCACCGCCTTCGCCATGTTGTTGCCCTCAAGTCGTCGCCGGCTTTCGCGTTCGATCTTGTCGAGCCGCCGTTCGGTCGCACGGATGGCCGCGCTCGCAGCGCGCCACCCTTCCGGGTCGAGAACCCGGGGGCTGGCGGACAGATGGGTGCCCGCCCGCCTCGTACCCAATCGAAGAAAGTCACTGACGCTCTCGAGGAAGAACGACACGAGCGCCATCTGCAAGGCGGCTCCTACTCCTGCCGGCAGATCGGAGACGTCGAACGACGCAATCTCCTTCCGGGATTTCAGCCGGTAGAACACCTCGGTCGTGGATCCGACCTGCCGCCGGCCCGTCACTTCCAACATTTCGCAGCGATCGCGGAGAACCTTGACGTGGTAGGCCGTACTTTGATGGGACTTCCTTAGTGCCTTTGCCGCAGTGGCAGAGCTGTGCGGACCGGCACTAAAGAGCCGGAGCAGATCCTCCCGTAAGGGATCGGTGAGGGCATGAACGACCCGTCCGCGAAGGGTGCCTTTGTCGTCCGTCATGGGGCGTGCGTCTTCTGCCGAGAGGAGGTACAGCCCTGGCCCAAGGGCTATCGGCCGACTGTGGTTGTGTCGCGCTCCGCGGTATCAGCGAGCGCACCACGGACCGCCTCATCGGTCGCAACCATGGACCTGTACAGCGTCACGTAGTTACCGCGGCCTGCGGGGCGCCGCTCTTGTACATCCACGAGCCCACATCCCTGGAGTACGTTCGCGTGGTACGCGCAGGCCGAGAGGGGGCACGAGAGGATCGCGCGGGGCTCCCGTCCCTGCTCGGGATGGTCATTGAGTCGTCGTAGGAAGGTGCGACGAAATGGGTTCCCGAGAGCAAACCGGATCGCCTCTGGAAACTGGGCAGCTAGCTCCCCCGGGAGAGGGTCCATCGGTGAGCAAGAGCGCCTCGACTCCGCGCCTTCCCGAAAACCTCCGTCGGGTCGATCTCTGTCCTCCATAAGCATGCCTCCCAAAGCCCCATTGTTTACCGGGACCGCCGCTGACTGATACAGATCGACAGGATAGGTGTGAAGGTGCCTGACGGCAGACCAGTTTCGGCACTAGATCGCACAACTGGCCGAGCCAAACCGCTTGATCATGCCGTCCGTCGGGGAATTTCGGCTTGCGATCAGTTCCGGCACTAGGAGCCTGGCAGGCCGGGGATTGAGCCGAAGGCACTCCGATTGATGGGGGGAAAGAATCCGGATCCGACAATCTCCTCGATCCACCTAAGTTCTCGGTCACGAACTTCGGCGGGATCGCCGTAATACAGCGTTCCTATCCGTTCATCGGGGCAGAGAGAGGAGCGTGCCGGAGAGCCAAAACAAGCGAGTCCGACGGTGACGGGAAAGAGCGCATCCCGGTCAGGCTGAGGCTGGCGTTGCAACTGGACAATGAACCGGTACACCGCGTCGATCGCAGGGATTACTTCCGCGAGACCCTCCTCGTCGTAGGCCAGTCCAGTCCAGCTCAGGTGGCTATCCAGCCGAGTCCTGATCGTGTCGGCCAGGATTGAATCCGCCAGATGATTTACATAGGTGGAAACCTGCACCGAATCGACATCGCCCCGGATTGGCTTAGGAAGCGCCCTATAGGTGGGCGTGTCAAACAGAGCGGATGGCTTTAGACGGAAGATGTTGCGGTTAGCGCCCTTACGTCTAGTGCGTACCCGCGCGACGCAGTCCAGCTCCTCAAGTCGGAGGCAGTGCTTCCAGATCGCTTGGACGGGCACCCCATCGCAGTCTTCGCTGAGTTGAGCGGGTGACATTGGCTGCTTTTTCAACTCACCAAGTATTCGAACTCGAACTGGGTGTGATAGCGCGCGAGCAAGGTTCGGGTCAACCGCAACTGTCCCGTCGGGACGATCTTCCCCTGAAGTAACCCGATAGCTCATCGGCGGGATCACCGGAACGACAGGACTGTCCGGCGGCGAAGCGATACAGGACAGCCCAGCGGTTACGTGCAATGGCTGCCCCGAAGAAGCAAGCCGGTTCATTGCTCGGAGTCGAGCTCGAAGCTCGTACCAGAACAGTGCGTCAGTGATCTTTACCGCTATGCGCCAGCGGCGCTCATCCAGATAGACCACGGTCCACATGAATCGACTGTCCGGAATCGCATTGAACGTCAAGGCATCAAACGCTTCCCCGATGCGCTCGGCGAAAGTAATGCAGATGGACGTGGAGTCGTGGTTGCCGTCGCTTTTGCCAAGAGCTCGTAGCGTCGATTGATCAAAGAACAGCGAACGACGGGCGAGTTGGTACACGGATCCTCGCCCACCCTCCCGCTGGAGCCTTTCGATGTATCCGAGCTGCTCGAGGCGGCGTAGATGGCCCTTGATATAGGGCAGCGAGTACATCGGGAATATTTCGTGAAGCTCTAAGGGACCCATCGGAGCGCGTTCGAGGGCACTAACGAGCTCAACGCGAATGGGATAGGTCAGCGACGCCATTAGCCGCTCCCGCGTCGCGGCGAGATCCGGTGCTTCGGCGAGGGGAACGCGACGCCTGGGCGATCTAGTCGAAGGCATGCAGTAAGCAGTGGCTTAACGGTCGAGCAGTTCTCCGACAGAGGTTAGTTGACGCCTCCTCAGGATTTTTTTCGCAGACCCGCAAATGCTGCGACGGTTGCCCCATTCCCGATTGCGAAAGGGGGTGAAAGCAATGGTCGTCGACATCGTGAAGCGGGTCTTTCCGCTCCATATCCAGAAGCAGAACTAGGGACACCTGATCCCTGCTGGCGGCCGGGTATCGAATGTCCCGGCCGCCAATGTGTCTCCCGCCCTTCGGCGCCCTGACGTTGATCCCGACCCGCTCAACCGAAATCGGATTTCAGGCCCCGGTGAAAAATGATCCGGCTCGTCACGGAACCGGGATTTGCAGGTCCTTCGAATCAGGGTGGACGACCGGATTCGAACCGGCGACCGCCTGGACCACAACCAGGAGCTCTACCAACTGAGCTACGTCCACCGCGCTGGGCTCCAATCTACCGGGCGAAGGGCGCGATCAGCGCCGGGAGCAGGGCCGCGGTCGCTCGCTCAGGCCGAGAAGGCGACGAAGCGCTCCTCGGTCAGCTCGCGGATCGCGTAGGCGGGGCCCTCGCGGGCGTTGCCGGAGTCGCGGAGGCCTCCGTAGGGCTGCTGGTCGGCGCGGAAGGTCGGGGCCTCGTTGACGAGGACGCCGCCGAACTCGAGCTTGCGGGCGGCGCGGAGGGCGCGGCCGAGATCGCGGGTGAAGACTCCCGCCTGGAGGCCGAAGCGGGAGTCGTTGGCCAGCTCGATTGCCTCGTCGAAGACGGCGTAGCGGCGCAGGACCGCCACCGGGCCGAAGACCTCCTCAGCCCAGACCTTTGCCTCCCTGGGGGGCTCGGCGACGATCGCCGGGGAGAGGCAGCGGCCATCGTCGCGGAGGGCGCCGCCGCAGAGCAGGCGACCGCCCAGCTCCTCCGCCTCGGCGATCCACTCGAGGACGCGGTCGCGCTCGCGGACGCCGATCAGGGGACCGACGTCGGTCGCCTCCTCGGCCGGGTCGCCGACCCGGAGCGCCTCGGTGGCGGCGACGAAGCGCTCTTCGAACTGGTCGGCGATGCCCTCCTGGACGAGCACCCGCTGCACCGAGACGCAGCTCTGGCCCGCGAACGAGAAGGCGTGCGCGGCCGCCTTGTCCGCGGCCCGGCGCCAGTCGCCGTCGCCGTGGACGATCAGCGGCGCGTTGGAGCCGAGCTCGAGGCTGACCTTCTTCTCCGGGACCGCGGCGGCGATCCGCCAGCCGACCGCCGGCGAGCCGGTGAAGCTGACCGCATCCACGTCCGGATGCCCGACCAGCGCCTCGCCGACGGCTGCCGGTCCGCAGACGACGTTGAGCCAGGCCGGCGGCACCCCCGCCTCGCCGAGGATCGCCACCAGTGCCAGGCCCGAGAGCGGGCACTGCTCGGCCGGCTTGAGGACCACGGCGTTGCCGGCGGCCAAGGCCGGGCCAAGCTTGTGGGCGACGAGGTTGAGCGGGAAGTTGAAGGGGCTGATCGCCGCCACCACCCCGCGCGGCACCCGCAGGACGACCCCGAGCTTGCCGGCGCCAGCCGCGCTCGCCTCCATCGGCACCACCTCGCCGCCGAGGCGCCGCGCCTCGACCGCCGAGAAACGCAGGGTGTCGGCGCAGCGGTCGACCTCGGCGCGGGCGGCGCGCAACGGCTTGCCGGCCTCGGCGACGATCGTCGCCGCCAGCGACTCACGCCGCTCGGCGACGAGGCCGGCGGCGCGGTCCAGCGCGGCGGCGCGGCGGTGGGCGGCGAATCCCCCCGCCGCGAAGGCCTCGCGCGCCGCCGCGACGGCCCGCCCGACCAGCGCCGCGTCGGCCTCGGGGACCCGACCGACGAGCTCGGCGTCGTAGGGGCTGCGGACCTCGAGCCAGCGATCGGTGCGGACCGGCTCCCCCGCCACCGGCAGGGGAAGGTCCGCGGCGGCGCTCAACTCTCAGCCGCCGCGACGACCTCGCCATCGCGGTCATAGCCGGCCAGGGCCGCGTCGACCAGCGCCCCGGCGCGGTCGAAGTCGTAGTTCTGGAACATCCGCATCTTCACCACGAACGGCGCCCCGGCGTAGAACATCTCGTACTGCTGGTGGCGGCTGGCGAACTCCGAGCCGACCAGGTCCCAGACCAGCTTCAGCAGCTTCACCCGCTCCTCCGCCTCGACCCCCGGCGACTGCAGGTAGCGATCGAGGATCTCGGCGACCTCGGGGCTGCGCAGGTCCTCGACCGAGGAGGGCAGCTGGATCAGGCCGCCGCCGCAGAGCTCCCGCACCATCGTCAGCATCTTCGGGTAGAGGGACGACTGCAGGGTCATGTTGGCGAAGCTCTCGGCGGCGCCGGGACGGGCCATGCCGGCCTCGTCGATCTCGCAGTTCTGCTCGGCGCCGTGGACCAGGCCGCTGACCAGCGAGGCGTGCGCGGCGAGGTCGCCGAGCGCGCTCATGATCGGCGGCAGGCCGGCAACGCCGTTGGTCTGCGCGACCCGGTGGCTGAGCCCGACCAGGAGGTCGAGCTTGGTCGAGTAGCGGATCTGCGCCTGGTTGTTGCCGAGCAGGTGGGCGCCGGTCTCCCACCACTGCGCCTGCACGAGGTCGAGGTCGCGGTAGACGAAGACCTGCTCCCAGGGCACGAAGACGTCGTCGAAGACGGCCAGCGAGTCGGTCTCGTCGAAGCGGCTGGCGAGCGGGTAATCGAAGACACTCGAGGCCGCCGCCGCGTAGGAGCGGCGCGAGATCACCTTCACCCCGGGGGCGCCGAGCGGCACCACGACCGAGATCGCGTAGTCCTCGTCGCCCGGCCGCAGCGGCACGATCGAGCTGAGGAGGACCCAGTTGGAGAGCACCATGCCGGTGCCCAACATCTGCGCCCCCTTGATGACGATGCCGTCGTCGCGCTCTTCCTTGACACCGGCGTAGAGGTGGGGATCGGCCTGCTGGTGCGCCGGTTTGGAGCGGTCGATCTGCGGCGGCACGATCGTGTAGCTGAGGTAGAGATCCTCCTCGCAGGCCTTGCGGTGGAAGTTGACGACGTTCTCGGCGAACTCGGATCCGGCCCGGCCGAAGACCTGGGAGTTGGCGGCGAAGCCGGCCAGGAAGGAGGCCACGTGGTCGGGGCTGCGTCCCATCAGGCCGAAGGTCTGCTCGCTCCAGCGCCGCAGGCCCTGCCGGCGCCTGGTCAGGTCCTCGCGCGAGCGCGGGATCATCTGGGCGACGTTGATCGGTTCGCCGCCGTACGGCGACTCGGTCGTCATCTCCTCCGCGTTGGCGGGGTCGGCGGCGAAGTCGTAGAGCGCCGCCACCGAGCGCACCGCGCCCGCGAAGGCCGGGTGGGTGGTGACGTCCTCGACCCGCTCGCCGTCGATGTAGACGCTGCGGCCGTCCTTCAGCGACTCGACGTATTCAGCTCCGCTGCGCAGCATGCACGCTCCTTCCCGTGGTTTCCGGGAATTAGCATAGCAAAGTACGGGACCTAAGTTAGGTAGTTAAGGAGCGGCATGGCCCCGCTCGCTGCGCACCAGCTCGACCAGGTTCTCGATGTCGTCGAGGCGCGGGGAGGCGCCGAGGTAGAAAGCGAAGATGCCCAGCGCCGCCGCCCGCTCGGCGTCGGTCAGCTGCTGCTGGAAGTAGGAAACGTGCAGTTCGACCTGCGAGTCGACCTGGGCGAGCAGCTCGCCGCCGGCCTCGGTGACCGCGATCACCGTGCTGCGTCGGTCGTCCTCGGAGGCGGTCCGCCGCACCAGCCCCTTGTCGTCGAGGCCTTTCGCGATCCGCGACGCGAAGGCCGGGGCGACGTCTAGCCGCTCCGCGAAGTCGATCACCCGCAACGGCTCGGGCGCCCCGAAGAGCTGGATCAGGGCCTGGTGCTCGAGCGGCTCCAGCCCCGCCGACTTCGCCTGCTCGTCGACGATCCGGAAGATCCGGCGGATCACGTAACGGGCCTCGGCGACACCGTGAAAGTAGCCCTTCAGTCCCTCCCCCGCGAGGCCGCTCGGCTGGCCGCGATGGCGTTCCACCCAGTCGTAGAACGCCTCGATCGCGCTTGGGTCACTCATCACCGCTCCGTTCGAGCGATGACCTCGTAGATCCAGCGGCCGGAGCTGCCGAACCAGGGGCGCTCCGCCATCGCCGCGCGCAGCGGCGCTTCCCGGGCCCGCCGCCGCTGCGGCGAGTCCATCGCCTCGAGCGAGCGCAGCTCGTGCAGGGCGAAGCGGTTCCAGGGACCGCCCTCGCCGTCGATCCGGCGGTAGCGGGCGACGCGCAGCCAGTCCTCTGCCTCCAGCAGCAGCGGCGCATGCTCGGTTTCGTACCACTCGTCGAACTCATCGACCTCATCCTCTGGGACCTCGAAGGCAACGACAGAGAGGAAATTGTGATCGACGCGCCGGCCGCTATCGGCGACCAGCTCGCAGGTGTAGCGCGTGAACCCCGTCACCTCGGCCAGCATTTCCCCGGTCAGCGGCTCGGGGCGCTGCTTCAGCTCCCGGTACTCGGGGCGCTCGAGCGCCTCCATGTCCAGCTCGTAGACGGCGAGGTGGGCCGGCCCACCCTCCAGGGCCCGGTAGCGGGTCGCCCGCTGGAAACCCGGCACGGCCAGGCGGGAGGGGACGTGCACGTCCCGATACCAGGCCTCGAATTCCTCCGCGCGACCGCGCGGCGGGTTCATCTGCGAAAAGAGCATGCCCTTCATTCCTGTCTATAGTACATTACTTATATGCTGTTTCTCGGGAGGTTCGGGTGAGCGCGACGGCGACCTCGGTCCCGCTTTACGAGACCCAGCTCGGCTTCCTCGACCGGATCCGCGCCGAGCGCGGCCATGGCGAGAGCCGCGCCGAGCTGCTCCGGGAGGCGCTCCGCGAGCATGTCGGACAGCGGCTCGCCGGCGCCGGGCCCTACGTCGGCGGCACCGCCCGCGACGACGTGCTCGAGGCAGCCTCCCCGACCCCCGGGCCGAGCCGCCTCCGCCACCGGATCGAGCCGATCGCCGGTAGGGCGGTGCCGGTGCGGCGCGGCGAGGTGCTGCGAATCGAACAGCTCGGCGGCGAGACCTGCGTCGACTTCAACGCCTTCAACCTGCACGACTACAAGGAGGCGCTGGACTGCGGCTTCACCCGCAGCTCGCAGTCCTTCAACCCCCGCCGCGGCGAGTTCGTCTGGACCAACGCGCCGCGCGGCCGGCCGATGTTCGCGATCCTGACGATGCCGGAGACCTGCGAGCTCGACATCACCGGCCACCGCTGCAACCGGGTCTACCAGGACCTCGGCTGGGGACTCGGCGAGCACCCGAACTGCCAGGACAGCCTCGCCGAGGCGATCCGCGAGTACGGGCTGACGCCCGACGACGTCCACGACTCCTTCAACATGTGGATGGCGACCACGGTCGACGAGGAGGGTCGCCGCCAGTTCCGCTGGAACCCCGGCCGGGCCGGCGACCGGGTCGAGCTGCTCGCCCTCTTCGACGTCCTCGCCGCGACCGTGATCTGCGGCAGCGGCGAGCTGGTCGGCATCAACAACTACAAGTACGAGCCGATCCAGATCGAGGTGCTGGCCGCCTCCACCGCGACCGAGTCGCTGGTCGACGCGGTCAACGAGCGCTGGGGCAACCGGCCCAGCCAGGTGCGCAGCGAGGATCTCGCCACGACCCCGGTTCGCGGCGAGCGCGAGCTGCGCCGCGACGAGAGCTACGCGCCGCGCTACCGGTCCGCCCCCGCCGTGGTCCCCGTCGAGGTCGAGCTCGAAGACGGCGAGCGGCGCCTGCTCGCCGAGCTTGTCGCGGCCGGCGCCTACGGAGCCGACGCCGGCGAGGCGCTCCGCGCCGCCTTCATGCGCTGGTGCAACTCCAACTGGATCCTCTTCCGCCGCCCGCGGATCGAGCTCAACTAGACGGCGGCAGCGGCACGTCACCGGCGTCGAGAGCGGCGAACAGCAGCGTCACGGCTTCGAGCACCGCGCCCTCGCCGCCCTTCGGGGCGATCAGCTGGGCGCCGATCGGCAGGCCGTGCTCGCCGCGGCCGACCGGCACGGTCGCCGCCGGGACGCCGAGCATCGACCAGGGGCGGTTGAAGATCGGGTCGCCGGTCCAGTCGAGTGCCCGCGGCGCCTCGCCGGTCACCGCCGGGGCGAGGACGACGTCGAGCCCCTCGCAGTGGCGCGCGAAGGCGCGCCCGCACTCCGCCGCGGCGGCGATGGCGTCCTCGTAGCGCTCGGCCGCGATCCCCCGGCCGCGCTCGATCTCGGTCCGCATCCGCGGGCTCAACAGGTCGGCGTGCTCGTCGTACTCGCGCGAGCAGTGGGCGGCGATGTCGACGGTCGCGACGACGTCATGGACCTGGTCGAGGTCGTCGAGCCGCGACGGCAGGGGCCGTTCGGCGACCTCCGCCCCGGCCTCGCGCAGCAGGGCGGCGGCGCGGCCGACGGCGGCGCGGCTGTGCTCGTCGGCCTGCGACCACCAGGCGGTCTCGGCAAGCCCGACCCGCAGCGGCCGCGCGGCGTCCTCCGCGGCGCTGACGCCGAGCACGGAGAGCAGCAGGCGCAGGTCGCCGGGCGTCCGCACGAACAGGCCGATCGTGTCGAGCAGTCGGCTGGTGCGGCGGACGCCGGAGAGGTCGACCGCGTCGAGGGTCGGCTTCATCCCGATCACCCCGCAGAAGGAGGCGGGCCGGATCGTCGAGCCCACCGTCTGCGTGCCCAGCGCCAGCGGCACGGTCCGGGCCGCGAC
>CAMPIP010000017.1 GCA_946886425.1 uncultured Actinomycetes bacterium
CCCACCCGCCGAGACGGCGAACCCGATCATCTAAGGTGGCCGCGATGGCCGATCTGCCCGATGCCGCCACCTGTTACGAGCTGCTTTCGCGCATGGCCCTGATCCGCCGCTTCGAGGAGGAGGCGGGCCGTCAGTACCAGCGAGCCAAAGCCGGCGGCTTCCTGCACCTGGCGATCGGCGAGGAGGCGACGATCGTCGGCACCGTCGCGGCAATGCGCGACGAGGACTACCTGATCGGCACCTACCGCACCCACGGCCACGCGATCGCCCGCGGCACCGATCCGAAGCGGGTGATGGCGGAGCTGTTCGGCCGCGTCGACGGGACCAGCGGAGGCCGCGGCGGCTCGATGCACATCTTCGACGCCGAGAACCGCTTCATGGGCGGCTACGGGATCGTCGGCGGCAACCTGCCGATCGCCGCCGGGCTCGCCCTCTCCTCCCAGTACAAGGGGGAAGACGCGGTGACCGTCTGCATGTTCGGCGACGGCGCCTCCAACACCGGCAACTTCGGCGAGACGATGAACCTGGCGGCGCTCTGGAAGCTGCCGGTCCTGTTCCTGGTCGAGAACAACCTCTACGGGATGGGGACCGCGGTCGAGCGGCACTCGGCCCAGGTCGACCTCTCCAAGAAGGCCGAGGGCTACGGGATCTCCGGGACCCGGGTCGACGGGATGGACGTGCTGGCGGTCCGCGAGGCGGTCGCCGAGGGCATCCGCCAGGCCCGCGAGGAGGACCGGCCGACGCTGCTGGAGGCCTTCACCTACCGCTACCGCGGCCACTCCGCCGCCGACCCGGAGGTCTACCGGGAGCGCGAGGAGGTCGAGGAGTGGGAGCAGAAAGACCCGATCGAGGTGTTCGCGCGGCGCTGCATCGATGCTGGGGTGCTGGGCGAGCGCGAGGTCCAGCAGGCGCGCGAGGCGGCCGACGCCGCGATCGCCGCGGCGGTCGAGTTCGCCGACGCCTCGCCGGAGCCGGCGCTCGACACGATGTACGAGAACCTCTACGCGCTCGACTCGCCCTGGGGCTGGTACGCGGTCGACGAGCGCAGCCCGGAGCCGCACCGCGGCGAGCGCGAGGGCCAGATGCCGGCCTCCGCGCGGGAGCTGGCCGAGGCCGGCGCCGCCTACGCGGGGCAGCCGAGCGGGCCGCGGCCGAACCCGGCCGAGAGCGGCGACGCCCAGGACGGGGTCGAGACGCGGGTCTCGCCCGAGCCCGAGGTCGGCGACGAGGCCGAGGAAGTGGCCGGCGTCGAGGAGCGCGAGGACTGATGGCGACGCTGCGGATGCGAGAGGCGCTGCGCGACGCGATGGCGGAGGAGATGCGCCGCGACGAGTCGGTGCTGGTGATGGGCGAGGACGTCGCGGTCTTCCAGGGCGCCTTCAAGGTCACCGAGGGGCTGCTCGACGAGTTCGGCGAGCGGCGCGTCCGCGACACGCCGATCTCCGAGAACACGATCGTCGGCGCCGGGGTCGGGGCGGCGATGGGCGGGCTGCGCCCGATCGTCGAGCTGATGACCGTCAACTTCTCGCTGCTGGCGCTCGACCAGATCGTCAACCACGCCGCCGCGATCCCCTACATGTTCAACGGCCAGGCCCGGGTGCCGATGGTGATCCGGATGCCGGGTGGCGGCGGCCACCAGCTCGGCCCGACCCACTCGCACAGCTTCGAGGCGCTCTACCTGCAGGTACCGGGGCTGCTGGTCGCCTGCCCCTCCACCCCGGCCGACGGCAAGGCGCTGCTGAAGGCGGCGATCCGCGACGACAACCCGGTCGTCTTCATCGAGCACGAGTCCCTGTACGGGACGCGCGGCGAGGTCCCCGACGACGGCGAGGAGGAGGAGCTGCGCTTCGGCCAGGCCGCGGTGCGGCGCCAGGGGGGCGACGTGACGATCATCGGGGTGCTGAAGATGGCCCAGGTGGCCGAGCACGCGGCGACGCAGCTGTCCCACGAGCACGGCGTCGAGGCCGAGGTGATCGACCCGCGGACCCTGCGCCCGCTCGACCTCGACACGATCCTCGAGTCGGTTCGCAAGACCAACCGGGCGGTGATCGTCGAGGAGGGCTGGCCGCACGGCGGCGTCGGCGCCAACCTGGCGACGCTGATCACCGAGCAGGCCTTCGACGACCTCGACGCGCCGGTGCAGCGGGTGACCGGCGCCGACGTCCACATGCCCTACTCCAAACGCCTCGAGCAGGCGGCGATCCCGCACGAGGAGCACGTCGTCAAGGCGGCGCTGGCGACGCTCGAGGGGGCGATGTAGTGGCCAGCCGAGGGGGAGCGAGCGAGGTGCGCGCCGATGGCTGAGGTGGTGATGCCCCGGCTCTCCGACTCGATGGAGGAGGGCACGATCCTGACCTGGCTGAAGCAGGTCGGCGACGAGATCGCGGTCGGCGACGAGATCGTCGAAATCGAGACGGACAAGGCGAACATGGCTTATGAAAGCGACGTCGCGGGGGTGCTGACGGAGATTTTGGCCGAGGAGGGGGAGACTCTTCCGATTGGCAGTCCTATTGCGCGGGTGGGTGATGGTGACGAGGGACCCAGCGCTCGGGCCGCGGGTGTCACCGCAGGGGACCCCCCATCCCCTGCGGTAGCTAAAGCTTCCTCGGGGACGGGTCCCCCTACGGTGCCACCCGCGGCGCGGGCGGAGGAGGCCTCGCCGGAACCCGCAGCCGCGCCTCAGGGTGATGGCGGTCGGGTCAAAGCGTCGCCGGTGGCCAAGCGCCTCGCTAAGGACAAAGGGCTCGACCTCACTTCCCTCGCTGGGTCTGGTCCGGGGGGACGGATCGTCAAGGCAGACGTGGAGCGGGCCGCGGCTGCCGGGGGTGACGGCGGTGCAGGGGGGGTCGAGGACGCCCCCGCCCGCAGCGCCCCCCCTGCACCGGCGGCAGGACCCGCGGCCCCGGCGGTCGGTCCCTCTCCTGCTTCGGTCGAGACCGCCAAGGGACAGACCTCCTATGAGGACCTGAGCAAGCTGCAGTCGGTGATCGCGCGGCGGATGTCGGAGTCGAAGGCGACGGCGCCGCACTTCTATCTCGAAGCCGAGGTGGATATGAGCCGGGCCGTGGAGGCGCGGGCGCGGTTGAAGGGGGCGGCCAAGGAAGGCGACGTGGTGCCCTCGTTCAACGACATGGTCGTCAAGGCCTGCGCGCTGGCGCTTCGCGAGTTCCCGCGGGCCAATGGGGCTTATCGGGACGGGAAGTTCGAGCTCTACTCGCGGGTGAACGTGGGCGTGGCGGTGGCGGCGCGGGACGCGCTGGTGGTGCCGACCGTGTTCGACGCGGACCGCAAGGGCCTGCGGCAGATCGCCGAGGAGTCGCGGGCGCTGGCGCGGCGGGTCCGGGACGGGGAGATCACGCCGCCGGAGCTCTCGGGCGGGACGTTCAGCGTCTCCAACCTGGGGATGTACGGGATCGACAACTTCAGCGCCGTGATCAACCCGCCCCAGGCGGGCATCCTCGCCGTGGGAGCGATCAAGGAGCGCCCGGCGGTCCGCGACGGCCAGCTTGTCCCCGCCCACCTGATGAACGTCACCCTCGCCTGCGACCACCGCATCCTCTACGGCGCCGACGGCGCCGAGTTCCTGGCGCGGATCCGAGAGCTGCTCGAGGAGCCGCTCTCCCTAGCCCTCTGAGAGGGCGGTCGTTTAGCGCCCCTATAAGGGCGTTAAGTGACCGCGTTCGCGTCAGCAAGTCTTGTGGGCGCCCGTGACCGCGTTCCAGGCGCGGCCGAGGGAGAAGTCGGCGCGGACGCGGAAGACGCCGGGGTGGGCGGCGCGGGCGACGGTCCAGTCGCCGCGGCGGAGGATGCAGCCGGAGCCGCGGACGATCGACCAGTACGGGGTGAAGTTGACGCGGACGAGGAACTCGCCGGGGCGGTCGACGTCGAGGGCGAAGCCCTGGCGGCCGACCCAGCGGATCTCGCCGGCGCTGGGGCCGAGCGGGGCGATCAGCGGCTTCGCGTCGGGGACCTCGTAGATGCGCCAGTGCGGTGAGGTCCAACGCAGGGCCAGGTAGGGCGGGGCGGCGAGGATCAGGCGCTGCTCGGCCACCGAGGAGTAGTCGAGCGGGGCGTCGGGGAGGGCGACGTAGGAGATCGCGTTGTTGCGGAGCCAGGCGCTGTAGGTGGCGTGGGTCAGCTCGTCCTTGTCGTAGAAGACGTCGTCGCGGGTGGTGTCGAGCTGGCGCAGCCAGCCGCGGGCGATGTCGAAGCTCGGCGCCAGGTAGGCGGACTCCCAGTGGTTGGCCGTCGGCGGCACCTCGATCCGCATCCCCTCGGCGCCGTGGTCGCGCAGCCAGGCGGCGGCGGGGTCGAAGTAGGCGCGGGTCGTCGAGGGGTCGCCGACGCTGCGGGCAATCTGGGTGACGCTGGCGGTCAGCTGCCAGTAGAGGCTCCCCGCCATCGCCAAGACGAGGAACGCCATCGCCGGCCGCGAGAGGCGGGCCAGCCGCGGCCGGTGCGCGAGGAGCGCCGCCGCCAGGACCGGGCCGCCGAACAGGGCGCCGAGCCGGACCGCGTTGCCGCCGAGCGCGTTGGGGACCAGCCAGACCAGGGTCCCGGCCACCAGGTAGCAGAGGATGGCCCGGCGCAGCTGCCGCTCGTCCGGCATCTCGCGGAGCAGGTAGAGAGCGCTGAGGCACCAGAGCGGGATCGCGATGTAGGAGGAGAAGGCGAAGGGGAACTGGCCCGGTTCGGGGAACGCCAGGTTGGGGACGACGACCAGGGCCAGCGAGACGCCGGCGACCGCGAGCGCGGCTCGGCTCGGCCGGGCGCCGCGCTCGATCAGCCCCGCGGCGACGACGCCGGCGAGGAAGGCGGCGGCGACGGGGCTGGCCAGCGGGCAGGCCGCGGCCGTGAGGACGGCGAGCTTGCCGCGGCCCGTCTGCAGGCAGCGCAGCGAAGCGAGCGCGAAGGCGACGCCGAGCGCGAAGGTGAGCTGGCCGTCGGCGAGCAGGGTGACGACGCCGGCCCCGAACCAGAGCGTCGCCCAGCGCGCCTCCTCGCCCCAGCGGTCGCGGACCAGGCGGTCGAACAGGTAGGAGGACGCGATCACCGCCAGGGCCGCCACCAGCTGCGGTCCCAGCACCGAGGCAAGCGGCGGGAAGAGGACGCTGTAGGTGAGCGTGTAGTGGCCGCCGTACCAGCTGCCGTTCCAGATCGCCAGGCCGGCGTCGCGGAACAGCTCGGTGCGGAAGACCTGGGCGGCGAGGTCACCGACGGGCGGGTTCCAGATCAGCATCAGCAGCGCCAGCGCCGAGCTGAGCGCGACGGCCGGAAGCCAATCGGGTCGGAGAGCCTTGGACTGGACCATCGGCGGTGCGGCAAGGATAAGGGCGCGCCCTGCGACCATTGTGAAATGAGCGAATCGAGGATGCGCGAGCCGATCCTGGTCGTCCGCTGCGGCACCGTCCCCTACGAGGAGGCGCGGGCGGCGCAGCGACGGCTCGAGGGCGAGCGCCAGCGCGGCGACGTCCCCGACCTGCTGCTGCTGCTCGAGCACCCGCCCGTCTACACGCGCGGCCGCCGCTCCGAGCCGGCGGAGCTGCCGATGGGGGCCGAGTGGTACGAAATGCAGGGGATCGAAGTGCGCGACACTGACCGCGGCGGCCGGGTCACCTACCACGGGCCGGGACAGCTGGTCGCCTACCCGATCGTCTCGCTGCGCCCCTACGGCGACGACGTCCACGCCTACGTGCGCGGGCTGGAGCGGGTGATGATCGAGTCGCTGGCCGCGCACGGGGTCGCGGCGGGGCTGGTCGAGGGCGAGACCGGGGTCTGGGTCGGCGAGCGGAAGATCGGCTCGATCGGGGTCCACGTCAGCCGCGGCGTCACCACCCATGGGCTCGCCGTCAACGTCAACAACGATCTGCAGCCGTTCGAGTGGGTGGTTCCGTGCGGGATCGAGGGCTGCCAGGTGACCTCGCTCTCCCGCGAGCTCGGCGCCGAGCAGGACCTCGGTGCGTTCGCCGCGACCGTGACGGCGCGCTTCGCGGAGGTCTTCGGGCGCGAGCCGGTCGAGACCGACCCCGCCGAGCTGGGGGTCGCGCCGGCCGGCGGGGACCCCGCGCCCGCTACGCTCGGTGACCCCCGATGAGCGAGACGATCGAGCAGCAGCCGGGCGCCCCCAGTCTGAGCGCCGAGGTGCCAGCCGGCGCCGCCCCCGCCGAGCGCGTCCACGTCACCCGCTCCCGCGCGAAGCCAGGCGGCACCGCCGCCGACGCCGCGGGCACCGTCCCCTTCAAGCGCAAGCGCAAGCCGCCGTGGCTGAAAGTGCCGGCGCCGGGCGGGCCCAACTACCGGCGGCTGAAGGCGACGATCGGCGCCGACAACCTGCACACGGTCTGCGAGGAGGCGAACTGCCCCAACGTCGGCGAGTGCTGGGAGCGCGGCACCGCGACCTTCATGATCCTCGGCGACGTCTGCACGCGGCGCTGCGGCTTCTGCAACGTCCAGACCGGCAAGCCGACCTGGAACGACCCGCTGGAGCCGCTGCGGGTGGCCAACCAGGTGAAGCGGATGGGGCTGCGGCACGCCGTCGTCACCTCGGTCGACCGCGACGACCTGCCCGACTACGGGGCGAGCGCCTTCGTCGGCGTGATCCGCTCGATCCGGATGCAGGCCCCCGGCTGCAAGGTCGAGGTGCTGACCCCGGACTTCCGCGGCCAGGAGATGCCGCTGGCCAAGGTCGTCCACGAGAAGCCCGACGTCTTCAACCACAACGTCGAGACGGTCCCGCGCCTCTACCCCATCGCCCGCCGCGGCTCCCAGTTCCCCCGCTCGGCCCGGGTCCTGAAGACGGCGAAGGAAATGGGCGGCCCCGACGTCGTCACCAAGTCCGGCCTGATGGTCGGGCTGGGCGAGAGCTTCGAGGAGATGGTCGAGACCTTCGGCCTGCTGCGCGAGCACAAGGTCCAGGTCCTCACCGTCGGCCAGTACCTGCGGCCGACCGAGAACCACCTCCCCGTCGTCCGCTACTGGCACCCCGAGGAGTTCGAGGCCCTGGAGAAGGCCGCCTACGACCTCGGCTTCGAGTCGGTCGCCGCCGGCCCCCTGGTCCGCAGCAGCTACCACGCCGACCAGAACCTGCCCGAGACCCATCGGGCCGAGAGCCTGACCGCCTAGCTAGGCCCGCCGAATCCCACCTCGTTGCCGTCGGCGTCGCGGTAGGTCGCCTTGCGCACGCCGTTCGCGTAGGTCTCCCGTTCGGCCGGCTCGATCCCCCGCGAGGCGATCGCCGCGACCCGCTCGTCGAAATCCTCGACGAAGACGGTGTGCAAAGCCCCACCGGGGCTCTTGCTCTCGACGATGTAGAGGTAGCGGTGCTCGGCCAGTTCCCAAACCGACTCGGCCGAGTGCGGGCTGAAGGTGGGCTCCGAGCCCAGCAGCCGTTCGTACCAGCGGAGGGCTGACGCGTGGTCGGCGACCGGGATCCCCGCGAATAGATCGAGGGTCATATGGAGCCAGCCGGGATCGAACCGGCGACCTCCGCCTTGCAAAGGCGGCGCTCTGCCAGCTGAGCTATGGCCCCTCGCGGGAAGTGTAGGCGCGATGCGGCGTCGCGGGCGGGTGAGCGCCTAGCGAACGACGGCGCGCTTGTATTTGCGCACCGAGAGGGCGGCGAAGAAGGCGGTGATGCCGAGCGACCAGGCGACGGCGCCCCAGACGTTGTTGCCGGCGGGGGTGCCGAGGAGCAGGGAGCGCATCGCGTCGACGACGATCGTGAAGGGGTTGACTTCGGCGAACCACTGCAGGGCGGCGGGCATCGAGTCGACCGGGACGAAGGCCGAGGAGATGAAGGTGAGCGGGAAGATGACGATGAAGCCGAGCGACTGGGCGGCCTCGGGGGATGAGGAGGTGAGGCCGACGAAGGCGAAGACCCAGGAGAAGGCGTAGCCGAACAGCAGCAGGAGCAGGATGCCGGCGATGACGTGGAGGACCGAGGCGCCGAAGCCGAAGCCGACGATGACGCCGACGATAAGCATCACCGCGATCGAGATCATGTTGGTGGCGATGTCGGCGATGGTGCGGCCGGCGAGGACGGCGCCGCGCGACATCGGCAGCGAGCGGAAGCGGTCGATCAGGCCCTTCTTGAGGTCCTCGGAGAGCCCGAGGGCGGTGACGAAGCCGCCGAACGACATCGTCTGGACGAGGATCCCGGGGATCAGGAAGTCGATGTAGTCGAAGCCCGGGGTCTCGATCGCGCCGCCGAAGACGTAGGCGAAGAGCAGCACGAACATGATCGGCTGCACGGTGAAGGCGAGCAGCAGGTCGGGCGCCCGGGGGATGCGCAGGAGGCTGCGTTTGGCGAGCACCAGGGTGTCGGAGATGGCGTAGCCGAGGCCGCTCATCGGGCCTCCTCCTGTGATGAGTTCTGCCCGCCATCCGGGCGGAACTCATCACGGTCGCCGTCGCTCTCGGTCGCGTGCCCGGTGAGGGCGAGGAAGACGTCGTCGAGGGTCGGCCGGCGCAGGGCGATGTCGTCGATCCCGACCCCGACCTCGTTGAGGCGGCGGACGGCCTCGGCGATCGCGCCCTTGCGCTCGCGGACCGGCATCGCCAGGACGCCGTCGGACATCGCCGGCCGCTCGGCGGCGACCGGGGCCAGCGCCGCGATCGCGGTCTCGGCGTCGTCGTGGGACTCGAGGGTGACGTCGATGCGCTCGCCGCCGACCTGGTCCTTGAGCTCGTCGGAGCTGCCCTCGGCGATGACGCGGCCGTGGTCGATCACGGAGATGCGGTCGGCGAGGGCGTCTGCCTCGTCGAGGTACTGGGTGGTGAGCAGGACCGTGGTGCCTTCGGCGACGCGGCCTTCGATCGTCTTCCAGAGGGCGAGGCGGCTGCGCGGGTCGAGGCCGGTGGTCGGCTCGTCGAGGAAGAGGACCGGCGGGCGGGCGACCAGCGCGGCGGCGAGGTCGAGGCGGCGGCGCATCCCGCCCGAGTAGGTGCGGACGAGGCGGCTGGCGGCGTCGGAGAGGTCGAAGCGATCGAGCAGCTCGGTGGCGCGGGCGCGCGGCTCGCCCTTCGGCAGGTGGTAGAGGCGGCCGACCATCTCCAGGTTCTCGGCCCCGGTGAGGTTTTCGTCGACGGCGGCGTACTGGCCGGCGAGCCCGATCCGCTTGCGCAGCTCCGGCGCCTCGGTGGCGACGTCGAGGCCGGCGACGCGGGCGCTGCCGCCGTCCGGAGGCAGCAGCGTGGTGAGGATCCGGACCGCGGTCGTCTTGCCGGCGCCGTTGGGCCCGAGCAGGCCGAGCACGGTGCCGGCCGGGACGCGCAGGTCGATCCCGTTCAGCGCTTCGACGTCCCCGTAGGACTTGCGCAGACCTTCTGCTTCGATGGCGGCCGAGTCGGGCATCGCCGACGAACCTAGCGAGTGCTTGGGCTCGGCGTGGCGTCAGTCGCCGAAGTCGATGTCCTTCGGCGGTTTCTGCTCGAACCAGAGGTTCTCGTCCTCCGGGTCGTCGGCGAGGAACTCGGGGGTGTCTTCGAGGGCGTCCTGGTGCTCGGGGCTGTGGTTGGCCGCGGGGTGCTCGGGCTCCTCGTCATCCCCCTCCTCCTCGGCGAAGTTGAGCTGCTCGCGCGGCTCCTCCTCGTGGACGGGGTGGACCGCGGTCGCTTCCTCGCTGGGCGGCTCCTCGCTCGCGGGCGGGGGCGCCGGAGCCTCGGTTTCCTCGGTGCCGGGGAAGCCGGGCTCGTCGTCGAGCGGCGCCTCGAGCGCCTGGTTCAACTCGTCGGAGAGCCGCTGCTCGCTGAAGAACTCGTCGAATTCGTCGGCCGCCTCCTCGAGCTCCTCGTCGGAGGGCGGCGCCTCGGTCCCGGCGTCGGCCGCGGAGGCCTCGATCCCTTCGACCGGGTCGACGGGCGCGAGCCGCGGCTCGTTCTGCTCCGCGTCGACAAGCTCCTCGTCGGAGGGGCTGGCCTCGGCCGCGGCGCCGCCGAGGTGGCCCTCGACGTCGAACATTTCGGTCGGCTGTTCGGCGATCGCGTGCCGCTCTTCGGTGTCGGGGCCGGCATCGTCGGCCGCGGGCAGCTCGGTGACCGCCTCGTGCTCCATCGCGGGATGCTCCTCCTCGGCGGGCGGCTCGGGAGCGGTGGGCGCCTCGGCCTCCGCGGACCGCTCGGCCTCACCGCCCAGCGCGTCCGGCGGCGGAGGCGGCTCCTGCAGGTCGGCGACGTTGATGCGCCGGCCGCCCTGCGACTCGTCCTCGAGGAGCCGCGTAGCTTCCTCCGCGGGCAGGTCCCCCCCAGCCTCAGCGCCAGGCGCGGTCAGGAACTCCGTCGGCGCCTCCGAATACGGATCGGCCTCACCATCGGGCCGCGCCGGCGGCCCAAAAGCCTCGTCCTCGAGCTTTTTGAGCTCGGCATCATCGGCGCCGTGTTGGCGCTTCAGTTCGAGGTGCTCCCTGATGGCGTCGTCGAGAATGCTCATGGCGCAGTTTCGAAGGCTTCCAAACTCTATGCGGTTATCCTTGCCCTTGCGAGGCGATGGGACCAACTTCCCAGCCCGCCCCAAGGGGCTATAGCTCAGCTGGCAGAGCGCCTGGATCGCACCCAGGAGGTCGGCGGTTCGAATCCGCCTAGCTCCATCGCCTGATGTCCCTGCACGTGGGGATTTCCATCTCCTCAAGGGCTTTCCAACCGCCGCTGAATCTGCGCTCCATTTCGGGCACGAGTGCCCGAAATGGTGGCGATGTGAAGGGATTACCGGCGATTGCCGCGGGTTCCGGCTTGCTTTCCAGCGTCCCTAGAGCTACGAGCGAAGCTTGATCCTACGCTCGTCCGGGTCGTACTCGTAGTCTGGATGCCCTCGGACTGGATACCGCATCCCTCCTGGGGGTCTGCCGTTACCAATAGGCAGTCGACCATCTCGATCAGGGCCTTGGGGGACCGGCTGAAATCTTCCGGAGAGCACAAATCCGCGGAAGCCGCCAGACGATCATCCCCGCCGAGGCGGCGCTCCGGACGGGTGCGAACGACTCCATCGGCTGCGCCAGGGCTGCAGCTATCCGTGGTTGCCATTTTCGTCCTGCGACCTCTTCTGTTCCCGATCGTCACCAGCCGTGGCTAGGATCGGTCGATGCGAATGGTCGCCGCGCGGATCGAGGGCTATCGCCGCTTCGAATCCACCTCTACCCTCGACCTGACTCCCCGGGTGGTGGCGATAGTGGGCCCAAACGAGGCGGGCAAGAGCTCGCTGCTCGATGCCCTCGAAAACCTCACCACTCGCGGGTCCCTCGAATTCGACGAGCGTGATTTCAGCGGATGGGTGCAGCCGGCGCAGAAGACGGCTGTACTTAGCGCTCTCTTCGAAGTCGAGGCCGCCGACAAGGAGGCGCTGGCAGCTGTCCCGGGGGGCGAGAAGGTGAGACTCTGGCAGCTCTCCCGAGATAGCAATGGGGGGGTCGTAGGTCGTGTTTTCCCCTACATAGAGCGCGACCCTAAGCCCCGTTTGGCGCTGGCCGGAGATCTTGAGCGGATGCTGGCGCGGGGCGAGAAGAAGCATCGCCGATTCCTCGCAACCAGGATGAACGAACTGCCCGGCGCCGAGAAGACGGAGGTCGGCGAAGCACAGGAGCCCCCGCCACCGGAGCCCACCGTCGCCGAACTGGCCGAGGCCGCTCTCGAAGACCTGCGTGGTAGCGCTGAAACGCTGAGTGAGGAAGCCTATCTCCGACTCGAGGAGCTGGGTCGGGCTCTCGAGCGGGTTCCCGTCGGCTCGCCTGCCTACATGAAAGACCTCCGCCAGGCACTCTTCTCGCTCGCCGACGAGCACCAGGGCGAGACCCCGAACGACCGGGCCTTTGCGATCCTGGACAAGCGCACCCCACGGGTGAAGGTGCTGCGTGACGCCGACCGCCAGTTGCAGACCGGTTATCGCTTCGAGGATCACGAGGAGGCACCGGCGCCGCTCGAGAACTTGCTGGCGCTGGCCGAGGTCGACTGGCAGAGCCTCAAGGCCGCAGCGGCGCGCCCCGAAAATCCCGAGCTCGAGAACCTCCTTCACCAAGCGAACGGCCGGCTTGAAGAGCGTCTTCACTCGAGCTGGCGTCAGTCGGTGGTGTCGGTTCGTCTTTCCCAGCAGGACGGCCAGCTGAACGTCTTCCCCTACGACGCGGAGAGCGCCAGTCACTCGAAGATCGAAGAGCGGAGCGACGGCTTCAAATCCTTCCTCGCCCTGCTCGCATTCACGGCCCGCCACACCGAAGACCAGCGCAAACTGATCCTCTGCATCGACGAGGCTGAGCGCCATCTCCACTATGACGCCCAGGTCGACTTAGTCGGCGAGCTCACCCGCCAGACCTTCGCCACCCAGATCATCTACACCACCCACTCCGCCGGATGCCTGCCGGAGGACCTTGGCTCGGGGATCCGGGTCGTGAAGCAGTGCGCTGGCGACCGCTCCCAGATCGAGAACGGCTTCTGGTCGGCCCAGGAGGGCTCCGAGCACTCAGTCGCGTTCACCTCATTGCTGATGGCGATGGGCGCCGACGCGGTGGCGTTCACCCCGGCCCGCCACGCGGTGATCACTGAGGGTCCATCCGACGCCCTGCTCTTGCCGGCCCTACTTCGGGAAGCGCTCGGCAAGGGGCCCGACCATCCGCTTGACCTGCAGGTGGCGGGTGGTCTGGCGTGGACGCCGCCGCGCCTCCTGCCCAGCCTCGAGGCCGAGGCCGCTCACGTTGTCTACCTGACCGACTCTGATGAGGAGGGGGATAAATATTCGGCCGCCCTGCACGGTGCTGGGGTCGACCCTAAGCGCTGCTTCCGGCTGACCGCGGGATCGCTCACGGGCCTCAGCATCGAGGATTTCGTCGCGGAGGGCGCCTACGCCGAAGTGGTCGACCTGCTGTTGAGGGAGGAACGGGACTGGGAGGGCGAGTCCTTCACGAAAATTGATGTGCCCAGCGTCGGCGCCGCAAAGGCGACCGAAGCCTGGGCCACCAAGCGCAAGCTGGAGCCACTGTCGAAGACGAGAATCGCCGAGCACCTTCTGCGGATCTGTGGCGCCAGCCTTACCTACATGTACTGGGAACCCGACAAGAAGATCGAACATCAGACACTGCTTCGCCCGGGCCGGCGGCGATCGCTCCTAGGACTGCTGGGAAAGATGCGCGACGCGCTGGAGCTGAGCGGAGCCGACGATTAGGGCGTGGACAGTGTTCGGGTGCTACCGAACCCTGAGACGTGCATTTTCCGGGACGACGGCCAGTGCCCGACTCCCTTCACATCGCTGCATATCTCTGCTCAGGTAGAGGAACTGCGCAAAATCAGCGGGCGATAGAAAGTCCTGGAAACTGCCACCTTTCCTGCACTTCGGCACTGCACCCGGGCTTGGTCGCATCCAGGAGCTCGGCGTTCGAATCCGCCTAGCTCCGCCGTACTTTGATGCCGTCCTCGCCGACCAGGCTCTTCTAGAAACGGCGGCAGTCGCGATAGAAGTGGAGACCACGTCGCTCGATGAGCACGCCAGCACCGCGAAATCTTAGCCGCCGGCGGATGCTTGCTGCTCGGGTGAGCATCACTGCGATCTGTAAGGCTCCCGCCGGGCGCCTTCATGGGGAAGGTCGTCCACCGGACCGCCTGCCGCGACGCGCCCGTGGACCGTCAGTTCGGCAGAGGCCGCCGCGCGTATTCCTGCGAGAGGCGCCCAGGATCGTGAGTCGGGCGCCCTCTTACCCCAACCAACTCGAGACGCCGCCAATCGCTTGGTCGAGTCGCCCAGCAATCCAGAAAACAGCCGGGGAGTTGCTCACCGGAAGAGCTGCGGCTTCGGCGCGATTGCCATCCGGGGCTCCTCGTCTGTGGCTACGAGAGAAGGGCGGAGCACAACTGCACGACGTGCTCCGGCACTGCATCGAACTCGCGGGGGTTCAGCTGCATCACGTACTCATTCTCGATGTGGTACGACTCGTTGACGAACTTCTTGAAGGCAGCATCACCCGTCGTGACATCATCTCCACCAAGCTCAGAAGCGATGCGGAAGATCTGGACCTTCTCGTAGCCCACGTCAGTGTCTTTGAACTTCCCCTTCAGGACCTCCCAATCCTTTAGTTCTGCCAGCAGCCCGTCGTAGTCGAAGTCAGAGATGATCCGCTTGATCTCCACGATCGCCTGCTCGCGCGCTTCCTCACTCAGAGGTGCACGCATCCCTTTTTCATCCTTCGTAGCGGGGGCGTCCCGAAGATGGAGAAGGCTCGAAAGCACGTCGTACTCCGGCCCACGGTCGCCGTGGACCTCGTAACGGCGACGGAGGTAGATGCACTTGATCACGGGATCAGCTGATGATCCGATGTTCGCGTCGCATACCTGGGAGAACGTCATGATGTCCGTGGCCTCGATTGGCTTCTCCTTCACCTTCCCTTCCCGACCCTGAAGGAACTGGACGGCGGGGGCGGCCGCCTGGAACTGTCCCGACGTGGCCGTCCGGACAATGTCGATGGCGGGCTCAATGTCGTGAGTCAGGAGCAGCGTGGTGAATCCTCTGAGGCTCTGTTTCCCATGGAACAGCTTGTGAAGGATGGCGAACTTCTTGGTCTTGTCGAAGCTCGACACGGGATCGTCCAGGACGACGAGATCAGGTTTCTCGCGACGTACCTGATGCATGAACAGGACGAGGGCGAAGGCGTTTCGCTCGCCGAAGCTCAGATGGTCCGCGGCCGCCTCCAGATGACCCGGGGCGTCCTGATGCTCCAAAATCATCCGGTAGGCGGTACCACTTGACTCGATCCTGACTGCGTATTTGTAACCGGCAGACTGTAGGTACTCGTTGATTTCGTCCTGGTTCCGCGCGATCGCTTTGGCTACCCGCGCCTTCTGGATGCCCACTCGGCCCTTGATGTCGCTGATCCGTTCGGCGACACGATCAAGTTCGTCGTTCATGTCTCCCACCACTCCCTGCGTGCCCTCTGAATTGAGTGCGTCGAGGAGATCGAGATCGATCTTCAGATTTTGTAGTGCCTTGTCTACGTCGGGCTCGTCACGGAGCGAGGGGAACGACAGCCCCCTGAGCGCAGTGAACTTGTCGAGGAGCGTCTCGACCTGGCTTCGCAATCCCGCGAGGAACTGCTCCTGCTCCGGGGAGAGCGCATCCAGGCTCGTCGTGATCTTCCGTAGCTGCTCGAGACGCTCGGGCATGAAGAAGCGCTCAAGCTTGTCGATCACAACACGCAACGCGTTCATGTTCTTAACGGCCGCAGACTCGTACTCCTCGGAGACCCCGACCGCGGTCTTCTTGTCAACGTCGGGCACCGAGCAGAAGGGGCAGTTGTCGGATAGCTCAAGATAGCTCTGGCCTTTCGACTGCCAGGACAGCCATCCCCCAGGGTCGTCGCTCCGAAGGAACTGCTCATAGCCTCGGAGGGGCTTCGGGATAGTCGCGAGCTTACCGCCCATGTTGAGCGCCTTGAAACCCTTGCTGGTCTTTGCGATTCCACCGGATCGCGTGACCGTGAAGGCGTTGCGCAGCTCGGTGAAGCTGGCGATCACCTCTTCGAGCGCTTCGTTTTCCAAGAAAATCCCCTAAGATTCTCGAAAATGCTCTCGAGCTCGTCGATCCCCTCCTGATACTCGGGAGTGTTGATGAAGATCTCGAAGCTGTTCGTGACCACCTCATCGGGTTGAAAAACGAACTGGGCGACATATTGGTCGTCGAGGACCAGGACATTCTTGATCTCCTCGGCGCCCACGACCGCCGGGGCCTCGTCGCCTGCCCCTTGTCGGTACTTGAAGGGAAGTAGGTCCCGCAGGGCACCATCGTCGCTTGCGTTGAGCACGAGAGCACGCGCAATGGTGCTCTTCCCGATACCGTTCGGTCCGTACTTGATATTTAGTGCCTCGCGTCGAAGCGTGATCTCCGCCTCACTGATGTTATTGCAGTTCGTGATTGCTATCGAGTAATCACCGGCCTGCGTGGAAGGCTCGGGCTGTCGCGGCGACGTGGTGGTCTCTACGGATGACACGAGGCGCCAACTATTACAGTTGCGGACCGAAAAAGATCGTTGACGTTCCTAAACGGTCTCGGTGGACGCAACAGGGCACCTTGTGCAACCATAGTTTTTCGTCGAGTCGCGCCTCCCAGCCGTTATCAGGTGGCTGGTGGAGTGCGAGACAGAACCCAGGTCCAGCAGTAGTTGTCGACCAGATGAACCTGGCACCCCTGCTGGGTCAAGGGTCGATAGGTCTGTTCGATCTCGGCCGCGCGGAGCGGACGAGGTTGCCGGTCCGGGCTGCCTCGACCCAGGTAACCGCCGTGAGGGCGGCGCTTACCGCGTCGGGACGGCCGCGTCGTCGTGCCTCCTCTTCGAGTCTCCGCACCGTGAGCAGCCCGCGGTCAAGCGCCTGCCACACAGCCATTTCCAGTTGCTCGGGCTGAATTTCCCCGGCCACGTCGACGAGCGTTCGCGCCGGGGCGGTTAGGGCGAGGCCTTCGCGGCGCACCGTGGGGACCTCTTCTTCGTCGGGGCGGGTGTGAATTCCGACCAGTCTTGATGTGCTTGCACGTGGGCGGCTTCGGTTCACAGGGGCCGTTTCCAACCGGCGTTGAATCACGCTCGATTTCGGGCAGTGGTGCCCGAAATTGCAGCGATGTGCGGGATTAGCGGCAATTTCGCCTCTTTTTTGTAGCCTGACGACGTGAATTCGGAGGGCGACGCGGACCGCTTAGCGGCAGAGGCCCGCTCCCGGGTGTTGATCGATCGGCAGCTCGGCGAGGCCGGCTGGTCGGTGCAGGACAAGAAGGCGATGAACCTCTTCGCCTCCCCGGGCGTCGCCGTCCGAGAGGTGACGCTGAAACCCGGCCACGGACGGGTGGACTACGTCCTCTACGTCAACCAGGCCGCCGTCGGCGTGATCGAGGCCAAGCCGAAGGGGACCCCGCTGTCGGGCGTGGAGTGGCAGAGCGCTATGTACGCCGAGGGGCTGCCGCCGGACGTGCGCCTGGCGGCACTCACGAAGGACGGGCGGCTCCCGTTCGTGTTCGAGGCCAGCGGCGCCGAGACCCACTTCACCAGCGGCTTCGATCCGGAGCCTCGCGCGCGACGCATCTTCCATTTCCCACAGCCGTCGACGCTGGCGGGTGTCCTGAAGCGGAAGGACGACGAGTATCCGACCTGGCGAGGAAAGGTCGGCGCTCTGCCGCCGCTGGACACGAAGCCGTTGCGCCCGGCGCAGATCGAGGCGATCAACGGACTCGAGCTGAGTCTCGCCGAGCAGCGCTACGACCGCAGCCTCGTC
The DNA here is from genome assembly GCA_946886425.1 of uncultured Actinomycetes bacterium. Next base: position 17,230 of record CAMPIP010000017.1, read on the forward strand.
CAGATGGCCACCGGCGCTGGGAAGACGTACACCGCCGTGACGCTTTCCTACCGCCTGCTCAGGCATGGCGGCTTTGACCGGATCCTCTTCCTCGTCGACCGCAACAACCTGGCGAAGCAGACGATGGCCGAGTTCGAGAACTACCAGACGCCCGATGGTCGGAAGTTCACCGAGCTCTACAACGTCAACCGCCTGCGACGCGGTCCGATGCCGGACGCGACCAGCGTCGCGATCTCCACCATCCAGCGGGTCTTCAAGGCCCTGCGCAACGAGGAGGTCGACGACAGCGACGACCCGGGGCTGGACGAGTGGGTTCCCGACGCGCCGGTCACGGTTGCCTACAGCCCAGACATCCCGCCCGAGGCGTTCGACCTGGTCATCGTCGACGAGGCCCACCGCTCCATCTACGGTCAGTGGCGCGGCGTCCTGGAGTACTTCGACGCGCACGTCATCGGCCTCACGGCCACGCCGGGCAAGCAGACGTTCGGCTTCTTCAAGCAGAACCTCGTCTCGGAGTACACCTACCCGCAGTCGGTGGCCGATACCGTCAATGTCGACTTCGACCTCTACCGGATCAAGACCCAGATCAGCGAGCGGGGATCGATCATCGAGGCGGGCACGGTCGTTCCCAAAGTCGATCGCCGAACGAGGGTCAAACGCTACGAGGAACTGGACGAGGATCTCGAGTACCGGGCCCAGCAGCTCGATCGGGCGGTCACCGCAACCGACCAGATCCGCACGGTGCTCCAGACGTTCCGCGACAGACTGTTCACCGAGATCTTTCCCGGCCGCTCGGTCGTGCCGAAGACCCTGATCTTCGCCAAAGACGACAACCACGCCGAGGAGATCGTCACCCAGGTGCGCGAGGTATTCGGGAAAGGCAACGATTTCGCGGCGAAGATCACGTACAACGCGCGGAACGCCGAGCGTCAGCTGGCCGCGTTCCGGACGAGCGCCGCGCTCCGCATCGCGGTCACCGTCGACATGATCGCCACCGGCACCGATGTGAAGCCCCTGGAGTGCGTCTTCTTCATGCGGGACGTTCGCTCGCCTCAATACTTCGAACAGATGAAAGGCCGCGGTGCTCGCACGATTCCCGACGCGGACTTCCAGGCTGTCACGCCGGACGCGACCGAGAAGACGCGCTTCGTGCTTGTCGACGCCGTCGGCGTCACCGAGCACGAGTTCGTCGAGCCGCCCCTGAACCGCGTGAGGTCGATCAGCCTGACCAAGCTTCTCGAGAAGACGGCGAACCTGACGATCACCGAGGACGAGACCGCGACGCTCGCTTCGCGGCTCGCGGCCCTGGAGGCACAGATCACCCCCGACGAGCGGGCGGAGCTGGACCAGGTCGCCGGCGGCTCGCTTCGGGCCGTCGTGCGCCAGCTCGTCGACGCGGTTGACGCCGACGCACAGGCGAAGGCCGTCGAAACGGCCGACGATCCGGACGCCGCCCGCCAGCAGCTCATCGTCGAGGCCGTCCGCCCGCTGGCCTCCAACCCCGATCTGCGTTCCCGCATCCTGGAGTTGCGCCGGGCACACGACCGCGTTCTCGACGAGGTCTCCGCCGACACCCTTCTCGACGCGCATGGGGTCATCGACACGAGCAAAGCGAAATCGATCGTCGAGTCCTGGCGCGCCTATCTCGACGAGCATCGCTCTGAGATCACCGCGATCCAGCTACTCACCGAAGCGCGCGAGCGGCGCGTCTCGTACGACGACATCAAAGAGCTGGCCGACCGCATCGCCCGTCCGCCCTACAACTGGACGCCCGACATCGTCTGGAACGCCCATGTCGCGCTCGAGAATGACGGGCAGCGTCAGGCCGGCCCGCACCGGACGCTCACCGACCTTGTTTCGCTCGTCCGCTTCTCGCTCGGCGAGGACGACCAGCTCATCCCATACGCCGACCGCGTGCAGGAGCTCTACGTCGGCTGGTTGCTCCAGCAGGAGCAGGCTGGGGCGACCTTCACCGACGCGGAGCGCTGGTGGCTCGACCGGATCGCCAACGTCATCGCGGAGTCCGCCGGCATCGAACCGGCCGACCTCGACAGCCCGCCATTCACCGAGAACGGTGGCGCCGACGGTGCAGTTCGCGACCTCGGCGACCGCGCGGCGACCCTGCTCGATGAGCTCAACCAGGAGCTCACGGCATGACCTCGAGGTGGGAGCAAGCGACGCTGAAAGATGTCTGTCTCCCCATCGTGAAGGCAGATCCGGCCGAACTCGGCCGCGGCGCAATTCGCTACATCGACATCGGCAGCGTAGACGGGGCGCGGCACATGCTTTCGGACGTGCCAGAGATTCAGGCCACCGACGCCCCAAGCCGCTGTCGCCAGGTTGTCCAGGCTGGGGACACCGTGTTCTCGACGGTCCGTCCGTACCTGGAAAAGATCGCTTACGTCGATGGAACCCTGGACGGCGAGTTCGCGTCGACTGGATTCTGCGTACTGCGGCCGGGACCCCGACTGCTTCCGAAACACCTCTACTACTTCTCGATCTCGCCAGCCATGCTCAGTCAGGTGCTGCCTTACCAGAAGGGCGTGAGCTATCCGGCGGTGCTTGACAAGGAGGTTCGGGCGAGTGTGATTCCGCTCCCGTCGCTGGACGAGCAGCGGCGGATTGTCGAACTCCTCGAGGACCACCTCTCCCGTCTCGACGCTGCCGACGCATACGTTCAGTCGGCCAGTCAACGACTGGTCAACGCGAGGCGCAGCGCGCTGGACCGATTGTTCGGAGGTCGGGAGGTTCCGCTTGCCGACCTCGTCGACAACATCTCGGCGGGCAAGTCCTTCGGTGCTGCGAACGGGCCCGCAGCGGATAACGAATGGGGGATCATCAAGGTGAGCGCCATGACCTGGGGGGAATTCGATCCCGCCGAGAACAAGGCCGTGCCCAGCGATCGCGTGGATCCGCGATTTGAGATCCGGGAAGGGGACCTTCTCGTCAGCCGCGCCAACACCAGCGAATACGTCGGTGCGAGCGTCCTCGTCGGCCCGGTTCGAGCCAAGCTGCTGCTTAGCGACAAGTCACTGCGCGTGTCGCCGATCGACGGAGTTCGATCAGATTGGCTCTGGCGAGCACTGCTTGCGCCGTCAGCGCGTCGTCAGATCTCGGCACTCGCCACTGGAACTAAGGACTCCATGAGAAACATCTCACAGGCGTCCCTCATGCGGGTCCGAGTCCCGCGGGCAACGCCGCAAGAGCAGGCAGCCGCCGTCAGCGCTTACGCAGAACTCGCAGACGAATTCGACCGGCTTCAGGCTGAGTTGGATTCGGCACATCGCCGCGCAATAGACCTCCGCCGCACCCTCCTCGCTACCGCCTTCTCCGGCCAGCTCACCGCTGAGACGGCTATCGCGTGAGAATGCGTCCGTGACCGAATCGCGCCGCCTCGTTTCCAGGCTCGTCGCCGGCAGCAATGTCCTCCGGGACGCCGGCGTCAACATGTTCGAATACACCGAGCAGCTCACGTTCCTGCTGTTCCTGAAGATGGCCGAAGAGCGGGCGACGCGCTCGCTTAACCGGGAGCGAGTCGTTCCCGAGGAGTACTCCTGGAGCCAGCTGCTCGGGTTGTCTGGGGAGGAGCTCGAGGACACCTACAACCACATCCTGCGAGGGCTCTCCGGCCAACCCGGTGTGCTCGGCACGATCTACCGCGGCGCGCAGAACAAGATCGCCAACCCGTCGCACCTGAAGACGCTGATCGTCGACTACCTCGACAAGGAGAATTGGTCGGCAGCAGGGGCAGACATAAACGGCGACGCCTACGAGGAGCTGCTGGAGCGGAGTGCCGGCGATACGAAGACGACCGCCGGCCAGTACTTCACGCCGCGCCCGCTCATCGAGGCCATCGTCGAGGTCGTGCAGCCGACCGTCGCCGACCGAGTCGTCGACCCCGCCTGCGGCTCCGGCGGGTTCCTGCTCGCGGCCTATGCGCACGCCACCCGCGACGCCGCATCTCTCGCGCCGCCTGACCGTGAGCACCTGCGCACGACCTTCGTCCGCGGCGTCGACATCGGCGCCACCACCTCGCGCCTGGCTTCGATGAACCTGCTGCTCCACGGCCTCGGGTCGATGACCGGCGACTCCCTCATAGACCACAGGGATGCGCTGATCGCCGACCCAGGCAAGCGGTGGAGCGTGGTCCTCGCCAATCCTCCGTTCGGACGCAACTCGAGCACCGAGATCGGCAACGGAAGCGACGATGCGGAGATCTTCCGCGAGGACTTCGTCGTCACGACGTCCAACAAGCAGCTGAACTTCCTGCAGCACATCATGACCGTCCTCGATACCAACGGCCGCGCAGGCGTGGTGCTGCCCGACAACGTGCTGTTCGAGGGCGGCGCCGGCGAGACGCTGCGTCGCAAGCTGCTGACCGCCTTCGACTTCCACACGCTGCTGCGCCTACCCACCGGCATCTTCTACAAGCCCGGCGTGAAGGCCAACGTCTTGTTCTTCGACA
>CAMPIP010000018.1 GCA_946886425.1 uncultured Actinomycetes bacterium
GCGGCCGTCGGCGCCAATATCGACTCCATCCGGCGGGTCGCCGACTACCCGGTCCTCGCCGCCTGCCTGGAGGTCTCCGGGTGAGCGTCGCCAACTCCCTGGTCATCCCCGTCTACGGCAGCAGCGGCACGATCGAGCGGCTGGTCGAGGCGGTCCGCGGAATCGAGGCGCAGGTGGAGGGGGGGCTCGAGGTGATCTTCGTCGTCGACGCCAGCCCGGACGATTCGCGAGCGAAGCTGATGGCGGCTCTGCCCGGCGCCGGCCTCGAGGCCCGCGTCGTCGAGCACTCGCGCAACTTCGGCTCCTTCGCCGCGATCCGGACCGGCATGAGCCTCGCCCGCGGCAACCGCATCGCCATGATGGCGGCCGACCTGCAGGAGCCCCCCGAGCTCGTCGTCCGGTTCCTGCGCCGGCTCGCCAGCGGCGAGGTCGACGTGGTGGCGGGCCAGCGGGCCAGCCGCGACGACCGGGGCGACTCCGCCTCGAAGGCCTACTGGAGCCTGTATCGGCGCTTCGTGATGCCGGACATCCCCGCCGGCGGCGTCGACATGTTCGCCTGCACCGGTGCCGTCCGCGACGTCGTCTGCTCGCTGGAGTCGGTCCACACCTCGCTGGTCGCGCAGCTCTTCTGGGTCGGCTTCCGGCGGGAGCTGATCCCCTATGACCGCCTGCCCAGCCCCGGGCCCAGCGGCTGGACCCTGCGGCGTAAGGTCCGTTACCTCTCCGACAGCGTCTTTGCCTTCACCGACCTGCCGGTGCGGGCCCTCTGGTTGATCGGCCTGTCCGGCCTGACGCTGGGCTTCGTCGTCGCCGCCGCGGTCCTGATCGCCCGCGTCTCAGGCGCCATCGACGTCCCGGGGTACACGGCCACGGTTCTCGTCATCGTCTTCTTCGGCAGCCTCAACATGGTCGGTCTGGGAATAATCGGTTCCTATGTATGGCGGGCCTACGAAACCGTGAAGGGCCGTCCCGGGGGGATCGTCCGCGACGTCGTCGAATTCCGGGAGGAGCGCCATGGCTGAAGTCTTCGTGCACGAGAAGGGAATCTGCGAGAGCGCCGAGGTCGGTCCGGGGACTCGGATCTGGGCCTTCGCGCACGTCCTCGAGGGGGCTCGGGTCGGCGCCGACTGCAACATCTGCGACGGCGTCTTCGTCGAGGGCGGCGCCGTCCTCGGGGACCGGGTCACGGTCAAGTGCGGGGTTCAGCTCTGGGACGGGGTCGAGCTCGAGGACGACGTATTCGTCGGGCCCAACGCGACCTTCACCAACGACCCGATGCCGCGCAGCCGCCGCTGGCTCGACGAGCACCCGCGCACCGTCGTTCGCGCCGGCGCCTCGGTCGGCGCCAACGCGACGATCCTGCCCGGCCTGGAGATCGGGCTCGGGGCGATGGTCGGCGCCGGCGCCGTCGTCACCCGCTCGGTGCCGCCGCATGCGATCGTCGTCGGCAACCCCGCCCGGATCACCGGCTACACACAGAGCTCCCCCGAGGCGCCCGCGCCGCCGCCAGCTCCGGTCGGCGAGGCCGGGACATCCACCGTCGGCGTCGCCGGCGTCCACGTCCACCGCTTCGCCGAGTTCGAGGACCTGCGCGGCTCCCTGGCGGCCGGCGAGCTGCCCAGCGACAGCGTTCCCTTCACCCCGCGGCGCTGGTTCCTCGTCTACGACGTGCCCAGCCGCGAGGTCAGGGGCGAGCACGCCCACCGCGCCTGCCACCAGTTCCTGATCTGCGTCTCGGGCCGGGTCAGCGTCGCCGTCGACGACGGCGCCAACCGCGCCGAGGTCCTGCTCGACCGACCCTCGGTGGGCGTCTACGTGCCGCCGCTCATCTGGGCCAGCGAGTACCGCCACGAAGATGACGCGGTCTTGCTCGTCCTCGCCTCGCACCCCTATGACCCCGAGGACTACATCCGCGAGTACGACGCCTTTCTCGCCGAGGTCCGGTAGGGATCAAGCCGAGCGGGGGACGTGGCCGAACCGCCGCGCCCACGGGATCGGCAGCGCTATCTCGCCGAGGGCGTCGCAGAGGCTCGGCGTCGCGCGCATGAAGCCCAGCCGCGTCGCGCCTTCGTAGCCGAGCTCCGCGGCGTTCTCGGGATGCCGGGTCAGCAGCTGGTCGCCGGTCACCGGGTGATAGGCGGCAAACAGGGGGACCATTCCGGGGCCGTCCCACTCGAACAGCCAGCCGTCGGCTGGACGGGCCGGCTGTGCCGGCTCGGGCGATGGGCGCAGGACGCGCTTCGCGGCAATGACCCCGCGCCGGGCGGCGACCTTTGCCCGCTCCTGCCACGGCGCCAGGTCACCCCACCGCAGCGGCTCGGCCGTCCAACGCGCCGCCGCCGTCCAACGGGGCCCCCGGTTGGCCGGTCGATGGCTGTCGGTGACGAGCCGGCCGTCGACCACCCATGCGGGAATCGAGCCGCCGAGCCCGCTGGCTGAGACGCTGCCCAGCTCGCCGACGAGCTCCCCGGCCGGGAGGGAGCCGATCGCGCAGCGGTGGCGACGGGCGGCCGCGTCGACCGCCGTCGTCAAGCCCACCAACCCGGTGTCGCGTTCAGCGCTCGGCGTCTCGCGCGGGCGGAGCGGCTGAGGGTCCAGGAAGCCGAGGTGCTCGCCGACGTCGACTTCGGGCAGCAGCGGGTCCTCCGGCAGGCTGATCGGCAGCACCTCGCCGCTTGCCCGAATCGTCGCGAGGGCGACCGAGTCGAGCCCCGGCAGGGGCGCCGCCTCCAGGTAGCCGAGCCCGTCCGCGCCGGCAATCTCCCCGTCCTCCTCGGGCTCCCGTACCCGGTATGAGCCGGAGCCGGAGACGAGCTCCACCGTGCCCCTGTAGGGGGCGTCGCGCAGGGCCCCCAGCACGTGCTCGCGGCGGTAGCCGGGGGGCGGCTCCGCGCTGGTCACGACCCGGTCGCCGCCGGGGTGCCGGTAGCGGACCAGGAGCCGCGAGCGTGGCGGCGTCCAGACGTCTCGGGGCGGCGGGTCGACCGGGTCCGCCGGCGGGTCATCCGCGAGCAGCTTCCAGCCCTCGGGCGAGCCCAGTCCTTCGGCGGCCGCTCCACCGGGATTGGCGAGGTGACGCCACTCGAGGCGAGCGCCCGCCGCCGAGAACAGCCAGGCGAGCGACGCCACCGCCGACCACGGGTTGACGCGCAGCCCGCTCGGCAGGCGCCGCTCGAACGAGCGGCGCCAGATCACGGTGTGGGGAACGGGTTTCGCGGGACCGTCGTCACGGGGCAGCGCTCGGAAGGAGAAGCGGGCCTCGTCCCTGGCGTCGGTCAGAGCGATCGCGTCGAGCGTTTCGTCGGCCGCGAAGCGGCGCAGCACCTTGGCGGCCAGCGCCGGGTCGGCGTCGTGCAGCGCGGCCGGGCTGCCGGTGGTGAGGCCGACGATCGGAGTCCCGGTGGCCGCCAGCCGGCCGCGGAGCTCCTCGAGGTCGCCGCCTCCGACGCCGACTATCGGCAGCTCGGCGTCGGAGGAGGGAAGACCCGGTGCCTCGCCGTCCAGCCCGCGCGCGGCAACCAGCTCTGCGTAGAGCGCACCGTGTTCGGCGGCCATCTGCTGGACGGAGAGCTGGCGCTTTGCCCGGGTACGCATCGCGCCGCCCCGCGCCGCCAGGTGCTCGCGGTCGCGCGCCAGCCGCGCCAGGGACTCGACGTAGCCGGGGACGGAATCGCGAGGCAGGATCACTCCCTCCTCCTCGCTGCCCAGCAGGCCGCTGATCGCCGGCAGCCCCGCCGTGACGATCGGCAGGCCCATCGACATCGCCTCGAAGATCACCACCGGGATTCCCTCGAAAGTGCTGGTCAGCAGCAGCACGTCGCAGGCCGCGTACCAGTCGCGGAGGCCGGCGCTCGGCCCGTGCAGGACCACCCGGTCGCCGAGCTCCAGCTCCTCGACCCGCGCTTCGATCTCCTCCTCCATGTCGCCCTCGCCGACCACGTGGATCTGAAACTCGACCTCCTCGTCGCGCAGCGCCCGAGCGACCTCGACCATCAGCAGCGGGTCCTTCTGGGCGACGAGGCGGGCGGCGAAGAGGATCTGGAGCTTGCTCGGGTCGAGTCGGCGGGCGGGCATGGCCCTGTCCGGGTCGAACTCGCCGTCCGCGTCGACGCCCGTGTAGATCACGCGGACCTTGTCCTCCGGCACTCCGTACTCGCGGACGGCGTCCGCCACCGGCTCGTTCGAGAGCGAGAAGCAGTCGACCAGGTCAGCCGAACGGGTGGTGACGTAGCGGACGTAGCCAGACCGGTCGGCCTCCTCGGCGTGCATCTGCACGACCACCGCCGGCGCCTCCGGCAGCGCCGCCAGCTCCGGCAGCAGGTCGAACCCGAGCTTCGAGTTCATCAGGTGGATCGCCGCGATTCCGCGCGAGGCGACGAACTCGAGGATGAACGCAGGCATCTCGTTGGCCGGCATCAGGTCGGGCAGTACCCAGATCTCCTCCGCGTAGGGCTCGATCTGGTCGAGCAGCGGGTTCGGCGACGGCTGGGTGGCGATCAGCGACGGCGCGAAGCGGTCCCGGTCGATCCAGCGAAACCAGTCGATCGTGTTCTTGTCGCTGCCCCCGTAGCCGACCCACGGAGCGAGGTAGAGAACTGGCAGCCGCCCGCTCAAGGTGTCCCCGCGACCGCTCCGGCGAGCCACCGGTGGGTGCGGCGGATCCCCTCGTCGAGCGGGGTGATCTCGAGCTCGACCAGCTGGTGCAGCAGGGTCGTGTCGAGGACGATCTGGTGCACTTCGAAGCCCCGCTCCCCGCGCCGGACGATCCTCGCCTCCCGCCCGACCTCGCTCTCGGCCATCCGCAGCACCTCGATCAGCGAGGTCCCGGTGCCCTCGCCGACGTTGACCACGGGCGCCTCCTCGTCGCTGTCGAGCAGCGCGATCATCGCTCGCGCGGCGTCGCCGGCATAGATGTAGTCACGGATCGTCGCCCCGTCTCCGTAGAGCTCGATCTCCGCGCCTCGCTCGATCCGGCTGAGGAAGGTGGCGATCACGCCCTGGCCGCGGTCCGGCTGCTGGTACTCGCCGTAGACAGTCGAGTAGCGGAGGATCCGCGATCGCAACCCGTGCTCGGACCGCTCGCGTTCGACCTCCCCCTCGCAGGCGAGGTGGACCGTGCCGTAGGCGGAGATGGGGACCGCCGGATCGCTCTCGCGCGCCGGCAGGCGGGCCGGGTTGCCGTAGACGGTGCCGCCGGAGGAGATGTAGGCGAAGCGCGTGCCGGGTCGGTCGCGCAGCGCCCGGAGCACGGTGCGCAGCGGGCCGAGGGTCAGCTCGCGCTCCCGCTCGGGATCACGCTCCGCGGCGGCGGGGAGCAGCCCCCCCGCGCAATAGGCGACCCGCTCGACGTCCCGTAGCGCGGCGCTCACGGTGGCCGGGTCGGTGGCGTCGCCGAGATGTAGGTGGCCCTCTCCGACCGCCGCGAGGATCTCCGCCGCGGCGGGGCGGGAGCGGGTGAGCACCGTCGCCGGCGTTCCCTGCTCGGCCAGCGCTCTGACCACGTGGGAGCCGATGAAGCCGCAGCCGACGACGAGCGTCCGACCCGCCATCGCTAGAGGTCCTCGGCGATCCGCGGTGCCTCGCGGTTGAAGATCCAGACCCCGAACAGACAGACGAGGACGAAGATCGACAACGCCGGCAGCAGCCCCAGCCAGCCGCCGGCGGCATCGAGCGCGGTCGGAGCATTCGGTTCGGCGAGAACCCAGACGCGGACCTGCTCGAGGATGACCGCCAGGGGGTTGACGATCATCAGTTGTTCGAAGGTCGAGCTTTCTTTGAAGTCGATGGGGTAGAGGATCGGGGTCGCGTAGAAGAGCACCTGCACGACGACGCTCCAGATGATCGCGACGTCGCGGAAACGCACGTAGAGCACGGAGAGGGCCATGCTGACCGCCGCGGTGAGGACGAACAGGGCGGCGATCGCGAGTGGGAACAGCAGCCAGGTCCAGGTGGGGTATACGCCGAAGGCGAACAGCAGGATGATGACGATCACCATGTTGAGCGCGAAGTTGAAGAGCCCGGTGAACACGGTTGAGATCGGGATTACCAGCCGCGGGAACTGGGTCTTCCGCACCACCCCCTCCTGGGCGACGACCGAGGTGACGGAGTTGGTCGTCGATTCCTGGAAGAAGGTGTAGACGACGATCCCGAGCAGCAGCATCACCGCGTAGTGTTCGACGTGTTCGCTGCCGACTTTGAACACCTGCGTGAAGACGAAGAGCAGGACCGCGAACAGCAGCAGCGGGCGGACCAGCGACCACAGGTAGCCAAGCGCCGTCCCGAAGTAGACCCGCTTGAACTCGGTGACCGAAGTCAGCCAGAGCAGGTCGAAGAATCGACGGCTGCCGCCGCCGAGCGCGGAGGGCCCCCGCACGTCCTGCAGCTCGGTCCTGGTCGCCGTGTCGCTCACTCGCCTGGGCCGTCGACGATCGCCGTCTCGGTCTCGTGCTTGAGCACGACGATGCCGCGGTCTTTGGGACCGCCGTAGACCACGAAGTTCATCGCGTTGGGCACGTACAGCGCGATCCCGCCTTCGAAGCTGCGGTTGATTCCGAAGTTCACGTAGTAATGGCCGGTGGCGAACGGGTTTTCGAGCGTGGATTCGATCAACATCCGCTGGCCGGCCCGAACCGGCCGATCCCTGGTTTCGTTACCGATCCCGGCGGCCAGCTCGGCAACCCCGACGCCGTCGGCGTTGATGACGATCATCCCGATGTGGAGCCCGTCTGAATCCTGCTTCGCTTCGAGCTCGATCCGCAGCCGGATCGGCTCGCCCTGCTCGATCGCGGCGACCGGCTCGCCGGCCGCGTTCTCGACCCGGGCATCGATCAGCCGCACCTCGGCGCTTTCGTCCCGGTCGTGCTCGGTGCCGCCCGCCACGTCGCGCTCGAAGTTGAGCTGCAGGTAGCGGCGGCCGACCTCGGCCGGGTCGCCGATGTGCTCGATCTGACCTTCGCTGATCAGCATCGCGCGGTGGCAGTATTCCTCGACGGTCGCCATCTCGTGGGTGACGAGGACGATCGTCTTGCCGGCCGCTTTCATCTCGCGAAAGGCGTCGGCGCACTTCTGCTGGAAGGCCGCGTCGCCGACCGCCAGAACCTCGTCGATCAGCAGGATGTCGGCGTCGACCTCGAGCATCTGCGAGAAGGCGAGCCGGACCAGCATGCCCGACGAGTAGTTCTTGAGCTTCAGGTCGACGAATTCCTCGAGTTCGGCGAAGGCGATCACCGCGTCGAGGCGATCGCGGGTTTCCTGCGGCGTCAGGCCCATCATCACGCCGTTGAGGACGACGTTTTCTCGCGCGGTCAGCTCGACGTTGAAGCCGACGCCGAGCTCGATGAAGGGGGCGAGCCTGCCGGCCATCTGGATCCGGCCCGAGTCGGACCGGTAGATGCTGGCGAGCAGCTTCAACAGCGTGCTCTTCCCGGAGCCGTTGCGGCCGACGATGCCGAAGAACTCGCCCTGACGGACGTCGAAGGAGATCCCGTCGAGGGCGCGCAGCTCGCGGTACTCGCGGGCCGCGAACGGATGGACCGCGCGCTCCTTCAGCGAGTCGACCCGGTGGGTGGGGATCCGGAACGACTTGTAGAGGTCCTCGACCCTGATCGCGGGTGGCGCCAGGAGGGGCGAGGTCGCGGCAGGGCTCGTCGTTGCGATTGGATCTTCGGCAGGAGACATCGTGGCGGCGGGGCGGCTTACCCTAGTCGGAGCCGCAGCGGCCTGAAGGTTATCCGTGTCGCGCGGTGGCGCGTGAGCTCAGAGCGCGCGATCGCTAGGACGACGCCGGCTCACGAGGCTCCCTCGCGGCCACCGGGCTGTCCGGCGACCGCCGGGGTGTGGGCCTGTCCTCGTGCTTGTACGTGACGAGCTCGTCGATTTTCCCGAAGCGCACGCCCGCTGCGATCATCCGCCGCGCCAGCGACCAGTCGTTGGGCTCGCCGTAGAGGACATCGGCGGGCTCGAACTGGAAGAAGCGGAGCCCGGCGTGATAGATCGCCAGCTGCAGGGTGTAGTAGCCGTACTCGGGTGGGAATTTGCTCTCCCAATCGAGCTCGCCGCCGTCGGCGAAGCGGATCGCCAGCCGCCCGTAGCAGTGCTCGAGCCGGCTCTCCTGGGCCGCGGCGAGTAGGCGTTCGGTGTGCTCGGGGCAAACCTCGTCGTCATCGCCGAGGATCGCGATCCAGCGTCCCCGCGCCGCCGCGACGCCGTCGTTCAGCGGCGGCGTGCCGGCCATCAGCCAGCGTTTCTCGGCTGTCTCGGGGTAGGGCCCCCGCACGGTGCGGTTGAGGAAGCGCAGCCGGGGATCGTCGAGGTCCTTGATCGCCTGCTCGGTCTCGGGCGGCGAGCCGTCGCCGGAGACGATCACCTCGAGGTTCTCGTAGTTCTGGTTGAGGATCGAGGGCAGGGAGCGTTCCCGCAGCAGCTCGTGCCGGTCGAAGGTCGGGACGACGAAGCTGACCAGCGGCCGGTCTTCGGTGAACGCGAGCTCGTAGGCCTCGCTTCGTCGCAGCTCGTAGAGGCGCCGCCGTTGCTCGTCCCCCCGCTCGTGGATTTCGCGCAGCATCTGCCGATCGAGCGCGGCCCGCTCGCGGTCCGCCGCGGACCGATCGGCGATCTCGTCGAGCCTCGCTTCTACTTTCGCCAGGGATCGCTCTCGCTGTTCCGGTTCTTCCCGCAGCCGGTCCTCGACCCACCTGAGCCGGTCATGGAGGTCCAGGACCGAGTCCTGGACCCGCGCCAGGTGGTCGGCTAGGCCGTTGACGTACGGGGCGACGAGACGGTCGACCAAGCGGCGACTGCGTCTCGCGTCGGTCGGCATGCGCTGATCTTAACCTCGCCCGTCGTCCAGGTCGTGCGGGTCGCCGGAGGCGACGTGGATGTAGCCGAGCACGCCGTCCTGCTGGTAGCCGCGGTCGAGCGCCTCGCCCAGCGAGCAGGTCACCAGCTGGTCTCCGGTGACCAGGTGCGTGGTGCTGAAGAGCGGGAAGAGATCCGGGCCGCCCTCGGGCCGGAGGCCTCCGAGCGGCGCGCCCGTTCCTTCGGCAAGGCGTCGTGTGCCGCCGTTGAAGGCGAGGTGCGAGAGCCGCTCGCCGCCCGCTCCCTCCCCAGCGGCGAGCCAGCGGACGAGGCGGCGGGGGTCGCGGCTGGCCCGGCCGGGCCGGGTCGCATCGGTGGCCAGGCGGCCGTCGGAGCGCAGCCCGAGCGATACCAGCGAGTCGCTGGCGAGCGGGTACAGCGATCCCAACTCGACCGCGTCCGGCCCCGGCCTCGGTCCGGCCGCGTAGAGATGGCGCCGTCCGTCCGCCTCGGCGCTGCGCCAGAGCGGGATCGGCCGCCAGGGGCCGGCTGCCAGCACCGGGTTCTGCGGGTTGAGCGGGAACGCCTCGAGCCAGCCGAAGTCGGCGACCGGCTCGGTCGCGTCGAAGAGCGGGTCGCGACTGCCGGCGACGAGGATCATCTGCCCCCCATCGCGCATCCGCCGCAGCTCGAGGCGCTCCAGCTGCGGCAGCTGTTCCTGCTGGACGTAGCCGAGCCCGTGCCGTCCCTCGTCGAGCATGTTCTGGTCGTCGATGAGTTCGAACGAGTCGTTGGCATGGACGAGCCGCTTCATCCCGGGCGAAGCGTTGACGTGCACGGCGCCGAGATCGAATTCGAGCGTGTAGCCGGGCGGCGACGAGCGGTGGTCGGCGATGATCCGGTGACCGCCGCCATGAGCGACGTGGCGGCAGAGCTGCCGGGTCCCCGGCGGGGTCCAGTCGACCGACTCCTCCCAGCGACGCCCCGTGCTCGCGTCGAGCCTCGACAGCCACGGATCCTGGTGGGCGACGAGGTCGTTGGTCGCGAAGACCGACCTGTCGACGGTGCGATCGAAGTCGAAGCGAAGCGAGCGCGGCTCCGCGCTGACCCCCGCCGAGCCCGGCTCAGGTCCCGGCAGCAAGCGCCACTGGACGGGCTCCGTGGCCTGCAAGGCGAGGACGATCTCCTCGAGCGGGAGGGCGGTGCCCGGAAGGCGCACGTCGGGCAGGGCGATCGCGGCACGGCGCTCGAAGGCGATCCCGACCGGGGTGGCGGCGAGCCGCTCGTGGTCGTCGAGCTGGGCGAGGAAGTGGTGCCGCGACTCCGGCGAGGCGCCCAGCGCGAGTACGGATCGCTGGTGCGGTTGGGCGAGGGCGTGGATGAGGCGCTCGACGAAGGTGCGGTTGGCCAACGCCGTCGTCCCCGGCGCGATCACGCAGATCCAGCGGCCGCGGGCGCTGTCGAGCGCCGCCTGCAGCCAGTCGGCAGCGGTCGCGGTCGGCGCATCGACGCTTCGCACCCCCTCGGCGAGCGGGCGCCGGGCCAGCACCTCGAAGTCGCCGCAGGTCTGCTCGGGGAGCGCGGCGAGATCTGCTCCCTGCCATTTCTCCCCCTGGTCGAGGAGGATCAGGGAGACCGCCGGGGCCCAGGCGGTCTTGATCTCCTCTTTGCGCTCGTACAGGCCGGGGTGGCGTCGCTCGATCGCCTCATGGAAGTCCTCCGGCCCGTAATCCATCGCGTTGACCCGGCTGAAGCCCTGGCGGCGATAGAGGAAGGTCGGTCCGTCGGCGTGGATGCCGACGACGCCCCGCTCCGCGAGCCGCAGGATCAGGTCCCAGTCCTCGTGTCCGACGACGATGTCCTCGGCGTAGCTGACGCCGTCCTTGGCGAAGACCCGGCGATCGAACAGCGCCGGCGCCGGGCAGTAGTTCTCTTTCATCAGCAGCCAGAGGTTGTAGGCGGGCAGGCGTACGAAGTCGTGGCGGCTGCCGCAGTGCTGGGCGTGGGGGTAGACGAAGCCGGTGTTCGGCGGGGCGGCCTCGAGCCGGGCGATCATCTGCTCGAGGGCGTCGGGGAAGAGTTTGTCGTCGGCGTCGATCGGCAGCACGTAGTTGGTCTCGAGCGCCGCCAGGGCTCGGTTCCGGGCGGCGCTGGGCCCGAGGTTCGAGGGCTGCCGAAGCACCTCGACCTCCGGATCGCGCTCGAGCTCCTCGATCGCGGCGATCGTCTCCGGGTCGTCGGAGCCGTCGTCGACGACGACCACCTGCGCCGGCGACAGCGTCTGCGCCTTGATCGACGCGATGCACTCGCCGAGGAAGATGCCGTGACGAAAGCAGGGGACGATGACCCCGATGCTGCGCTCTGGCGGCGGGGTCCGAGGCAGCTCCAGGGGCGGCCTGGGCGCCCCCGTGGCCGACCGATCCGCCGCCGCGTCGCCCCCGTCGTCCCCGTCGCCGCCGAGCGGCGTCGCGTTGCGCCAGCGACTGCTGACGGGTCGTGCGGCCAGCAGCCGCTCGTAGAGCGCTTCGTGGCGTCGCGCGGCGCCGGTGGCTTCGGCCGGAATCACGTCGATCCGGCTCGCCGGAATCTCCTCGGCGACGATCGTGTCCTTCATCGACTCGCTGGAAGCGGAGAAGGCATCGACCAGGTTTCCGTAGCGCCGGGTCACGTAGCGGACGTAGCCGCGACCGTCGCGGCGCTCGTCCATCCGCGCGCAGATGACCGGCGGGTGCGGCAGGCAGGCGATGTCCGGAAGGAGGTCGTAGCCGAGGCGCGAGTCGAAGATGTGGAGGACCTCGACTTCGCGGCTCTCGATGAGGGTGACGATGAACTCGGGAAAGCTGGCGCCGGGCATCAGGTCGGCGAGGTCCCAGACTTCATCGGCGTAGCGTTCGCACTCCGCCAACCCGGTGTTCGCCGCCGGCTCGGTGGTCACGATCGAGGGCGCCCAACGCTCGCGGTCGATCTGCTGGACCCACTCGATGGTGGACCCCGGGGCATCGGGTGCCTCGACGCTGGCCGCGAGGTGAAGCACCCGAGTCTGCTGTGTGGTCATGGGGGCCAATATATGAAGTTCCCGCCCTGGCTCGATCTGTAAGCTCGCCGGCATGAACAGCCGTCTTGCCGCGGCGCTGCGGGCATTTCGCGACGGGCCTGCCGAGCTATCCACCGCCAGCCCCGAGCCGCAGCGCGAGAATGGCGGCGACCCGCTTGACGAGGCGATCGCGACGCTGCGCGAGACGCCGATCGCCGAGATCCAGGCGCGCGGGTTCCACTTCCAAAGCCGCGACTACTACAGCCCCCTCAACGATCTCGAGTTCCTCGAGCAGAACCGCGATCTCTGGCAGCGGCGGGCGATGCCTCGCGGTATCGAGTGGGATCTCGACGCCCAGTTCGCCTTCGTCCGCCGCCTCGCCCCGGCGATCCTCGAGCTCGCCGACGTGCCGCAGGAGATGCCGCCCGGCCCCCCCAGCTACCACTGGCGCAATGACTTCTGGACCGGCGGCGACGCCCTGATCCATTACGGGTTGCTGCGGGAGGCGAAGCCGCGGCGCGTGGTCGAGGTCGGCTGCGGCTGGTCGAGCCTGCTGATGGCGCGGGCGCTGGCGCGGAACGAGGACGAGGGGGCGCCGCCGGCAACCGTCGATCAGGTCGAGCCATACGCGCGGACGGAGCTGCTGCGGGCGCTGCCGGAGGATTGGCGGCTCCACGAAACGATGCTCCAGCGGGCGCCGCTCGAGCTGTTCGAGCAGCTGGGCGACGGCGACATCTGCTTCTACGACGGCTCCCACGTCGCCCGCGCGGGAAGCGACGTCAACTGGTTCTTCTTCGAGGTGGTGCCCCGGCTCGCCCCGGGGGTGATCGTTCACGTCCACGACATCTTCTGGCCCTTCGACTATCCGGAGACATGGATCTTCGACCGTGGCCAGACCTGGAACGAGCAGTACGTCCTGCAGGCCTTCCTGATGCTCAACCGCGAGTTCGAGGTGATCGTCAGCAACTGCGCGATCTTCGATGCCTACGAGGGTGAGATGGAGGACCTGTTCGGCACGTTCCCCGTGGTCCGGAGCGGCTGCAGCCTGTGGATGCGGCGGAAGCCCGCCGCCGGGCGCGACGAGGATCGTGGGGGCGGGATCGGCGTCGCCGCGGGGTGACGTTCATATGGCAGGCTGCCCGGCGTGAGCCCCACGCCGAAGGTCGCGGTCGTCATCCCCAGCTGGAACTCGGCGGAGCTGCTGCCGCGCTGCCTCGATTCCGTGGCGGCGCAAGGCGAGGAGGTCGAGCTATTCGTCGTTGACAACGGTTCCGGCGACGGCACCTTGGAGCTGTTGCGCGAGCGCGACGTGCCGCACCTGGCGCTGCCGCGCAACGTCGGCTTCGCCGCCGCCGTCAACCTCGGCGCCCGGCGCAGCGAGGCCGAGGCGATCCTCGTCCTCAATGCCGACACCGTCCTGGAGCCCGGCTGCGTGGCGGCGCTGGCGGCGGCACTGGCGGCGGACCCGGGGCTGGGAGGCGTGCAGCCACGGCTCCTCCAGCTCGAGGCCGGCGGGCCGAGCGTCGACTCGGCTCGCCTCTACAGCGCCGGCCAGGCCCTGACCCGCGACGGCCGCGCGGTGGAGACCGGCGCGGGGGAGGCGCAGCGGCCCGAGCAGTTGGCCCCGCGCGAGATCTTCGGCGTCTGCGGCGCCGCCTGCCTGCTGCGCCGCGAGCTGTTCGAGGAGCTGGGCGGCTACGACGAGCGCTACTTCGCCTTCTACGAGGACGTCGACCTCAACGTGCGCGCCCGGATCGCCGGCTGGCGCTTCGGCTACGTCCCGGAGGCGGTCGTCTGGCACGTTGGCAACGCCTCCTGGTCGACCGGCGTCGGCCGCCCGAACGCCTGGAACGCGCGCCTGGTTGCCCGCAACCGCCTCGCCACCCAGCTCAAGTTCATTCCCGCGCGGGCGCTGCCGCGGGTCGCCGCCGTCGAGGTGGGAGCGCTGCTGCGTGCCGCCCGCCAGCGGCGCTTTCTGGCGACGCTGCGGGGAAAGCTCGCCGCCCTGCGCTGGCTGCCGGCGCTGCTGCGCGAACGAAGGCGGCTGCGGCGCGAGGGGAGCCTCGACCTGGCGCGCCGCTGGCTGGGCGCCTAGCCGCGAGCCGTCCGCCTAGGAGGGATTGGCGAAACCCCCGCACGCGTCCGGCGGCGGCGGACGCGGCGCGGTTCGGCGTCCTCGGTCGGCCAAATAGCTCTGCTATTCGGCCTTCCTGCGTCCTTGTCCCGCTTGGTCCGGCGCTCGCCGGCCCGCGCACCCGGGTTTCGCCAATCCCTCCTAGCCGCGCCGCCGCCGCCGCAACCGCAGCGCTTCGCCCGGGGTGAGGTCCAGCAGCGGCGCGCCGTCGGCCC
The DNA here is from genome assembly GCA_946886425.1 of uncultured Actinomycetes bacterium. The sequence goes on from CAMPIP010000018.1 coordinate 14,180, forward strand.
GGCGCCGCTCCAGGCCGCCGCCCTCCCGCCAGCCGCGCAGGCGGCCGCGCAAGCCGGCGGCGGTGCGGTCCATCAGCAGCTGTCCGGCGCAGATCGCCCCCTCGGCAACCAGCGCCCGGGCGGCCTCGCGGGGCCGCGACATCACCCCGTAGCGGCGCAGCATGTAGCCGCGGCTCCAGCCGGTCCGCTCGTACTTGGCGCCGCTGCCGGCGCCGAGGCTGGCCGAGTAGGAGTGGAGGGCGGTGGCCGCCGGCGCCAGCCGGCAGCGGGCCCCGGCGGCGGCCAGCCGCAGGGCCAGGTCGAGGTCCTCGTAGTAGAGGAAGATCCGCTCGTCGAAGCCGCCGACGCGCTCGAAGGCCGCCCGCGAGTAGAGCGCCGCGCCGCCGGTCGGCCCGAGCGGGTCGGCCGCGGTCGCCGCCGCGGCCAGCGGTTCGCCGTGCAGGTAGTCGAAGCCCATCAGGGTCCGGTCGGCGATCACCCCGGCGGAGTCGATCAGCTCCGGTGCCCGTTCCTGGGTCATCACTCCGGCGACGCTCTCGGCGCCGGTCGCGTGGGTGTCGAGCAGGGCCTCGACGAAGCGCGGCGCCGCCACGGCGTCGTCGTTGAGGAGGATCAGCGGGTCGGCGGGATGCTCGGCGACAGCGCGGTTGAGGGCGGGGCCGAAGCCGAGGTTCGAGCCCAGCTCCAGCAGCGTCACCTCCGGAAAGCGCTCGCGGACCAGCTCGACCGAGTCGTCGGTGGAGCCGTTGTCGGCGACGACCACGTCAAGCGGCCGGCTCTGCTCGCGCAGGCCCTCGAGGGCGCTGCCGAGGCGGCGCGCGCCGTTGTAGTTGGGGATATAGACCGCCGGCCTCACTTTGGCGGCGTATCGTATGGGTACACGAAACTGGAAGGTAGTTCGCCACGTATCTGTAAAGTAGAGATATGCAAAACCGTAAAGAGATCGGAAGGGTGCCTGCCGGGACTCCCTATGGCCGCCGTATCGTCGACCGTGAGCTCGACGAACTGCTGCCCACGCTGCCTGCCATCTCGCTCGAAGGCGCCAAGGCGGTGGGCAAGACGGTGACGGCGATGCGCCGGGCGGCCACTGCATATCGGCTCGACGACGCCGGCGAGCGCTCGGTCATCGAAGCCGACCGATCGCGACTCGTCACGGGCGAGACCCCGGTCCTGATTGACGAGTGGCAGCGCCTTCCCGAATCCTTCGACCGCGTGCGCCGGGCGGTCGACGATGGCGCCGGCCCGGCCAGCTTCCTGCTGACCGGATCGGCGACCCCCACGGATTTGCCCACCCACTCGGGCGCCGGCAGGATCGTTCGGGTGCGACTTCGCCCGATGACTCTGGCGGAGCGACGGGTGGAGGCCCCGACGGTGAGTCTCGCGACCCTGTTGGAAGGAAGCCGACCAGCCGTGGGCGGGGACACTGAATTTGGCCTCGAAGGCTATGTCGAGGAGATCCTGCGGTCGGGCTTTCCGGGTTTGCGCGGGTTTCCCATGCGCTCGCTGCGAGCGCAACTCGACGGGTACATCGACCACATAGTCGACCGAGAGTTCCAGGAGCTGGGCCGCAAAGTGCGGCGGCCGGCCACGCTCCGTAGGTGGATGAGCGCCTACGCGGCCGCGACCGCGACGACCGCCAGCTTCGAGAAGATCAGGGACGCGGCGACTGGGGACGAGGCTGAGAAGCCCTCACGACCGACCGCGCTCGCCTACCGCGACATTCTCGAGCGGCTGTGGATTCTCGACCCGGTTCCCGCTTGGCTGCCCACACGCAACCGGCTCAAGCGCCTGTCTTCGCCCTCCAAGCACCATCTCGCGGATCCGGCCCTTGCGGCGCGGCTGCTTGGGGCCGACGCCACCAGCTTGCTGCGGGGCGACGCCCCCGGTCCGCCTGCCCCTCGCGAGGGGGCCCTGCTCGGGGCGCTGTTCGAGTCGCTCGTTGCGCTTTGCGTGCGTGTCTACGCCCAGCAGGCAGAGGCACGGACCTCGCACCTTCGCAGCCAGCGGGGGGAACGCGAGGTCGACCTGATCGTCGAGCGTGGGCGATCGGTGGTGGCGATCGAGGTGAAGCTGGGCCAAGTCGTCGGCGACCATGATGTCCGTCACCTGCGCTGGCTTCAGGAGGAGCTCGGCGACGACCTCGCCGACGCCGCCATTGTCACCACTGGCCGGCACGCCTACCGGCGCCCGGACGGCATTGCGGTCGTCCCCGCGGCCCTGCTCGGCCCCTGAACCCGCAGGCCCAGTAGGCTGCGCCTCGCATGGACGCCCTCAAGGGACTGATCCTCTCGGGCGGGGCCGGAACCCGGCTGCGCCCGATCACCCACACCTCGGCGAAGCAGCTCGTGCCCGTCGCCAACAAGCCCGTGCTCTTCTACGGGATCGAGGCGCTGGTCGAGGCCGGCGTCGAGGAGATCGGGATCATCATCGCGCCGGAGACCGGCGACGAGATCCGCGACGCGGCCGGCGACGGCTCGGCCTTCGGCGCGCGGATCACCTACATCGTCCAGGACGAACCCGCCGGGCTGGCCCACGCGGTGCTGACCGCCAAGGACTTCATCGGCGACTCGCCGTTCGTGATGTACCTGGGCGACAACCTCCTGCGCGACGGCCTGCGCGGGCTGGTGACCAGCTTCCGCGAGCACGAACCGGACGCGCTGATCCTGCTCACCCCGGTCGAGGAGCCCGAGCACTACGGCGTCGCCGAGCTCGACGGCGAGCACATCGTCCGCCTGGTCGAGAAGCCGAAGGACCCGCCCTCGAACCTGGCCCTGGTCGGCGTCTACCTGTTCAGCCCGCTGATCTTCGCCGCCTCCGAAGCGCTGGAGCCGAGCTGGCGCGGCGAGCTCGAGATCACCGAGGCGATCCAGGGCCTGATCGACGACGGCCGCAAGGTCCAGTCCGAGGTCGTGCGCGGCTGGTGGAAGGACACCGGCCAGCTCGCCGACATGCTCGACGCCAACCGGCTCGTCCTCGAGGAGATCGAGACCGACCTGCAGGGCGAGATCGACAACTCGAAGGTAGAGGGCAGGGTGATCGTCGAGGAGGGCGCCAAGATCGTCGGCTCGGTGGTCCGCGGCCCGGCTGTGATCGCCGCCGGCGCCTGCGTCGAGGACGCCTACATCGGCCCCTACACCTCGATCGGCGCCGGCGTCCACGTGCGCCGCTCCGAGATCGAGCACTCGATCATCCTCAGCGGCTCCGTGGTCGAGGACCTCGGCACCCGCATGGAGGCGAGCCTGCTGGGCCGCGATGTGAAGCTGACCCGCAGCGACGGGATGCCGAAAACGCTGCGCCTGCTGGTCGGCGACAAGTCCGAGATCGAAATCGTCTAGTGAGGGGTTGGCGGTGAAGCTGCTCGTGACCGGAGCCGCCGGGATGCTGGGCCGCGACGTGATGCTGGCCGCCGGCAACGCGGGCCACGACGTGGTCGGGTTCGGCCGCGCCGAGCTCGACGTCACCGACGCGGCGGCGCTGGAGAAGAAGTTCGACCTCGAGCGTCCCGACGTGGTGATCAACTGCGCCGCCTGGACCGACGTCGACGGCGCCGAGGAGGCCGAGGCGGACGCTCTGGCGATCAACGGGGCCGGGGCCGGCAACGTCGCCGCGGCCGCCGCCGCGGTCGGCGCCAGCGTTGTCTACGTCTCCAGCGACTACGTCTTCGACGGCAGCAAGGGCGAGCCCTACGTCGAAAGCGACCAGACGGCGCCGCTCTCCGCCTACGGCCGCACCAAGCTGGCCGGCGAGGAGGCGACGATCGCCGCCAACAAGCGCCACTTCGTGGTCCGCTCCTCCTGGCTGTTTGGGGTGGGCGGCGGCAACTTCGTGGAGACGATGCTGCGCCTCGCCGAGAGTCAGAACGAGGTGCTGGTCGTCCGCGACGAGGTCGGCTCGCCGACCTACACCTGGCACCTCGCCTACGGGGTCGTGCGGCTGATCGAGGGCGTCGAGTTCGGCATCCACCACATGGCCGCCGCCGGGCGCTGCTCCTGGTACGAATTCGCCCGCGAGATCTTCGAGCAGGCCAAGGTCGAGTGCAAAGTGCTCTCGACCACCGCCGCGGAGTTCGGGCGTTCCGCGTCCCGGCCGCCGTATTCGGTCATGGTCAGCCAGCGCGAGCATGCGATCCGGCTGCCCTCGTGGCAGGACGGACTCGCCGGCTACCTGGCCCAACGACAAGCTGAGAGGGAGGAAGGATCGTGAAGCTCCTCGTCACCGGCGCCGCCGGTTTCATCGGTTCCACCTACGTGCGCCTGGTCGGCGACGAGCACGACGTGGTCGTGCTCGACAAGCTCACCTACGCCGGCCGCCGCGAGAACCTGCCCGAGGGCACGAACCTCATCGAGGGGGCGATCGAGGACCCGGCGATCGTCCGCGAGGCGATGCGGGGCTGCGACGCGGTCGTCAACTTCGCCGCCGAGAGCCACGTCGACCGCTCGATCGACGACCAGGACGCCTTCGCCCGCACCCACGTGATCGGGACCGGGACGCTGCTTGACGCGGCCCGCGAGCTTGGCGTCGAGCGCTACCTGCAGGTCTCCACCGACGAGGTCTACGGCTCGATCGACTCCGGCTCCTTCACCGAGACCTCGCCGCTCGACCCCTCCTCGCCCTACTCGGCGACGAAGACGGCCGGCGACCTGCTCGTCTCCGCCCACTGGCACACCTACGGGATCGACGCCTCGATCGTGCGCGGGTCCAACAACTACGGCCCCCGCCAGTACCCGGAGAAGCTGATCCCGCTGATGGTCCTCAACGCGGTCCACGGCGACTCGCTGCCGGTCTACGGCGACGGCAAGCAGGTCCGCAACTGGCTCTACGTCGAGGACTTCTGCCGCGGCATCCACACCGTCCTCACCAAGGGCAAGGCCGGCGAGGTCTACAACGTCGGCGGTCCCGACGAGTGCGAGAACATCGAGGTCGTCCAGCGGGTGATCGAGCTGACCGGCGGCGACAAGTCGCTGATCGAATACGTCCAGGACCGCCCCGGCCACGACCGCCGCTACTCGCTCTCCTCCGAGAAGCTGAAGCGCGACCTCGGCTGGGAGGCCCAGGTCCACTTCGCCGAGGGCCTCGAGAAGACCGTCCAGTGGTACCGCGATAACGAGGACTGGTGGGGCCCGATCCGCTCCGGCGAGTACCGCGAGTACTACGAAAAGCAGTACGGGAGGAGCCTCGGCTGATGCCGCGGCGGCTGGAGACGAAGCTCGACGGCGTCGTCCTCCTCGAGCCGGAGGTCCACGGCGACAGCCGCGGCTTCATGGTCGAGAGCTACGCCGAGGGCACCTGGAAGGAGCTCGGCGTCGACGTCGACTTCGTCCAGCACAACCACTCGCGCTCCTCGAAGGGGACGTTGCGCGGCCTGCATTTCCAGACCGAGCCGGGCCAGGCGAAGCTGGTCCGCTGCCCGCGCGGCGCGATCGTCGACGTCGCCGTCGACCTGCGCCGCGGCTCGCCCACCTACGGGCAGTGGGAGGCGCACGTGCTCGACGACGAGAAGCACCGCCAGCTGTTCGTCCCGGTCGGGTTCGGCCACGGCTTCGCGGTCCTCAGCGACCTCGCCGACGTCACCTACCTGCTCTCCAGCCTCTACGACCCGCTGACCGAGGCCGGAATTGCCTGGGACGACCCCGACGTCGGGGTCGAGTGGCCGGTCGACGAGCCGCTCCTCAGCGAGCGCGACAAGGCCGCCCCGAAGCTGGCCGAAATCGCCGAGACGCTTCCCTTCTAGCTCCGCTGCGCATATAACCCGCGCCCATGGCGCAGACCGGCAGCGTCGACAAGCGAGCGATGCGGTTGACGCTGGCCGCGATGACGCTGGCCAGCTCGATGGTCCTGGTCGACCAGACGGCGGTGCCGCTGGCAAGCCCCGACGCGATCCACGACCTCAGCGGTGGCACCGCCGAGGGCCAGTGGCTGATGACCGCCAACATCATCCCGCTGGCGGCGCTGATGGTCTTCGGCGGCCGTCTCGGCGATCTCTTCGGGCTGCGCCGCGTCTTCATCTGGGGAGCGGTCGTCTTCGCCGCGGCGACGATGGCGATGGGCGCCGCCCAGAGCTTCGAGTGGGCGATCGCGGCGCGGGTCCTGCAGGGGGCGGGGGCGGCGCTGATGATGCCGACCGCGCTGGCGATCGTCAGCGCCGTCTTCCCGGACTCCGAGAAGGGCACGGCGCTGGGGATCCTCGCCGGCGCCTCGGCCTTCTTCGCCGCCCTCGGCCCGGTGCTCGGCGGCCTGCTCACCTCGATCGACTGGCGGCTCGTCTTCCTCGTCAACGTGCCGCTGGCGCTGGCGACGATCGCCCTGACGCTGCGGGCGACGCCGGCCCTCGAGGCCGACCCCGACTCCCCCCGCGATCTCGACCTGCCCGGCGTCGCCAGCTTCGCGGTCGCGGTCGGGGCGATCGTCTTCGGGCTCAGTCAGGGGG
>CAMPIP010000019.1 GCA_946886425.1 uncultured Actinomycetes bacterium
TCGATCGGCTTCGTGTAGACGCCGGAGGAGAGGTACTTCCAGCCGTCGTCGGGGATCAGGAAGACGACGTTGCCGCCGTCGAGCTCGCCGGCGATGCGGGCGGCGATGCGGGCGATCGCGCCGGACGAGACGCCGGCGAAGACGCCCTCCTCGTCAAGGAGTTTGCGGGTCCAGAGGATCGCGTCGCGGTTGGAGACCATGACTTTGCGGTCGAGCAGGGAGATGTCGATGATCGGCGGAATGAAGCCGTCGTCGAGCGAGCGCAGGCCGTCGACCAGCTCGCCCTGCATCGGCTCGGCGGCGACGATCAGCGTCTCCGGGTTGGCCTCCTTGAGGCGGCGGCCGTTGCCCATCAGGGTGCCGCCGGTGCCGAGGCCGCCGACGAAGGCGGTCACCTCGTCGAGCTCCTCGAGGATCTCCACCGCGGTGCCGTTGTAGTGGGCCAGCGGGTTGGCCTCGTTGCCGTACTGGTAGGGCATGTGATAGCGCGAATCCTGGGCCATTTCCAGCGACAGCTCGACGGCGCCGTTGGAGCCCTTCGCGCCCTCGGAGTAGACGATCTCCGCCCCGTACATCCGCAGCAGCTGGGTGCGCTCCTCGGTGACGTTGTCGGGCATCACCACCTTCAGCGGGTAGCCCTTGCGGCGGCAGATCATCGCCAGGGCGATGCCGGTGTTGCCGGAGGTCGGTTCGAGCAGCGTCTGCCCGGGCTCGATCGCCCCTTCCGCCTCGGCCGCCTCGATCATCGATTTGGCGACCCGGTCCTTGACCGAGCCAGTCGGGTTATGCCCCTCGAGCTTGGCGTAGATCCGGACGTCGGGCTTCGGCGAGAGCCGCGGCAACTCGACCAGCGGGGTGTTGCCGATCGACTCGACGATATTGCCGAAGCGCCCCCCGCAGGGTCGGTTGAGTAGCTGGTCGTGCTCCATCTTGGGCCCCGATACTTCAAAAAGTGTAGCGGGGGTTTGCCGTCGAGCGGTTACGGTTATCTCGCCGACAAATCACCTGATCGGAGGCGGACCAATGAGCAAGACCCGGCTGTTCCCTCTTCTCCTCGTCCTGGCGATCGGCGCCCTCGCCGTTTTCGCGGCCGGGTGCGGTGGAGATGACGACGAAACCACCAGCGGCGGTGGCGGTGGGGGCAAAACCCTCACGGTCGGCTCCGACATCCCCTATCCACCCTTCGAGCAGGGCAAACCCGGCAACTACACCGGCTTCGACATCGAACTGATGGAAGCGATCGCCGAGAAGATCGGGCGCACCGCGGAATTCCAGGACACCTCGTTCGAAACGATCTTCCGCGACGTCGCCCAGGGCAAGTTCGAAGCCGTGATCTCCGCCGCGACGATCACCCCCGAACGCGAAAAAGCCGTCGCCTTCTCCGATCCCTACTACCTCTCCGAACAGGCGATCCTCGTCCCCGAGGGCAGCGACATCGAATCGCTCGACGACCTCGCCGGCAAGACCGTCGGCGCCCAGCAGGGGACGACCGGCCTCGAACTGGCGAAATCGGAATCCGGCGCCAGCGAAGTCCGGCCCTACCCCGAAGGCCCCGACGCCGTCACGGCGCTGAAAAGCGGCGCGATCGAAGCGGTGATCATCGACGCCCCGGTCGCCCAGAACGCGGTCGAAAAAGCAGGCGGCGTCGAAATCGCCGAGAAAGTCCCGACCGAAGAAAAATACGGAATCGCCCTCGCCAAAGACAACACCGAGCTGCTCGAAGAAATCAACAAAGGCCTGGGGGAAGTGATCGACGACGGGACCTATACGAAGATCTACGAAAGGTGGTTCAACCTCGAACCGCCGCGGGCTATCGTCGGCTAGCGAGAGAGGCAGCCGCCGAGGGACGGAAGCGCGATGAGCGAATTCTTCCACCAGTACTTCGACTTCACCGTGATGGGGGACCACTTCGGTGAAATCCTCGACGGCTTCCTCAAAAACCTCATGGTCTTCGCGGTGGCGGCGGTGCTGGCGCTGCTCTGGGGCCTGGCACTGGCGCTGCTGCGCCAGCTGCCGGGCCGCAAATTCATGCCGCTGCGCGGCGTGACGATCGCCTACATCGACGTCTTCCGGGCGGTGCCGATCCTGATCGTGATCCTGCTGATCTCCGGCAGCCTGCCGTTCCTGGAGTTCCTCCCGAAAGAGATCCGCATCCCCCAGTGGCTCGGCCAGCCCGATCCCTACTGGTACGGGGTGATGGCGCTGACGCTCGTCTACGGCGCCTACATGGCGGAGGTCTACCGGGCCGGGATCGAAGCCGTTCCCAGCGGCCAGGTCGAGGCCGCCCGCTCGCTGGGGATGAGCCACGGCCAGGCGATGCGGCACGTCGTCGTCCCCCAGGCGGTGACGAAGATCCCGGCGCCGATGCTGAACGAACTGATCTCGCTGCTCAAGGACACCACCCTGGTCGGGGTGATCGCGCTCGGCGAGTCGGTCCTGATCGGCCGCGAAATCCAGTCCGAAACCTTCAACAGCTCCGCCTACATCCTCGCCGGGATCATGTTCCTGGCGATCACGCTGCCGATGGCGCGCCTGGTCGATTACCTGATCAAGCGCAGCCGCGGCAAGATCGCTCGCGGCGCCCACATCGAGGTCGCCTGACGGTGGCCGAGCCGATGCTGCGGCTCGACAGCGTCCACAAGCGTTTCGGTGATCTCGAGGTCCTGAAAGGCGTCGACCTCGACGTCCAGAAAGGCGAAGTGGTCTGCATCCTCGGCCCCAGCGGCTCCGGCAAGAGCACGCTGCTGCGCTGCGTCAACCTGCTCGAGCCCCCCGAGGAGGGCGAGATCTTCCTCGAAGGCAACGACATTTGCAAGGGCCCCGGCTCCGGCACCGGCGAGCAGAGCTGGCGACTCGACTTCGTCCGCCAGCGGGTCGGCATGGTCTTCCAGCAGTTCAACCTCTTCCCGCACAAGACCGCCCTGGAGAACGTCACCCTGGCGCCCCGCCGCGTGCTCGGCAAGGGTCGCGAGGAGTCCGAGGCGAAAGCGACGGCCCTGCTCGAACGCGTCGGCCTCGGCGACAAACTGGGCCAGTACCCCGAACGCCTCTCCGGCGGTCAGCAGCAGCGCGTCGCGATCGCCCGGGCCCTGGCGATGGAGCCGCGCGTGATGCTGTTCGACGAGGTGACCAGCGCCCTCGACCCCGAGCTGGTCAAGGAGGTCCTCGACACGATGCGCGAGCTCGCCGCCGAAGGGATGACGATGCTGGTCGTCACCCACGAGATGGCCTTCGCCCGCGAGGTCGGCGACCAGGTCGTCTTCATGGACGGCGGCGTGATCGTCGAGCAGGGTAAGCCGGCTGAGGTCCTCGACAACCCCCAGGAAGAGCGAACCCGCCGCTTCCTCGGGCGAGTGCTCGAGCGCTGAGGTTCAGCAGCCGCCGGCCATGGCCGGCAGGATGACGACGGTGTCGCTGTCGCTGACCGCGGTCTCGAGACCGTCCAACACCCGCACGTCCTCGTCGTTGAGGTAGACGTTGACGTAGCGGTTGAGCTCGCCGTCCTCGCCGAACAACTGCGCCGCCGTATCGGGATGGGCGCTGGTGAGAGCGCGGAGAACCTCGCCGACGTTGCCGCCGGCGGCCTCGACCTCGGCCTGCCCGCCCGCTTTCGGGCGCAGTACCGGTGGGATCTTCACGGTCGCCATGAGAGCGGTGATCCTAGCCGAGCCGCCGCCGGCTAGCGGTCGCCACCCGAGCCGGCGCAGAAAGCGTCGTAGTCGGGGAACTGGCCCATCTCCGACTCCGGGACCTCGGCCGCGCCCTCACCGCAGATCGGGCAGTCCGGATCGCGGCGGACCTTGAGCTCGGTGAAGGCGGTGCCGAGGGCGTCGTAGAGGAGCAGGCGGCCGACCAGCGGCTGGCCGATGCCGAGGATCAGCTTGATCACCTCGTTGGCCTGCAGGGTTCCCATCGTCCCAGCCATCACGCCGAGAACGCCGTTGGCCGAGCAGCTCGGCGCCAACTCCGCCGGGGGCGGCGTCGGGAAGAGGCAGCGGTAGCAGGGGCCCTCGAAGGGCGCAAAGGTCGATATCTGCCCGTCGAAGCCGAGGATCGAGGCGGAGACGACCGGCTTGCGCAGCCGCACCGAGGCGTCGTTCAGCAGGTACCGAGTCGGGAAGTTGTCGGCGCCGTCGACGACGATGTCGTAGTCCCGCATCACCTCGAGAATGTTGCTTGCGTCGAGGCGGCCGTTGTGCTCGACGACGTTGACGTCGGGGTTGAGCTGTTCGATGAAGATCCGCGCCGAGGTCGTCTTCGGCATCCCGATCCGCTCGGTGTTGTGGATCACCTGCCGCTGCAGGTTGGAGGCGTCGACGACGTCGTCGTCGACCAGGCCGATCGTGCCGACCCCGGCGGCGGCCAGGTAGAGCGCGGTCGGCGCTCCGAGCCCCCCGGCGCCGAGCAGCAGGACCTTCGCGTTCAGCAGCTTCAGCTGCCCGTCGACCCCGACCTCCGGCATCAGCGTGTGGCGCGAGTAACGCTCGCGCTGCTCGGCGGTCATCCCGCTGGCCGAGACGACCGGCAGCCCCTGCTCCTGCCAGGCGACGATCCCGCCGGCCATCGAGGCGACGTTGTCGTAGCCCAGTTCCTGCAGCTGCGCGGCCGCGATCGCCGAGCGGTTGCCGGAACGGCAGTAGAGGATCGTCCGGGCCGACTGGTCGGGCGCGGCCTCGCCGATCTGCTCGGCGAGCAGGCCCGGCGGTACCAGCCTGCCGTTGTCGAGGTGGGCCTCCTGGTACTCGTGCGGCTCGCGGGTATCGATCAGAACGACGTCGCCGCCCTCGATCTCCTCGGCCGCCTCGAACGGCTGGATCTCCTCGATCACCTTCGTCTCGGTCCCGCTCGCCATGAAATCTCCTAAATCCGGATCAGCTTTACTTCAAAAAGTATAGCGAGCATCGCGAAGCGGCCGGCGGAGCCGGAACGTGCTCCGGGATCCGGCGGCCGAAGCCGCCGCGACTCAATCCTCGTCAGCGTTGAGCGGCGGAACCTCGAAACAGCCCAGCCAGGACGAGGCGTGGACCGCCCCCTCACCTGACTCGCTCATCCGGTTGGCCGCGCGAGCCTGGGCCTCCGTCAACTCGAGCCGGGCCCGTTCCTGAATTTCGAGTGCCTCGTCCAGCCCCTCCTGGTCGAGCACCAGGCGCGTGCGGGTGAGGTGGAAGCGGTTGTCGGAGCCGACCATCCCAGCCTTGGCGGAGGCGACGAAGTCGTCGATCCCGGACTGCATGAAGTGGCAGACCAGGTCCTCGGCGATCAGCGGGTGCAACTCCTCCCAGTCCTCCGTGTCGACCAGCGGTCGCTCGGTGGCGCGGTAGAAGTGCTCGATCGCGCCCCGGACCTGGCGCTTGTCGACCAGCTCGGCGCAGCCCAGCTGGACCAGGCGCTTGGCGTGGTGGGACACGTTGGGAATCGGCTCCCCCAGCTCATCCGCGATTTCCTTCGGGCTCGCGGTCCGCTCGCTGAGCACCCGCATCACATCCGCCCGCAGCGGGTGCGACATCGCGACTAGTCGGTTCTGGGTGACGCTGCGGCGCTGGGTTTTGGTCGCCATTTCTTCTCCTCTCAAGCGCTCTGAGCAATGAATCCTAATCGCTCAATCGCCAAGTTCAACGAAGTTGGGCGGTTTTTCCTTTATCCGCGTAAATCGGTGGAACCTCACTAAGCAATGGCGGGTTCAAACCGAACAGACCTCGTTAAGCAGGGAAGGGGGGTGAATGCCCATGCAGATCCTCGCCATTGCTCGCGAGATCCCGCTCAGCGCGATCGGGAAGAGCAACTAACCAAGCGCTGACGGAACGAGACCGGGCACGGCCATCCTGGGAGGCCGTGCCCGGCTTTCGTTAGAGGCTCAGAACGAGGGACGCATCTGGCGCAGGCGCCTGACGCGCTCTTCGATCGGGGGGTGGGTCGAGAACATCCCCGCCAGGCCTTTGGCCGAGAACGGCTTGACGATGTACAGCGGCTCGGCGGCCTGGTTGACCTGCATCGGGATCGCCGCGGCGCCGCTCTCGAGGCGCAGCAGCGCGCTCGCCAGCGACTCCGGGTTGCCGCAAATTTCGGCGCCGCCGGCGTCGGCCGCGTACTCGCGCTGCCGCGAGATCGCCAGCTGGATGATCGTCGCCGCGATCGGGGCCAGCAGGAAGGTCGCCAGCTGCCCAACCAGGGCCAGCGGCGAGTTGTCGTCGTTGCCGAACCAGAGCAGCATGTAGGCGATGTAGGTGATCGCCGAGCCGATCGCCGAGGCGACGGACTGGATGAGGATGTCGCGGTTGCGGATGTGCGCGAGCTCGTGCGCGAGAACGCCGCGCAGCTCGTCCTCGGAGAGCAATTTGGTGATCCCGCGGGTTACCGCGACGGCCGAGTGCTTCGGGCTGCGCCCGGTCGCGAAGGCGTTGGGCTGGTCCTGGGGGATCATGTAGAGGCGCGGCATCGGCAGGTTGGCGCGGGTCGTCAGTTCGCGGACCAGCTGGTAGAGCCGCGGCGCTTCGGACTCCTCGATCGGCTTGGCGCCGCTCATTTTCAGCGCCAGCTTGTCGCTGAAGAAGTAGGAGCCGAGGTTGATCAGCAGCGAGATGCCGAGGAACAGCGCGGCCGTGCTGGCACCGCCGATCAGGAAGCCGATCACGACCAGCAGTCCCGAGAGGGAAGCCAGCAGAATCGTCGTCCGCAATTTGGCGCCGAAGGTCGATTGCTTGGTGGTGGTCATCGCGTAATCCCGCTCCTTGCGTAGTGGTCCGGCGAGTATTGCGCCAAGCGCGGGAAACTCCCATAGGGGTTATCCCCTGTCCTGTCCGGTGCCAGCCCCCAGGCCACCTCGTTCCCCTTGTCGCTTGTATCCCACAGGGCGACAAACGACAAGCGGAAAACTAGGATCGGGCGATGGCCGTGGTGGCGATCGTCGTTTTGGGCCTCGCGGTGGCGGTGCTGGCGACCAGCCTGCTGCGACTGCGCAACCGCTTCGAGCCGCTCGAGAAGCTGATCGAGGAAATGGAGAAGGTCGACCTCGGTCGTCCGGGCGCCGCCCTCCCCCACTCGATCGACGGGATCGGCGAGACCGAGGAGGTGGAGCGGCTCGAGCTCGCCTTTCTGCGGATGATGCGGCGGCTCGAGGCGGAGCGGCGACGGGCCGGCTCGGCGGCGCTGCAGGCCCAGGAGCAGGAGCGGGCACGCGTGGCCCGCGACCTCCACGACGAGGTCAACCAGTCGCTGACCGGGCTGCTGCTGCGGCTCGAGGCGGCCCGCGAGGCGGCGCCCCCGGAACTGGAAGCCGAACTGGAGGAGACCAAGGCGCTCGCCAACCAGGCGATGCGGGAGCTGCTCTCGCTGGCTCGGCAGCTGCGGCCGACCGCGCTCGACGACCTCGGCCTGGTCGCGGCGACGGCGGGACAGGTCGAGCAGCTGGCCCACGGCGAGATCGAGGCCGGCTTCGCGGCCGAGGGCGACTTCTCCGACCTCGGCGACGACGCCCAGCTGGTCGTCTACCGGGTCGCCCAGGAGGCGCTCGCCAACGCCACCCGCCACAGCGGCGCCGGCGAGGTCGAGGCGCGGCTGCGGCGCCGCGAGGACGGCGGGGTCGAGCTGACCGTCGCCGACGACGGACGCGGCTTCGCCTTCGACGAGGCCGAGGGCGGGCTCGGCATCGCCGGGATGCGGGAGCGGGCGCTGCTGGTCGGCGGCGAGCTGACGATCGAGTCGCGACCGGGACGCGGGACCACCGTGCGCCTGGTGGTGCCGGGAGAATCGGACCGATGAGGGTGCTGATCGCCGACGACCACGGGATCGTCCGCTCCGGCCTCCGCCTGCTGCTGGAGCGCCAGCCCGACATCGAGGTGGTCGCCGAGGCGGCCGACGGGGCCGAGGCCCGGGAACTGACCCTGCGCGAGCGACCCGACCTGGCGATCCTCGACGTGAAGATGCCGAAGCTGACCGGGCTGCAGGCGACCCGCGAGATCAAGCAGCAGGCTCCCGAGGTCTCGGTCCTGATCCTCTCCATGCACGACGACGAGCGCTACCTGTTCGAGGCGCTGAAAGCGGGTGCCTCCGGCTACGTGCTGAAGGCGCAGGCGGACACCGACCTGCTGGCGGCAATCCGGGCGGTCGAGCGCGGCGAGCCGTTCCTGACCCCGGCGGCGCAGCGGACCCTGATCAAGGACGTGCTCGAGCGCGGCGGCGGCAGCGAGGAGGAGCTGACCCCGCGCGAGGAGGAGATCGTCAAGCTCGTCGCCGAGGCGCACACCACCAGGGAGATCGCCGAGCTGCTGCACCTCTCCGAGAAGACGGTCGAGAACCACCGGGCCAATGCGATGCGCAAGCTCGGCATGCGCGACCGGGTCGAGCTGGTCCGCTACGCGATCCGCCGCGGGTTGATCGAGCCTTGAGCCCGGTGCCGCGGGTTTGCTTGACTGGACGACCGTGACGACCGCGCGGGAGTACCAGGAGAAGCGCTGGCTGGCGCTGGTGCTGTTGAGCGCGGCCCAGTTCGTCGTCGTCCTCGACGCCTCGATCGTCAACGTGGCGCTCCCCTCGATCGGCGAAGCACTCGACTTTTCCCAGGAGAACCTCCCCTGGGTGGTCAACGCCTACGTGCTGACCTTCGGCGGCTTTTTGCTGCTGGGTGGCCGCACCGCCGATCTGCTCGGCCGCCGCCGCGTCTTCATGGCGGGGCTGATGCTGGTGGCGGTCGCCTCGCTGGCGGCCGGCTTCGCCAGCACCGAAGGGCAGCTGATCGCCGCCCGCGCCGCCCAGGGACTGGGCGCCGCGATCATCTCCCCCGCCGCGCTCTCGATCGTCACGACGATCTTCAGCGACGGCGCCGAGCGCAACAAGGCGCTGGGCGTCTGGGGAGCGGTTGCCGGCTCAGGCGGCGCCGCCGGGGTGCTGCTCGGCGGCATCCTCACCGACGGCCTCGGCTGGGAGTGGGTGCTCTGGGTCAACGTCCCGGTCGCCCTGGCCGCCCTCGCGCTGGCGCCGCGGCTGATCGCCGAAAGCCGCTCCGAGGCGGAGACCCGCGCCTTCGACGTCGCCGGCGCGGTCACCGTCACGGCGGCGCTCTCGCTGCTCGTCTACGCGGTTATCGACGCCACCAACGCCGGCTGGGGCTCGTTCAAAACGCTCGGCCTGATCGGCGTCTCACTACTGCTCTTCGCCGCCTTCGTGTTCACCGAGCTGCGGGCGAGCAAGCCGCTGGTGCCGTTCTCGATCTTCCGGCTGCGGACCCTGACCGGCGCCAACGTGGTCGGGATCCTGGTCGGCGGCTCGCTCTTCTCGATGTTCTTCTTCATCTCGCTCTACATGCAGCAGGTGCTCGGCTACAGCGCCATCCACGCCGGCCTCTCCTACCTGCCGCTGGCGCTGACGATCATCTTCTCGGCGGCGCTCGGCTCCCAGCTGGTGACCAAGCTGGGCTACAAGCCGGTGCTCGCCACCGGCATGCTGTTCATCTTCGCCGGCCTGCTCTGGTTCAGTCAGGTCTCGGTCGGCGGTGGCTTCCTGACCGACATCCTCGGCCCCTCGCTGCTCGCCGCGGTCGGCCTCGGCTTCTCCTTCGTGACGACGACGATCGCCGCCGTCTCCGGCGTCGACGAGCACGAGGCGGGCCTGGCCAGCGGCCTGATCAACACCTCCCAGCAGGTCGGCGGGGCGCTCGGCCTGGCGGTGCTGTCGACGCTCGCCACCTCGAAGACCGAGGACCTGCTCGGCTCGGGGACGCCGCTACCGAACGCCCTCACCGACGGCTTCCAGATCGCCTTCCTCGGCGGCGCCGCGATCGCCGCCGTCGGCTTCTTCCTCACCCTGGTCCTGATCCGCGGCAGCGACAGCCGCGCCCACGTCGAGCTCGGCCGCGCCGAAGCCGAAGCAGCCTCCGAGTCTGCATAACCGACCGCTTCAGTAGGATTTGGTCAGTGCTGTTCTCGACCAAAGCCGAGTACGGAGTTCGCCTGATGGTGGAGCTGGGCCGGCAGCCCGGCTCGACGCCGATCTCGTTGAGCTCGGTCGCCGAAGCCGAGCGACTGCCGCTCTCCTACCTCGAGCACCTGGTCGCGAAGCTGCGCAAGGCCGGGCTCGTCACTTCGACCCGCGGCGCCCACGGCGGCTACCGCCTCGCCAAACCGGCCGACGAGATCACGATGGACGCGGTGGTCGAGGCGCTGGAAGGGCAGATCGCCCCGATGGAGTGCTTCCACGAAACGCCGGAAGGCAAAGTCCTCTGCTCGCACGAGGACGACGGCGACCACGCCTGCTCGACGAAGCTGCTCTGGACGCGCGTGCAGGGCGGCGTCACCAAGGCGCTCGCCGGCACCACCCTGGCCGAGCTGGTCGAGTTCTCGGCCCCGGGCGGCCGCCGCGCCGGTCTCGGCGCCGCGGCCTAGAAGACTTCACACAACCCAGAAACGGAGCGAAATGGCTGAGCTGGAGATTCGCAACCTGCACGTCAAGGCCGAGGACAAGGAAATCCTCAAAGGCCTCGACCTCGACGTCGAGAAGGGCAAGGTCCACGCCCTGATGGGCCCGAACGGGTCCGGCAAGTCGACGCTCGCCAACGTGATCATGGGGCACCCGGCGCTCGAGGTGACCGAGGGCACGATTTTCTTCAAGGGCGAGGACATCACCGAGGCCGATCCCGAGGCGCGCTCGCAGGCAGGCCTCTTCATGGCCTTCCAGTACCCGGTCGCGATTCCCGGCGTCTCCGTTTCCAAGTACCTGCGGATGATCATCAACGCCCACCGCGAGGCGCGCGGCGAGGACCAGATCAAGATCAAAGACTTCGCCAAGACCGCCCAGGAGGCGATGGAGCTGGCGAACATCCCCAAGGACTTCTCCAGCCGCTACCTCAACGACGGCTTCTCCGGCGGCGAGAAGAAGCGGATGGAGCTGTTGCAGCTGGCGCTGCTGCGTCCCGAGATCGCGGTCCTCGACGAGACCGACTCGGGGCTCGACATCGACGCCCTGCGGGTCGTCGCCGAAGGCGTCAACCAGTTCGCCGGGCCCGAGATGGGCGTGCTGATCATCACCCACTACCAGCGCATCCTGCACATGGTCAAACCCGACTTCGTCCACGTCATGTTCGAGGGCCGGATCGTCAAGGAAGGCGGTCCCGAGCTGGTCGGCACGCTGGAGGAGAAGGGCTACGGCTGGATCCGCGAGGAGGTCGGGGCGGGCGCGAGCGCCTAGCCCCCGGGAGATGGAGCCGGCGACCGCGAGCAGCGCGCAGGCGTTCCCGATCGAGAAGGTCCGCGCCGCCTTTCCCGCCCTGGAGCGGGAGGTCAACGGGAAGCCGGTCGCCTACCTGGACAGCGGTGCCAGCGCCCAGCGGGTGCTGGCCTCGATCCAGGCGGTCGACCGCTACGAGCGGCGCCACCACTCCAACGTCCACCGTGGCTCCCACACGCTCTCGGCCGAGGCGACCGAAGCCTACGAGGGGGCGCGGGCCACGGTCGCCGACCACATCGGCGCCAGCGACCGCCGCGAGGTCGTCTTCGTCCGTAACGCCACCGAGGCGATCAACCTGGTCGCTCGCGCCTGGGGCGACGCCAACGTCGGCGCCGGTGACCGGGTGCTGCTGACCGAGATGGAGCACCACTCCAACATCGTCCCCTGGCAGCAGCTGGCCGAGCGGGTCGGGGCGGAGATCGATTGGGCGCCCGTCGACGAGGAGGGCCGCCTCGACCTGGAGGCCTTCGCGGGCCTGCTGGAGCGCGGTCCGAAGCTGGTCGCGGTCGCCCACGTCTCCAACGTGTTGGGGACCGAGAACCCGCTCGCCGAGATCGCCCGCCTCGCCCATGACGCCGGCGCCCTGGTCCTCGCCGACGGTGCCCAGGCGGCGCCGAAGCTGCCGCTCGACATGGCCGAGCTGGGGGTCGACTTCTACGCGATCACCGGCCACAAGCTCTACGCCCCAACCGGGATCGGGGCCCTGTGGACGAGGCTCGAGCTACTGCGGGCGATGCCGCCCTTCCTCGGCGGCGGCTCGATGATCCGCAAGGTGACGCGGGACGGCACCACCTACGCCGACCCGCCGGCCCGCTTCGAGGCGGGCACGCCGGCGATCGCCCAGGCGGTCGGGATGGCCTCCGCCCTTCGCTGGCTCGACCTGCTGGGGATGGAGGCGGTCCGCGAGCACGAGCGCCAGATCGCCGACTACGCCCTGGCGCGCCTCGCCGAAGTGCCGGGCCTGAAGGTCTTCGGGCCGCCCCGCGGCACCGACCGCCTCGGTCCGGTCTCCTTCGAGATCGACGGCATCCACGCCCACGACGTCTCCGAGATCCTCGACCGCCACGGCGTCGCCGTCCGCGCCGGCCACCACTGCGCCCAGATCCTCATGGACCGCCTCGGCGTCGCCGCCACGGCCCGGGCCAGCTTCGGCGTCTACACGACGTCCGAGGAGATCGACCGCCTGCTCGACGGCCTCGAAGACGCCCGCCGCGTCTTCGGGCTTTAGCCGATCGTCAGCACCTTCGATTTGGCGGCCTTGCACTTGCCGCGCTTGGCGACGGTCGCGTAGTAGGCGCCGGAGCTGAGGTTTTTCCCGACCGGGATCGCCCACTTGCCGTTGTCCTCGCTGGTGTCGCGGCCAAGCAGCTTCTTCTTGCCCCTGTACTGGCGGTACATCCTCAGCTTGCGACTGCCGAGGCAGCCCTGACGGGGGGACTTGAGCTTGCCGTGGAAGGCCGGGAATCGCACGCTGACGACGATCCTCGTCGAGTTCTTGCCAGCCCCGGGCGCGAGCGCGGGCGTGAAAGCGGCAAAGGCCAGGGCGACGAGCGCGGTCAGCACCGCAAGGCGACGAATGGACATCCGGTTCCCCTCCCAGTCGAAGTTTCCTGCGCCACTCTAGCTCCCTGTACCGACAGGCGCGGCCACCGCCTCCGCTAGCCTCGACGGGAATGGACGAGCTCTATCGCGACCAGATCCTCGAGCACTACAAGCGGCCGCACAACTTCGGCCGGCTCGAGAACGCCGACCTCGAGTACGAGGACACCAACCCGTTCTGCGGCGACGAGCAGCACGTGACGATCCAGCTCGACGGGGATGACCGGGTCGCGGCGGTCGCCTTCGACGGCAAAGGCTGCGCGATCTCGACCGCGGCGACCTCGCTGCTGACCGACGAGCTGGTCGGCAAATCGCGCGAGGAGCTGCTGAAGCTTCCGAAAGACTTCGTCCTCGACCTGCTCGGGATCGAGATCTCGGCGACGCGGATGAAGTGCGCGATGCTCGGCCTCAAGGTGGTGAAGAGCGCCAGCCTCGGCCAGTCGGCCGACTGGGAGGACGAGGGCGAGGCCGGCGACCCGACCGAAGCGGTCGCCGACCTCGGGTAGTCCCGCTACGGCATTTCGGCCAGCGTTTTCTCGCTCGGCTGCATCACCGCGAAGACGGCCCCGAACGGGTCGCTGACGACGGCGAAGCGCCCCACCGAGACGTCCATCGGGCCGTTGACGACGTTGCCGCCGCCGCTCTCGACCTGCCGCACGACGGCGTCGGCGTCGTCGACCGTGAAGTAGACGAGCCAGTGGGCCGGGATCTCGTCCGGGAGCATGCCGGCGATGTCGAGCATGCCTCCGACCGGCGCCTCGCCGCTCTTCCAGACGGTGTAGGTGCCGCTCTCCTCCATCTCTTCGTCGTCGGCCCCCCAGCCGAAGACGGCGCCGTAGAACTCCTTGGCCTTCGCCGTGTCGCGGGTGCCGAGCTCGTTCCAACCGAAGGCGCCGTGCTCGTTGACCAGCTCGGCGCCGGCGAACGTATTCGGCTGCCAGGCGCCACAGACGGCCCCCGTCGGGTCGACGAAGACGCTCATCTTCCCGTAGTCGGCGACTTCCATCGGCTCGAACAACACCTGGCCGCCAGCGGCGCGGACCGCCTCCATGGTCGCCTCGGCGTCAGTCACCGAGACGTGGGTGCCCCAGGCCGCGGGTTGGCCCTCCTGCATCAGCGGCACCACGCCGGCGACGTCCCTGCCGTTCTTTTTCGCGCGCCGGTAGCCGCCCATTTCGGCCGAGTTGGGCAGCTCGGGGATCTCCCAGCCGAACAGGGCTCCGTAGAAGGCGGCCGCGCCCTCGACGTCCGGCGTCGCCAGGTCGACCCAGCACGGGGTCCCGGGGGTGTAAACGGTCCTCTCGCTCATGATCTTGCTCCTCTCTTCGCGGTGCCTGACGACCATAAGACCGGTTGAGGGCGGCGAACTCATCGCTTTCCTGTGAAGGCCGAGTGATGGCCCCGCTAAAATCCGACCGGAGAAGTAGGATTAAGTCTCGATCCGCACTAGTCCCGTCCGCCGCCACACGAGGAGCGGCCACCTCTATGACTGAAACCGCTGGAACCACTGTCCCCGTCTGCCCTGCCGCCGAGTTCGGCCCTGGCGCGATGCGCCTGGTCGAGCACGACGGCCGCAAGATCGGGGTCTTCAACTGCGACGGCTCGCTCTACGCGATCGAGGACCGCTGCTCCCATGACGACGGGCCGCTGGCCGAGGGTGAGTTCGACCCGGCCTCCTGCACCGTCGAGTGCCCGCGTCACGGCTCGCTCTTCGACCTGACGACCGGCAGGCCGAAGACGCTGCCCGCCTATGCTCCGGTCGAGACGTTCCCGGTGCGAATCGAGGACGACACCATCACTTTGGAGGTCTGAAATGGCAACGCCCGAGGCTGTTGCGGAGAAAAAAGAACTCGCCGGGATCAACGCCGACTACAAGGAGAAGTTCGGCTTCAACGATCCCGAGACCGGCTACGCCTACAAAGCCCCCAAGGGCCTCTCCCGCGAGGTCGTCGAAACCATCTCCGACTTCAAGGAAGAGCCGCAGTGGATGCGGGACTTCCGGCTGAAGGCGCTGGAGCACTTCGAACAGCGCCCGACCCCGAAATGGGGCGGTGACCTCGACCAGATCGACTTCGAAGACATCCACTACTTCGTGCGCGCCTCCGAGAAGAACAGCCGCGACTGGAACGAGGTCCCGGACGACATCAAAAACACCTTCGACCGGCTCGGCATCCCCGAGGCGGAGCGCAAATTCCTCGCCGGGGTCGGCGCCCAGTACGAGTCCGAGGTCGTCTACCACCAGGTCAACGAGAAGCTCGAGGCCCAGGGCGTGATCTTCACCGACATGGATACCGCCCTGCGCGAGCACGAGGACCTGGTCCGCGAGTACTGGGCGACGGTGATCCCGCCCAACGACAACAAACTGGCGGCCCTGAACAGCGCGGTGTGGTCGGGCGGCTCCTTCGTCTACGTCCCCGCCGGGGTCAAGGTCGAGATGCCGCTGCAGGCGTACTTCCGGATCAACACCGAGAACATGGGCCAGTTCGAGCGGACGCTGATCATTTGCGAGGAGGGCGCCGACGTCCACTACATCGAGGGCTGCACGGCGCCGGTGTACTCCAGCGACTCGCTGCACTCGGCGGTGGTCGAGATCGTCGCCAAACCGAGCTCCCGCGTCCGTTACACGACCGTCCAGAACTGGTCGCAGAACGTCTTCAACCTCGTCACCAAGCGCGCCGTCGCGCACGAGAAGGCGACGATGGAGTGGGTCGACTGCAACCTCGGCTCGAAGCTGACGATGAAGTACCCGTCGATCTACCTGCTCGGGCCGGAGGCGCACGGCGAGATCCTCTCGATCGCCTTCGCCGGCGAGGGTCAGCACCAGGACGCCGGCGGCAAGATCGTCCACGCCGCTCCGCGCACCTCGTCCTCGATCTTCTCCAAGTCGATCTCCAAGGACGGCGGCCGCTCCACCTACCGCGGCCTGCTCGAGGTCGCCAACGGGGCGACCGAGACGCGCTCGAAGGTGGTCTGCGACGCCCTGCTACTCGACGAAGACTCGCGATCGGACACTTACCCGACGATCCGGATCGACGAGAACGACGCCGACGTCGGCCACGAGGCGACCGTCTCCAAGATCGGCGACGAGCAGCTCTTCTACCTGCAGAGCCGCGGCCTCGACGAGGAGGAGGCCTCGAAGATGATCGTCAACGGCTTCATCGAGCCGGTCACGAAGGAGCTGCCGATGGAGTACGCGGTCGAGCTGAACCGCCTGATCGAGCTGCAGATGGAGGGTTCCATTGGCTGAGCTGGCGACCGAGCCCACCTGGCTGGACGAGAGGCGCCGACGCGGCGCCTCTCTCGCGGAAAGCCTTCCCCTCCCCGACCACAAGTCGAAGGGCTGGGAATTCACCGACCTGGCCGGCCTCGACCTCGACGCCTACGCGGCGGCCGGGGCGAGCGCCACGATCGAGGGCGGCGAGGGCGCCACGGTACTGCCGCTGCGCGATGCCCTTTCCTCTCATCCCCAACTGCTCGAAGAGCAGTTGGGTGGTCTTGTCCCGGTCGAGGACCCGTTCGTGGCCCGCAACGAGGCGGGCTGGCGCGACGGCGTGCTGGTCTTCGTGCCGCGCGGCGTCCAGCTCAGTGAGCCGGTGCGGATCGAGGTCCCGGTCGACGAGAGCGGCACCGCGGTCGGCTGGCGCACCCTGATCGTGCTCGAGGAGGGCGCCGAAGCCGAGGTCTGGGAGCACTGGTCCTCGCCCGGCGACGAGGTCGACGCGCTACTCAACTCGGTGGTCGAGCTCTCGGTCGGCCAGGGCGCGACGCTGCGCTACGTCAACACGCAGGACATCTCCGAAAAGGCCTGGATCTTCGCGACCCAGCGCGCCCAGGTCGAGCGCGACGGCCGCCTCGACTGGGCGGCCCTCGGCTTCGGCTCGGCCCGCGGCAAGGTGCGGATGGAGACCAAACTCGCCGGCCCCGGCTCCGAGGCGCGGGTCACCGGTGGCTACGCCGGCGGTCCCGGCCAGCACCTCGACTACGACACCACCCAGGAGCACGCGGCGCCCAACACCAATTCCGACCTCGCCTTCCGCGGCGTCCTCGCCGCCGGCGCAACGGCGGTCTGGCGCGGGATGATCAAGGTCGACCCGGGGGCCCAGCAGACCGACGCCTTCCAGGAGAGCCGCAACCTGCTGCTCTCGACCGAGGCGCACGCCGACGCGATCCCCGGCCTGGAGATCCTCGCCGACGACGTCCGCTGCACCCACGCGGCGGCGATCGCCCAGATCGACAAGGAGCAGCTCTTCTACCTGACCTCGCGCGGCCTCGATTCGGCGGATGCCAAGTCGCTGATCATCGAAGGCTTCCTCGAGTCGCTGGTCGAACGATTGGCGGCGGGCCCGGTCCGCGACGAGATCTCCGCCGCGCTCGAGCGCCGCCTCGCCGAGATCCTCTAGTCGGGCTCCTCGCCGCCGTCGTCGCGGCGTTCGCGGATCACCGTGTAGAGGATCCCGCCGATCACGATAACCACCGGCACCAGGTAGAAGGCCCAGAGGTAGTGGCCGGCGTGGGCGAGCGGGAGCATCGTTCCGAGCATAGGCATGTCCCGCCCCCGGTCACGCGTTGGCGACCGAGAGCAGGTACAGGCCGAAGCAGGTGAAGGCGACCATCACCGCGAGCATCCAGTACTGGGAGCGGGCGGCGAGGCGATAGTTCGGCCAGAAGACGAGGGCGCGGTCGTGGGCGAGGGTGAGGCCGACCACGTGGCCGGCGACGAGGGCGCCGACCTGGACGTACCAGATCGCCGTCGAGCTGAGGATCGAGAAGTCGATCTCGTTGCCGGCGGTGCCGAAGAGGTCGGTGCTGGCGGTGCCGAGCGGGTCGGAGAGCAGGTATCCGAACTGCGCCTGCTCCTGGAAGACGAAGAGGCTGAAGTAGTGGGCGACGAGGTAGGCGAGCGCGATCGGGATCAGGGTGTGGGCGAACCCGAATCGCAGGGTCGCCAGGGGCGGGGCGTTGCGGATGCCGCGCATCCCCCGCACGCCGAGCTCGTAGATCAGGGCGACGCCGGCGAAGCAGAGCAGGATGAAGACGGTGTCGGTGATCCGCAGCGAGGCGGTCAGGCCGACCCCGCGGTCTACGAGCCACTCGAAGACCGACTCGATCGGCGACTGGAACGCACCCTCCTGGGCGCCGTCGAAGCTGGTGGTCGCGATCGAGGCGATCACCACCGCGGCCGAGCCGGGCAGGGTCGCCCACTTGCCCGCCGCCGCCAGCGGCCGACGCCGGCCGAGGCGACCGTTCTCGACGCCGAAGCAGCCGAGCTGGGAGAACATCCCGAAGTAGACGGAGAAGACCTCGCCGCGCTCGCACCACTTCTCGACCCCGAACGCAGCCATCATCGCCAGCGTGTAGCCGCTGTAGGCGAGGATCGCGACCGCGGTCGTGTGCGGCGAGATGCCGACCGTGATCCCGCCGGTGGAGCCGTAGACGACCTCCAGCCAGACGAAGGCGAGCAGGCCGATCGCGGCCGGCCAGCGGCCCAGCCGCTCCGGGTAGGCGAGGTGCCTGGGACCCTCGCCGGCAATTGCGCGGAACCCGGCACCGGCCGTCCTCCCCACCGCCCGCCAGGGGTTGAAGGGCCGGAAGACGTCGCCGAGCAGGGCCGAGAGGGCCGGAAAGCCGAGCCAGACGGTGACGAAGACGAAGGTGATGACGAAGTTGCGATCGGGTGCTTCGGTGCCGCGCAGGCCGGAGTAGACGGCGACGCCGAGCAGGGAGACGCCGACCAGCCCGCAGAGGGTCTGGACGGGCAGGGAGAGCAACCCGCGCGAGAGCCCTTCGCCGAGCGGGCGCCAGTTGATCTGCTCGAAACGAGGCTTGCGCCAGCCCGCCGCCAGGGCGAAGAAGGAGACGATCAGGACGATCGAGGCCCCCCAGGCGAACAGCCAGGCCGGGACCGGCAGGTCCTCCCGCGCCACCAGCGCGTGGGCAAACGGCAGCAAGCTCACGGGTTGACCCGCAGTTCGGCGATCTGGACGCCGAGCTCCTCGAGCTCGACCTCGAAGATCCCTTCGATGTCGGCCGGGATCGCGAAACGGACCGAGCCGCCGGCGGGCACGTCCTTGGCGACGTCGTAGCCGTGGACGTGGATCTCTTCGGCAGCGTCGGAGGAGACCTCGAAGCGGATCTCGTCGCCAGCGCTGTATTCGAGCCGCTTGACGCCGCCGACCGGCTCGCCGTCTCGAACGACGATCGTCGGCAGCGAGGCGGTCGCCGCCGCGCCTTCCATCTCGGCGCAGGCGATCGCCACCGGGCCGGCGGGATTCCCGCCGCCTCCACCGTGACCGTCGTGGTCGTGCCCTTCGTGGACGAAGGCCGCCATCACCTGGCTGGGGCCAGCCGTGTGGAGGACGATCGAGCCGGCTTCGCCGAGCGGGACCTCGCGGTTGCTGGCGGTGCGGGCACTGCCTTCGCCCTTGGCGTCGGCGACGAAGCCGAGGTGGAGCTCGTTGGGCGGCTGGTCGCCACCCTGGGGATCGAACTTGAAGTGCGGGCCGCCCGGTTCGGGGCCCGCGCAGCCGCCGGTGTGGAGATGAGCGGTGTACGGGGTGTCCGCGACCAGGCCGCGGAGCTCGAGCGAGGCCGTGGTGCCGCCGTCGGCGCGGGTCAGCTCGGCGCTGCCGGACAACCCCGAGTAGGCGGCGGGCGCGCCGGAGAGGGTCTCGAAACTGCCGCTGACGGTCGTTTCGTCGCTGTCGCCGCTGCCTCCGCAGGCGGTGAGGCCGGCGGCAAGCGCGACCGTCAACAGCAGCAGGACGAGCTTCTTCGTGTGAACCTTCAAAGCCATCTCCTTTGATCTGCGCGCGGCGGCCCGTCCGGGCAACCGGCGGCGCGAGGGAACTCAGCGGGGACGGCTAGACGGGCGGGGCGCGGCCCGAGAGCGCGTGCGCCAGCAGTAGGCCGCCGTGGGCGGCATGCCGGTCCGGCCAGGCCGGACGTGACCGCGCGGGCGCGGCCCGCCGACGGCGCGGGCGGGCGGCGAGCCGATCCGAGAGGCGCACGACCGCCGCGTGCCCCGGGTAGCGCCCGAGCAGCAGGCAGGCGAGCAGCGCGAGGAGCGGCAGGAACGGCAAAAAGAAGGCGACGACCTCAGCCACGCGGCCAGGATAACGTCCGCGCCGCATGCGCCCCGGCCGCGAGAACATCGCCTCCCCAGACCTGCCGACCGGGTTGCGCTGGATCGGCACCGAACCGGAATCGATGCCGGCGCTGACCGCGGGCGGCCCGGCCCTGGTCCAGTTCATCGATTTCGCCCAGCTGAACAGCGTCAGGACGCTGCCCTACTTGAACGAGTGGGCGCGCCGCTACGGCGACGCCGGCCTCAGCGTGATCGGCGTCCAGGCGCCGCGCTTCCCGTTCGGGGTCGACGCCGACGCGGTGGCGGCGGGCCTGGCCGAGCTCGAGGTCGAGTTCCCGGTCGCGATCGACGCCGAGCACCAGCTCTGGAGCGCCTACGGCTGCGAAGGCTGGCCCAGCCTCTTCCTCTGGAGCCTCGGCGGCGCCCTCGCCTGGGTCCACTTCGGCGAGGGCGAATACCGGGCGACCGAGGAAGCGATCCAGGGCGAGCTGCGCGAGATCGATGCCCTCCAGCCGCTGCCGGAGCCGATGGCCCCGCTGCGACCCAGCGACGCCCCCGGCGCCCTGG
>CAMPIP010000020.1 GCA_946886425.1 uncultured Actinomycetes bacterium
GCCACAGCTTCGGCCGCCGCGGCCGCTAGCTACAAGGCCAGATCCTCAGGGACCTCATCGAAGTCATCGCCGATCCACACCCGTTCTCGCCAGACCCCGAACAGGGAGGCGAAGCCTCCACTCCCAGCCACTGGCTCCAACCGCACGACTGGCTCGTCATCCCGCGTCAGGACGATTTCCTCACCGTCCCCGCACTACGACGGTCACGCGATGGTCCTGGTCCGCCTCGACGCCGTCGATCGCGAGGAACTGGCCGAGCTCCTCGCCGAATCGGCGCGCATCCGCACCGACCGCTCCGGCTGAACGAAAGCGTTCCCAGCTTTTTACGTCCTATAGGGCGTACAAAGTCGGTCGCGTGCGGCGGATCAACATCGACTCCCCGGAGTTCGAGTACGACGGGAACGATCCCGAGGGGTTCCGGGCCGGGATGGCCAAGCTCGGCAAGCTGCTGGGCGCCGAGGAGTCCGGGATCAGCGTCTACGAGCTGCCGCCGGGGCAGGCGGTCTGTCCCTACCACTACGAGTGCGGCGAGGAGGAGTGGCTGCTGGTCCTCTCCGGCAACCCCACCGTGCGCCACCCGGATGGGGAGGAGGCGCTCGCGCCCTGGGACGTCGTCTGGTTCCCGCGCGGGCCGGAGGGCGCCCACGGCGTCCGCAACGACGGCGAGGAGACCGCCCGGGTGCTGATGTTCTCCACCGTCGCCTTTCCGACCGCGACCGTCTACCCGGACAGCGGCAAGGTCGGGATCTGGACCGGCGACCCGGAGGTGGACGGGACCTTCCGCCGCGCCAGCGCCGTCGAGTACTTCGACGGCGAGCGGCCTGAGCAGCGGTAGGCGCCGGCCCGTCCGCCGTCAGCGCGGCCGACCTGCCGGATGGGTACCCTCGTTGGCCCGATCACGCAACCGACTCGGTTGGCGTCTCGCTCGGTCTTCGAGTGCTTCGGGAGCCGAGCCGCATTTTCTGAGCGGCCGGCGATGAGTTTCAGTCCGCGAGCCAGTCCCTACCTATGAGCGCTGTCGATTTCGCGCTCGGCCGTTCGTCGTCCAGATAGACGACCAGTTCATCCCCTTCAGGAGGCAAACCCCAGAATGACCACCGACACCGCCCAAACGCACGCCGACCAAAACCGCTGGCTCGCCCTTTACGTGCTCTGCGCCGGCATGCTGATGATCGTCCTCGACGCGACGATCGTCAACGTCGCCCTGCCCTCGATCCAGGAGGATCTCGGCTTCTCGCAGAGCAACCTGGCCTGGGTGATCAACGCCTACATGATCCCCTTCGGCGGCCTGCTGCTGCTGGCCGGCCGGCTCGGCGACCTGCTCGGCCAGCGCCGGATGTTCCTGATCGGCCTGACGATCTTCACCCTCGCCTCGCTGCTCTGCTCGGTGGCGACCAGCGAGGGGATGCTGATCGGCGCCCGCTTCATCCAGGGCGTCGGCGGCGCCCTCGCCTCGGCGGTGATCCTGGGGATGATCGTGACGATGTTCCCGGAGCGCGCCGAGCAGGCGAAGGCGATCGGCGTCTACGGGTTCGTCGCCTCGGCCGGCGGCTCGATCGGCCTGCTCGCCGGCGGCGTCCTCACCGACGCGATCAGCTGGCACTGGATCTTCCTGATCAACCTCCCGATCGGGATCCTCGTCGCCTTCCTGGCCCGCCGCCTCGTCACCGCCGGCGGTGGCATCGGCATCCACCACGGCGCCGACTACCCGGGCGCGGCGCTGATCACGGCCGCCCTGATGCTCGGCGTCTACACGATCCTCCAGGTCGACCACTGGGGCTGGGGATCGAGCAAGACGCTAGGCCTCGGAGCCCTCTCGCTGGCCCTGCTGGCCGGCTTCATCTACCGCCAGGCCCGGATCGAGAACCCGCTGATGCCGCTGCGGCTGTTCCGCTCCCGCAACGTCTCCGGCGCCAACGTCGTCCAGGCGCTGCTGGTCGCCGGCATGTTCGGGATGTTCTTCATCGGCGCCCTCTACCTGCAGAAGGTGCTCGGCTACGACGCGCTGGAGGTCGGCCTCGCCTTCCTGCCGGCCTCGATCGTGATGGGCGCCCTCTCGCTCGGCTTCTCCGAAAAGCTGATCATGCGCTTCGGCCCGAAGAACACCCTGGTGCCGGGAGTCAGCCTGGTCGTCGCCGGCCTGCTGCTCTTCGCCCGCGCCCCGGTCGACGCCAGCTACTGGGTCGACGTGCTGCCGGCGCTGCTGCTGGTCGGCGTCGGGGTCGGCACCTCGTTCCCCTCCCTGATGACGCTGGCGATGTCCGGGGCGACCCCGCAGGACGCCGGCCTCGCCTCCGGCGTCGTCAACACCAGCATGCAGGTGGGCGGCGCGATCGGCCTCGCCGTCCTCGCGACGCTCTCCACCGAGCGCACTCAGAACCTGGTCGCCGACGGCACCGCGCAGGCCCAGGCGCTGACCTCGGGCTACCACCTCGCCTACCTGGTCGGGGCCGGACTGGCCGCGATCGCCGTCATCGTCGCGGTGGTCGTGCTCCGCAACCCGGAGCCGATGGAGGCGCCCGCGATGGAGCCGGAGCACGAGGCGGTCGCGGGCAAGCCGGCCTATTCCGAGGCCGGCTGATGAGCGCGCGTTAAACGATCGGCCGCCAGCCGCCGATGGGGTAGGGCAAGTGTCGCCCTACCCCGCCAAAGCCACCGCCTTCGCTGAAGCCAGCGACGAGCGAGCCCGCATGGGCCGGATCTCCGGCGTGCTCTGGACGGTCGCGGCGGTGGTCGGGATCGGCGGCGCCTTCCTGCCTGGCGCCGAGCACGTCGCGATCGGTTGGGTGGTCGCGTTCGGCGTGCTGATCCTCCTCTACGGCCTCGGCAGCGTCACCGGCTTGATTCCCTGGCAGAACGCCTCGATGAACGCCCTCGCGGTCGGCATGCTGGTGACGGTCCCGGTCGTCGGCCTGGCGATCTACCTGACCGGCGGCTCCCTCAGCTACATCGAACCCTTCCTCGTCTGCTCGCTCCTCTACGCCGCCTTCTTCTTCCCGGCCCGCTGGGCCTGGCCGCTCTCGATCGAGCTGGTCCTGGTCGCCGGGGCGCCGCTGCTCTACGACAGCGAGGCGATCGACCACGCCTTCGCGCCCCGCTACTTCGCCCTCGTTGCCAGCTTCCTCGCCGCCGCCTGGGTGATGATCGGCCTCAAGCACCGGCTCGTCGCCGCCGAGGCCCGTCAGCGCGAGATCGCCAACCGCGACCCGCTCACCGGCGTCGGCAACCGCCGCGTCTTCGACGCGATCCTCCACGCCGAGCTGGAGGGCCGCCGCCACCCGGGCCGGCGCGACGTCGAGGACTCGCCGCTGGCCCTGCTGCTGATCGACCTCGACGACTTCAAGGGCGTCAACGACACGCACGGTCACCAGATCGGGGACACGGTGCTGCGCACCACCGCCACCCGCGCCGAGGGAATGCTGCGCTCGACCGACACCCTGGCCCGGATCGGCGGCGACGAGTTCGCCGTGATCGCTCCCGGCGCCCACGGCGAAGGCGCGCGCCAGATGGCCGAGTCGATTCGCGCCGCCGTCAGCCTCCGGGAACCCGGCCAGACCGCGCCCCAGCCCAGCGCCTCGATCGGTTGGGCGGTCTTCCCCGACGACGGCCACGACTTCGAGTCCCTGATGCGCGCCGCCGACGAGCGCCTCCTCAACCTCAAGCGCCAGGGCACCCCGGCTACGGTTGGAGGATGAGCCCCGCCCGACCTGACTCGACCCGCCTGCCGTCCCCCCAGCGGCCCCGCCTCTTCCTCAGCGATGGCGGGCTGGAGACGACGATGATCTTCCGCGAGGGACTCGACCTGCCCTGCTTTGCCTCCTTCACGCTGCTGCGCGACGAGCGTGGGGTGGAGGCGCTCCGCCGCTACTACAGCTCGTTCCTGGAGATCGCTCGCCGGCACAAGCTCGGCTTCGCGCTCGACACGCCGACCTGGCGCACCAACCGCGACTGGGGCGAGCGGCTTGGCTACTCGCCGGCGGCGCTGGCCGACGTCAACCGCGAGGCGGTCGCCTTCGCCGAGCAGCTCCGCGCCGAGTGGGAGACGCGGGAGACCCCGGTCGCGATCTGCGGCACCCTCGGTCCCCGCGACGACGCCTACGCGCCCGCCGAGGAGATGGGCGCCGACGCCGCCGAGGGCTACCACGCCGAGCAGATCGGGACCTTCGCCGATACCGCCGCCGACATGGTCGGCGCCTACACGCTGGCTTACGCCGCCGAGGGGGTCGGGATCGTTCGTGCCGCCGCGGCCGCCGAGATGCCGGTGACGATCGCTTTCACCGTCGAGACCGACGGCCGCCTGCCCAGCGGGCAGCCGCTCGGCGAGGCGATCGAAGCGGTCGATGCCGAGACCGCCGGCGCCGCCCTCTGCTTCATGGTCAACTGCGCCCATCCGACCCACTTCGCGGCGGCGGTGGAGGCCGGTGGGCCCTGGCTCGACCGGCTCGGCGGCGTCCGCGCCAACGCCTCCCGCAAGAGCCACGCGGAACTCGACGGGGCCGATGAGCTCGACGCCGGCGACCCCGAGGATCTCGGCCGCCTCTACGCCGAGCTGAAGCCCCGGCTCGGCGCCGTCCGCGTGCTCGGCGGCTGCTGCGGGACCGACAGCCGCCACATCGCCTGCGTCTGCGACGCCTGGCTGGCGCCGGGCGCGGCGGCCTGAGCTACTCGCCCAGCGACGTCGACTCGAGCACGCCGAGCAGCTGGGTCACCCGGCAGACCAGCAGCCGCTCCTCGTCGACCTCGACCCAGGCCCCAGCCGAGGAGGGGAAGACGACGTGGTCGCCGGGCTCGACCGGCATCTCGACCCCGGCCTGCGCCCACCAGTCGAGCCCGGGCCCGACCGCGAGCACGATTCCCTGCTGGGGCGGCGGCTCGTGCGTCCCCGGCGGCA
The DNA here is from genome assembly GCA_946886425.1 of uncultured Actinomycetes bacterium. The sequence continues at coordinate 4,892 of CAMPIP010000020.1, forward strand.
CCACCAGCCCCGACCGGCGCACCCGGTCCTGGTCGAGCTCCTTGATGACGATCTGGTCGAACAGCGGCCGCAGCTGGTGGCGGACCGCCTCGGTCGGGTCGGGTCTCTGCGCGGTGCCCATCGAGCGGCGAAGTCTAGAGCCGGGGTAGGGGCCGGGACGGGGCAGGTTCGCGCGGCAGCGAACCGAGGTGTTTTCTGGACGGGTGGCGAAACGTTTTCGGTAGTTCACGAGAAAGACTCGCCACCCGGCCGGTTGAGTGGCATATTGGACCGATGCGGATTGCCAGTCTGGTGCCGTCGGCGACGGATATGCTGTTCGCGCTCGGCCTCGGCGACGAGGTCGTCGGCGTCACCCACGAGTGCGACTGGCCGGCGGCGGCCCAGCGGCTGCCGCACCTGACCGCGACCGTCATCCCCGCCGGCCTCAGCGCCAGCGAGATCGACCGCACCGTCAAGGCGACGGTCGCCGAAGGCCGTGCCCTCTACACCCTCGACGAGGAGAAGCTGGCCGAGCTGGAGCCGGACCTGATCGTCACCCAGGCCGTCTGCGACGTCTGCGCGGTCTCCTACGAGGACGTCGTCACCGTCGCGGCGCGCCTGCCGAGCCGGCCGCGGGTCCTCCAGCAGGACCCGAATACGCTCGCCGACGTCCTCGCCGACACGATCCGGCTCGGCGACGCCGCCTACGTCCCCGACCGCGGCCGCGAGCTCTGCCGCGAACTGGAAGCGCGCCTGGCGGCGGTGCGGATCGCGGTGACGACGACCACCCGGCCCCGCGTGATCGCCCTCGAGTGGCTCGACCCGCCCTTCGTCGGCGGCCACTGGATCCCGGAAATGATCGCCCTCGCCGGCGGCGAGGACCTGCTCGGCACAGCCGGCCTCAAGTCGGCCGAGGTGACATGGCGGCGGCTCGAGGTGCTGGAACCCGACGTCGTGGTGGCGATGCCCTGCGGTTGGTACATCGACGACTCGCGGGCGCAGGCGATCGCCTGCCGCGAGCGGCTCGGCAGTCTCGGCGCCGGCCGGGTCTACGCCGTCGATGCCGCCTCCAGCTTCTCGCGGCCGGGACCGCGGCTGATCGACGGCGTCGAGCTGCTCTCCCACCTGCTCCACCCGGAGTGCATCCCGGCCCCGTTGGAGCTCGAGTTCGAGGACGTCACCCTCGAGGTGATGGCCTGATATCCGACGAGGTGCGAGCGGCCTGCGCCTGGACCGCCGCCGAGCTGACGCGGCTCGACGCCGCCGCGATCGCCGTCCACGCCATCGAGCTGCTCAAGATCGGGAGCGCGGTCGTCTTTTGTACCGCTATGCGACACAAAAGACGACCGCGCTCCCCGTTAGAGGTAGTCGAGCCGGCCGTTCGACCTGCACCTGAAGCCGGCCTTCGCGTAGGCAGCTGCGTAACCCCATTTGTGGGAGCAGTACTGGCCCGCCTGCAGGCATTTGGTCCCGCCGGGCGTGGAGACGTTGACGCAGCCGATGGTGGCGCTCGGTTAGGACTGATCAGCCGGCGATCATCGCGGCCCAGCGGCGGCCGTTGCGGGCCACCTCGACCTCGACGCCGAGGCACTCCGAGAGCGCCGCGCCGGTCAGGGTCGTCTCGATCGGCCCCGCCGCGGTGACGCGGCCGTCGGCGAGCAGCAGCACGTGGGTGGCGGTCGGCGGGATCTCCTCGGGGTGGTGGGTGACCGTCACGGTCGGCAGCGCAGGGTTCGCGGCCGCCATCGCCGCCAGCGAGGCGATCAGGCGCTCGCGCGAGGGCAGGTCGAACCCCGTGGTCGGCTCGTCGAGCAGCAGCAGCTCCGGCTCGTCCATCAGCGCCCGCGCCAGCAGCAGCCGCTGCCGCTCGCCCTGCGAGCAGCTCTCGAAGCGCTGGTCGCGCAGCGCCGTCGCCCCGACCGTCTCCAGCAGCGCCTCGGCCCGCTCGCGGTGCATGTCCTCGATCCGGTCGTGCTGCAGGGCGATGCTCCCGAAGGCCCCGGTGAGGACGATCTCCAGCGCCGTCAGCCGGCCCCGCAGCCGCCGCGCCACGCCCGGCTCGATCGTCCCGATCCGCTCCCGCAGCGCCCGCATGTCGACCGCGCCGAGCCGGCCTCCGAGCACCTCGACGCTGCCCTCGGAGGGGTGTGAGACGGCGGCGGCGAGGTTCAGCAGCGTCGTCTTGCCGGCCCCGTTCGGCCCCAGCACGATCCAGTGCTCCCCCTGCCGCACCGTCCACTCGACGTCGGCCAGCAGCACCGCCCGCCGCTGCTCCCGCGCGACCCAGCGCCAGACGGTGACGCCGGACATCTGGATCGCCACGCTCATCGGCGCGACGTTACCGAGTGTCGACACGGCACCGGCGCGGCGAATATGGTTTGGCTGGTGAGCCAGCTTGGACCGACGACGCCGGCGCTGGAGCTGGCCGCGGCGCTGCGGCGGCGGGAGCTGTCCGCCCTCGAGCTGCTCGATGCCTGCCTGGCCGCGGTCGACGCCCGCGACCCGGAGCTGAACGCGATCGTCTGGCGCGACGACGAGGCCGCCCGGGCCGCCGCCCGCGCGGCCGACGAAAAGCTCGCCGCCGGCGGCGAGACGCCGCCCTTCCTCGGCGTCCCGATCCCGATCAAGGACCTCACCCCGGTCGCCGGCTGGCCCGTCACCTACGGGTCGAACGGCGCCCCGGAGGGCCCCAGCGAGGAGAGTGAGCCGGTCATCGAGGCGCTGCGCCGCGCCGGCTTCGTGCTCTGTGGCCGCACCAACACGCCCGAGTTCGGCCCGCTCACCGTCGCCGAGAACAGCCGCTACGGGATCACCCGCAATCCCTGGGACCTGGAGCGCTCCTCCGGCGGCTCCTCGGGCGGTGCCTCCGCCGCGGTCGCCGGCGGCCTCTTCCCGATCGCCCACGCCAACGACGGCGGCGGCTCGATCCGCATCCCCGCCGCCTACACCGGCCTGGTCGGCCTGAAAACCAGCCGCGGTCGCATCCCCCGCCTCGCCCAGAGCTGGATGGGCGCCGTCGTCGAGGGCGCCGTCACCCGCACCGTCGCCGACACCGCCGTCACGCTCGACGCGATGGCGGGACCCGACCCCCTCGCCTGGAACAACGCCCTGCCGCCGGCCCGTCCCTACGCCGAGGAGGTCGGCGCCGACCCCGGCCGGCTCCGCATCGGCCTGATGGCCGAGGCGCCGCTCGGGATCCCCACCGACCCGGCCTGCGTCGAGGCTGCCCGCGCCGCCGCCCAGCTGCTCGCCGAGCTCGGCCACGAGATCGTCGAGACCGAGGTGCCGACCGTCTCCGAGGAGCTGATCGGCTCCTTCGTGACGATGACCTCCGGCGGTCTCGCCGACTACGAGGGCGTCGACTGGGAGAAGGTCGAGCCCCACAACCGCAACGGCTACGAGGCCGCCACCCAGCGGGTCAACGCCTACGAGTACGTCCTCGCGGTCCGCAAGCTGGAGATGCTCTCGCGCCGCGAGGTCGCCCGCTGGGGCCGCGACTTCGACGTCCTCCTCACCCCGACCTCGGCGATCCTGCCGCCGCTCGCCGGCTCCGTCCTCGCCGCCCAGCACGCCGCCCCCGAGGCCCCCGTCCTCGAGACCGTCGCCTCGGTCTCCTTCACCGCCTTCGGCAACGTCACCGGCCAGCCGGCGATCTCGCTACCCCTGCACTGGTCCGCCGAGGGCCTCCCGGTCGGGACGATGCTGACCGGCGCCCCCTTCGACGAGACGACCCTGATTCGCCTCGCCGCCCAGCTCGAAGACGCCCGCCCCTGGGCCGACCGCCAGCCCCTCGCGTTCAGCGAGAGCTAAGGCTCGCCGGCGACCCGGCGCATCTCGTCCTCGGCCGCTTCCGGGCCGAGGTAGGGCATCAGCACCGCGAAGACCAGGTCGGGGAGGATGCGGCGCAGTTCCGGCCCGCGGCCGGCGCGGATCTCGTCGAAGATCATCGAGGTGGCGCCGCCGATCGCGAAGCCGGCGGTGTCGGCCGGCAGCTCGTCGCCCTGCGGGGAGATCCGCCGGCCTTCCTCGAGGAAGTAGGTGAAGCGGCCGAGCGCGGAGCGGTAGCGGATCCGGGCGTCCTCGCCGACCGCGGTCACCTCGACCATCGCCATCCGGGCGATGTCCGCCTCGGCCGAGAGCAGGTCGACCAGGGCCCGCAGCGCTGCCGCGATCCGGTCCGGCCAGGGCTGGCCGACGGTGCTCTCGAAGGCGGCGGAGACGTGGGCGACGAGGACGTCGATGACCGCGTCGTAGGCCTCCAGGAAGCACTCGTCCTTGCTGGCGAACATCGAGTCGAAGGTCTCCCGGGGAACCGTGGCCACCTCGACCACGTCGGCGACCGTGGTCGCCTCGTAGCCCTTCGCGGCGGCGACGCGCACCATCGCCTCCAGCAGCCGCTCGCGCTCGGAGCGCACGGCGTAAGTTCGGGTCAGCGCAGGGGTGGAACTCGACCGAGACGCTGGATCCGGGACCGATGAATCCATTCCATTCAGCGTAGGGCAGGAAAGCCGACCTGTCCAACCGCCATATATTGAGCCGATGCAGATCGGGATCGTCGGGCTGGGCTACGTCGGCCTTCCCCTCGCCGTCGCCTTCGCCGAGGCGGGTCACCAGGTGGTCGGGCTCGACGCCGACGCCGCCAAGGTCGAGGCTCTCGGCCGCGGGGAGAGCTACATCGAGGACGTTCCCGACGCGGCCCTGGCGCCCCTCGCCGAGCGCCTCCGCGCCACCGCCCAGTACGCCGACCTGGCCGCCTGCGAGGCGGTGATCGTCTGCGTCCCGACCCCGCTCAGCAACTCCCGCGAGCCCGATCTCACCTACCTCGTCGACGCCGCAGAGTCGCTGGCGGGCGTGCTGCGCGCCGGCCAGCTGGTCGTGCTCGAGTCGACCACCTACCCGGGGACGACCCGCGAGCGGCTGCTGCCGATCCTCGAGGGCTCCGGGCTCGGCGCCGGCACCGACTTCCACCTCGCCTTCTCGCCGGAGCGGATCGACCCCGGCCGCACCGATTTCACCGTCCGCACCACCCCGAAGCTGGTCGGTGGCCTCACTCCCGCCTGCGCCGAGCGCGCCCGCGCCCTCTACGCCGAGATCTGCGACGAGGTGATCGTCCTCTCCACGCCCGAGGCGGCCGAGCTGGCGAAGCTGCTGGAGAACATCTTCCGCTCCGTCAACATCGCCCTCGTCAACGAGCTGGCCCAGCTCTGCGACCGGCTCGGGATCGACGTCTGGGAGGTGATCGACGCCGCCTCGACCAAGCCGTTCGGGTTCATGCGCTTCGACCCCGGCCCGGGGATGGGCGGCCACTGCCTCCCGGTCGACCCCTTCTACCTCGCCTTCAAGGCCCGCCAGCACGACTTCTACCCCGAGTTCATCGAGCTCGCCGGCAAGGTCAACCAGGCCCAGCCGGCCTTCTGCGTGGAGCGCATCGAGCGCGCCCTCAACCAGGCCGGCAAGCCGGTCAACGGCTCCCGCATCCTCGTCCTCGGCGCCAGTTACAAGGGCGGCATCGGCGACACCCGCGAGTCCCCGGCGCTGAAGATCATCGGCCGCCTCCAGGACCTCGGTGCCGACGTCGCCTACCACGACGCCCACGTCCCGGAGCTGCGCGGCCACGGCCTCGCCTCGGTCGACCTCGAGGAGGGTCTCGCCAGCGCCGACCTGGCGGCGATCGTCACCGCCCACCCCGACGTCGACTACGAGCGCGTCGCCGCCGTGGCGCCGCTGGTCCTCGACTTCCGCGGCGTCACCCGCGGCTTCGCCGCCGACAACGTCGAGCGGCTATAGGGCGGCTTTCGCCGCTTCCATCGCCTCGTTGGCGGCCTCGGCCCCGAAGTAGGGCATCACCGCGAAGTACATGAACTCCGGCAGGAGCTGCCGGAAGCCGTCGTCCTCGCCGGCGGCGAGGCGGGAGTGGACGACCGCGTGGATGCCCGCCGCGATCCCCTCCGGGGCGATCGCCGGCGGCGCCGCGGTCTCGTCCAGCCCGGCCCGGGCGCGGTCGAGGAACTCGGTCGCCCGTTGCATCGCCGCCGCCCGTTTCGCTAACGCCTCCGGCCCGGCCGCGTGAACCTCGACGATCAGGCCGCGGCCGTAGTCGGGCTCTGCGTCGAGCAACTCGAGCAGGGCGCCGAGCCCGGCGCGCAGCTGTCCCTGCCAGGTCGTCTCCCGCGCCGCCGCCTTCAGGGCCAGCGCTTCGAGGCGCTCGACCCCAGCCTCGAAGGACTGCAGGTAGCAGTCGTCCTTGTCGGCGAAGTTGTCGTAGAAAGCCTGCCGGTAGACACCGGTCCGGTCCAGGACGGTCCGCACGGAGGTGTGCTCGTACCCCTCCGCTCCTGCCGCTTCCAGCATGCCGTCGAGAATTATCTGCCGCTTCGGCGAGGTCACCAGTTTGAGTGCCGGGGCGCTGTCAATGCCGGTCCCCTCAGCCCCTGCCAGGACCTTGGTTTCGGCTTGCTTGCCCATCTGAGCCCTTTCTGACTCGATTAAGGGAACCGGTTGTCTGGGCTTCGGTACTGTAGCGGTATGCAGGTCCAGCGTCCAGTCTTGGCATGAGCGGACGCTCAAGGTACTCTGGCGTTCGTGGCCGAACACGCGTCTACGATGCGGCCTCCCCCCGGGCGGCATCCCCTTCCCAAAGAGTTCATCGCCCAGCATCAACGGGCGCGCATCATCTCGGCACTGGCCGAGGAGACCGTCGAGAAGGGCTACCGGGCCGTCACCGTCGCCGACATCGTCCGCCGCGCCGGGATCGCCCGCAACACCTTCTACGAGAACTTCTCCTCCAAGGAGGACTGCTTCCTGGCCGCCTCGGAGTTCGCGGTCAAGGAGGCTCTGCGGCGGGTCGTCGATGCCGCCAGCAAGGTCGATAGCTGGCCCGCCCGGGTCGACGCCGGCCTCTCCGCCTTCCTTCACTACGTCGCCAGCGAGCCGGCCCTGGCTCGAACCTGCATCGTCGAGGCACTCTCCGCCGGCCCGGCCGCGGTCGAGCGCTACGAGCGCTCGATCCAGGCCTTCGTGCCGCTCTTCCGGATGGGCCGCAAGAGCTCCCCGCACGGCGAGCAGCTGCCGGAGACGCTCGAGGAGACGATCATCGGCGGCATCTTCTGGATCATCTACCAGCGCATCATCATGGGACAGACGGAGCAGATCGAGGAGCTGCTTCCCGAGTTGGTGGAGTTCTCGCTCACCCCGTATCTCGGCGCGGAGGTAGCCAAGCGGGCGGTGGCGGAGCACGAATCAGCCCCCGCGGGATAAGTCGAAGGCAGGGACTGGTGGTCCCATGACCTAGTGCTCGAGACCGAGACTCGAACCGTTCCCTCTTCGGAGCGGGCGCGGCTGATCGAGGCCCTGATCGAGGTCGGCGCCGAACGGGGCTACATGGAGACCTCGATCGAGATGATCGTCGAGAAGGCGGGGCTTGACCGGACCGCCTTCGACCGCCATTTTCGCGGCAAGTACGACGGTTTCCTGACCACCTGGCAGGAGATGAACGAGGAGTGCATGCTGGCGCTGACTCGCGCTTATGAGAGCGAGAAGTACTGGCCCGACCGTCTTCGCGCCGTCGCCTACGAGGTGGTCGGTTCGCTCTGCCACGACCCCAACCGGGCAACCTTCGCGGTCGAGGTGCTGGCCGCCGGGGACGCCGCCCGGGCCCGACGGGACATGACCATGCGGGTGCTGGCCGGGCTGATCGACGCCGGTCGCAAGGAGATGGACGACCCCGAGTCGGTGCCGCACACGACCGCCGAGGCGCTGGCCGGGTCCGCCTACGGCCAGCTCTACGCCAAGGTCGTGCGTGGCGACATCGACGACCTGCACACCATCGTTCCGCAGCTGATGTCGGCGGCGGTGATGCCGTACCTGGGAATGGAGGCCGCCTTGGAAGAGCTGAACAACGACTCAAGACCCCCCGACCGGTATCGTCGCTCCGTGGCCGTCGATCCCGCCGATCCGTCCGTCGAGTCCGCACCGGAGTACCCGCCCGAGCTTGCCCGCCTCCCCCCGGGGCGGCACGGCCTGCCGCGCGAGTTCGTCGCCCACAATCAGCGCGAGCGGTTGATCGCCGGCCTCGCCGAGGCGATCGCCGAGAACGGCTACGCGGGCACCACGATCGCCCACATCACCCGCCACGCGGCCGTCTCCCGCCGCACCTTCTACGAGCACTTCGCCAGCAAGGACGAGTGCTTCGTCGCCGCTTACGACACGGTGATGGCGGAGCTGCGCGAGCGGGTCGCCCAGGCCTTCGACGAGGAGGACGACTGGCCGCACGCGGTCAAGGCCGGGATCGGCGCGATGCTCCACTTCCTCGCCGCCGAGCCCAACCTGGCGCGCCTCTGCATGGTCGAGGCGCTGGTCGCCGGCCCGGTCGTGGTCGAGCGCTACGACGCCGCGATCCAGAGCTTCGTCCCCTACTTCCAGAGCGGCCGCGAGGGCCGCTCGCCCGAAGTCCTCTCCCGCCTCTCGCCGACCACCGAGGAGGCCCTGGTCGGCGGCATGGTCTCGCTGATCTCCCGCCGCATCATCGCCGGCAAAGCCGAAGAGCTGGAGACGCTCCTCCCCGACCTGGTCGAGTTCACGCTGACCCCTTATCTGGGCAGCGAGGCCGCGGCCAAGGTCGCCCGCGAGAACTAATCGAAGCGCTAGCCGGTCTCCGCCTCGGGGCGCAGCTCCAGCCAGGCCTCGTCCTCGCCGAAGTAGTTGAGGACGACGAGGTGGGTGAGGTCCGGCAGCAGGTGCTGGGCCTCGGCGGCGCGGCCGGCGCCGATCTCCATGGCGATCGATTCCTCGATCGCGCCGACCATGAAGCCGGCGGTCATCGGCGAGGAGGAGGGGAGGGCGCCGGGCTGCTCGCGCGCGCTGTCGATCGCGGTGACGAGGCGGTCGACCATCTGCTGGTGCGCCACCCAGGCGTTGCCTCGAGCCGCGCGGACCTCGAGGATCAGCGCTTTCGCCAGCAGCGGCTGCTCGGCGACGAAGCGGAGCAGCTCGGCGAGGGCGGCGCGCAGGCCGAGGCGCCAGCTCGGCGCTTCGCGGCCGGCCTCGAGGACGTCCTCGACGAGGCGCTCGGCGGCGGCCTCGTAGGCGGCCGCGAAGCACTCCTCGCGGCTCCCGAAGTGGCGTTGGAACTGGGCGCGGCTGACGCCGGCCCGCTCGGCGACCTCCTGCAGCGTCGCTGCCTCGTAGCCGAGTGCGCCCGCGGTCAGCAGCATCGCCTCCTGGATCGCCGCGGCCGGGTCGCGCTCGGGAAGGGCTTCGTCCCACGACCGGACTGCCCGGAGTGTGCGCCGCTGATCCACTCCGAGGTACTGTAGTCCATGTTTGGGAACGATTGATAATCCGACGTACTACATCGGTACCAATGGGAACCCGCGCTATCCTGAAGTGGTGCGAGCCCTGCCAGGAAAGGCTTCTCGGCAGCCTCCCGGCCCCGAACCGGTGAGTCGCGACGGCGCCGCCGCCGACCAGCGCCGGCGGATCCTCGAAGCGACCGCCGACCTCGTCGCCGAGCAGGGCTACCAGGCGACCACGATCGAGATGATCGTCCGCCGCGCCAAGGTCGGCTACGCGACCTTCTACAAGAGCTTCGACGACAAGGAAGCGGTCTTCCTCGCCCTGCTCGGCGAAGCGGTCGAGGTGCTGACCGGCCGGGTGAAGGAAGCCTACGACCGCGAGCCCGAGTGGCCGGACAAGGTAGCCGCCGGGCTGGGAGCGCTGTTCGAGGTGATCGCCGCCTACCCGAACGTGGCCCGCGCCTGCCTGGCCGAGGCTTCGACCGCCGGGCCGGAGGCGGCGCGGCGCCAGGAAGCGGCGATGAAGCAGTTCGCGCCCCTCCTGAAGCCGGGACGGGAGCTCAACCCTCGGCGCGACCAGCTGCCGGAGACGCTCGAGGACACGCTGATGGGTGGCGTCATGTGGGTTGTCAACCAGCGCCTGATCGGCGGCGAAACCGAGAAGCTGCGGGCGCTGCTGCCGGAGACGCTCGAGTTCGTCCTCCGTCCGTACGTCGGCGAAGAGAAGGCGGCGGCCGAGGCCGGCGCCCTCAGCGCCGGCTAGCGCTATGGCGACCGACGAGCTCGGCCCGCTCCCCGCGGGTCGCCATGGCTTCAGCCGCGAGCAGGTTGCCCACAACCAGCGCGAGCGTCTGATCGCCGGTCTCGCCACGGCGGTCGCCGAGCACGGCTACAACGCCGTCACGATCACCCACATCACCAAGGCCGCCCATGTCTCCCGGCGCGTCTTCTACGCCAACTTCGACGGCAAGGAGGAGTGCTTCCTGGCCGCCTTCGAGGTCGTTGCCGGCCACGTCCACGAACTGGGCGCCGAGGCGGCGGGGGGGGAGGGCGACTGGCCCCATCGGGCGATCGCCGTGGCCCGCGCGATCCTCGAGTTCTTCGCCGCCGAGCCCGACCTGGCCCGGCTCTGCTTGGTCGAGTCGACCAGCGCCGGCCCGGCCGTCGCCGCCCGCTACCGGGCCGCGGTCGACGCCGTCGAACCCTTCCTGGCCCAGGGCCGCGATGAGCGCTCCGCCAGCGATCGCAAGCTGCCGGACTCGACCGAGGAGACGGTCCTCGGCGCCCTCGCTTCGCTCGCCTCCCGCAAGGTCGGCGCCGGCGAAGCCGAGCGCCTCCCCGAGCTTCTCCCCGACTTCGCCGAGTTCATCCTGGCGCCCTACCTGGGTGCCGCCGAGGCCGCCAGCCTCAGCCGCGAAGCGGCTTAACGGCGCTTGCGGCGTCAGGCGGATTGCCTGTGAAGGGGAAAATTCCGAAAGAGAAGCAAAAATTCTGAAACGAAAGATCGCGATCCTGTTTAAGGAAATCCCTGTACATTTGGTCCTGACCGGGGAACCCGACGCCTCTTCCGGCTCGGCGGCGGGGAGCGAATGGGGAGGTCGCTTGGATGGGGAATCGCGTGCCAGGGGAAGTCAGCCGCGGCTCGCTGCGGGCGGCGCTGGAGAAGCGCCGCCCCGAGCTGGAAGAAGCTATGGAACAGCGCATCTTTGCCATCCCCGATGCGTTGGACGCCGACCCGGTCTACCGGGAAGGCCTTCGCGCCGCGCTCCCGCCCGCGCTCGACTACGCGCTCGCCGCGCTCGAGGCCGGGGAGGAGCGGGCGCCGCCGCCTCCGCCCGCGCTGCTGGCGCAGGCGCGGATGGCCGCGCGCCTCGGGCGCAGGATCGACAACGTGCTGCGCCGCTACCTTGCGGGGTATGCGGCGGTCGGTGATTTTCTCCTCCAGGAAGTCGACAAAGGCCTGCTGGAAGGCGCCCTGCTGCGACCGTTGCTGCGGGGGCACATGGTGGTGCTCGACCGCCTGCTCCTGGAGGTCAGTGAGGAATTCGCGCGCGAGAGCCGGAACCGGCTTGCCTCGACCGAGCAGCGCCGGGCCGACCGCATCGAACGTCTACTGGCGGGCGAGCCACTCGACATCGCTGATTTCGGCTACGAGTTCGACCACGTCCACACCGGCCTGGTGGCGGTCGGACAGGAGGTCGCCGACCCGATCCGCAAGGTCGCGGCGGCACTCGACCGTCGTGTCCTGATTGTCCGCCTCGCCGACGACGTCGTCTGGGCCTGGATCGCGGGCAAGGCACCTGCCGAGCCGGAGGCGATCAGGGAAGCGTTGAGCCCGTTTCTCGGGCTCGGGTCGTTCTATTCCCTCGGCGAGCCGGCGGCGGGCCTGCAGGGCTGGCGCCTGACCCATCGCCAGGCGAAGGCGGCGTTCTTCGTAGCCCAGAGGACCGAGCGCCAGCCGGTCCGCTACGGCGACGTCGCGCTGCTGGCGACGCTCCTGCAGGACGATGTCCTCGCGCGCTCGCTGCACCAGATCTACCTCGTTCCCCTCAGCGCGGATCGGGAGCGGGGCGAGACACTGCAGCGGACGCTCCGCGCCTATTTCGCCGCGACCCGGAACGTCTCCTCGACCGCAGCGGCCCTGGGAGTAAAACGCCACACGGTCACCAATCGCCTCCGCGAGGCGGAGGAGCTGATCGGCCAGTCGATCGACACTCACGCCGCCGAGATCGAAGCCGTCCTCCGGCTGCGGGAGTTGGAGGCGGGAAAAACTGGCCGGTAGAGCACTGCTGCTTCGGCCAGCATGGCCGCGCCAAAGGGGACGGGTAGGCGCAAGGCTCTGCACACAGGGAATCGGGGATGCGCGAGTCCACTCGTCGTGCGCGTGGCGCAGCCCTATCAACACAGATACGGAGCCGATGCTATGTCTCGACCGACCGCAGGGAGCCGCAGGATGCCGCACGGTACAAACGGGAACCGGCCAAGGCTAGCGTCGATTGGATTGACCCTCCTGCTTCTCGTGGTCGCGATCGGACCAATCGCGTCCCCTGCTTCGGCCAAGAAGAACAGGATGGCGGGAGGCGCCGCGGCAGCGGAGCGTTCCCAGCTCGCGAAGAGCCTGCGTGGCTTCACCGCAAAGGCGGCTAACGGCAAGCGCGCGAGGAGCACCGTCGAGCCCTACTCGCCCGATCCCTCGGGCCGGCGTCCGTACGCGATCTGCCCGCCGGCGACCAAGACGACGATGTCCTGCCTCGCCGCCGTCGTGCCGACGAAACCGAACAACAAACCGGCAGTCGGGCCGAGCCTGGAAGGCAGCGGGGTGGGAGGAGGCTACGCCCCCGCCGACATTCAAGATGCTTACGACCTGCCGCAGCTGCCGGAATGGCAGCTCGGGTACAGCGAACGGACGGTCGCGATCGTCGTTGCCTACGACTATCCCAACGCGCAGGGCGATGTCGACACCTACCGGGAACAGTATGGGTTGCCCCCCTTCGTACAGGTGACGAAGTTAAACCAGAAAGGCGAAGCGAAAAACTACCCTCAGGCGGCGGAAACGGTGTTAGGAGGCGGGGGCTGGGCGCTGGAGGCGGCCCTCGACATCCAGATGGTCGCCGCGAGCTGCCCATACTGTCGCGTGGTACTGGTCGAGGCGAACAGCCCCAGCATCGAAGACCTGAACGAAGCGGTGAAATCCGCGGCGAAACTCCAACCCGACGTGATCACCAACAGCTGGGGCGGGATCGAGTTCGCCGGCGAGACGGGATACAAATGGAACTTCGACGCCGCCATCCCGGTCCTGTTCGCGAGCGGGGATTCCGGCTACGGCGCCTCGAACCCGGCCTCCGCCCCGGACGTGATCGCTGTCGGAGGCACCACCCTCCGCAAATCCTCCAACAAACGGGGCTACGCGGAGACGGGGTGGGGCGGAGCCGGGAGTGGTTGCAGCGCGTACCAGGCGAAGCCGAAATGGCAGACCGACAGCGGCTGCGCCAAACGCAGCATCGCCGACGTCTCCGCGGTGGCCGATCCCGCCTCGCCGGTCTCGGTCTACTACAGCAGCCCGGTGACCCCGGGACTGAACGGGTGGTACCTCGTCGGGGGGACCAGCGCCTCCGCTCCGATCGTCGCCGGCGTCGAGGCGCAGTCCACCGGTGCCGAACGGGCCAAGGGGGCCCAGCTGTTCTGGGATCAGGGCCCGGCGGGGAAGCTCTTCGACCCCGCGGACGGTCGCAACGGCTCCTGTCCCTCGGCGATGGAATACATCTGCGACGGGCGGGTCGGCTATGACGGGCCGACGGGGTGGGGGAGCCCGGGAGGCACCCGACCGGCCGAGCCGGTCGTAGGCGCCTACGACGCGACCGCCGTGACCACGGACAGCGCCACCATCGGCGGCGCCGTCAACCCCAACGACCGGGCCACGACCTACCGCTTCGAATACGGGACGTCGACCGCTTACGGCGCGATCAGCCCCCCGACCCCCGGCAGCGCCGGCTCCGGCACGAGCGCCGTCGCTGTCTCGGCCGAACTGAGCGAACTGGATAGAGACACCGTCTACCACTACCGGCTCGTGGCGTCCAACAGCGAAGGAACGACCTACAGCGCCGACCAGACCTTCCGCACCTCGCCCTGGGCACCGCAGGTCCTGCCCAACGCGGTCAGCGAATACTTCTGGGGCGAAGACGTCTCCTGCTCGTCAGCCGACGCCTGCGTCATCCCGGGCACGAAGCCGGTCCCCGCTGGGGAATACATCACGTACGCGCCGGCGGTCGATCGTTGGGACGGGACCGCTTGGAGCGTCGAGGCGCTGCCGTCGCCGGCGAACCCCACCCTGGGAGAGTCGACGCAACCGAACGGCGCGTCCTGCAGCTCCCCCTCCTCCTGCATGGTCGTCGGGTACTACATCCGGGCGACCGGGGGGGAAGCGGGGTGGCGGCCCTTCTCGGCGCAATGGAACGGCACCTCGTGGACACAGCGGGCAGTGCCGCTGCCAGGCGACGCCGCGCCGGCCTTCAACGGCCAGTACAGGGTGGAACTGGAAGACGTCCACTGCCTCTCCAGCTCCGATTGCGTGGCGGTCGGCAGATACTGGAAAGAAAAAGAAGTCGGCTCCTACACCTTGATCGAGAGGTGGGACGGGACCCAGTGGAAAGTCCAGATGTCCGCGAACCCGGCCGGCAAACCGGACTGGTTCGACCGGAACACGCTGAACGCTGTGTCCTGCGCTTCCAGCTCCAGCTGCGTGGCGGTGGGTACGACCGGGCCCACTCTCGACCTGACCACGAAACCGCTGATCGAGCGCTGGAACGGAAGCTCCTGGTCGGTCGAGTCCGCACCGAGCCAGCCCGGGGTCGGCAACTTTCTTCGGGACGTCTCCTGCCTCTCGGCAAGCGACTGCCTGGTCGTCGGCGAAACCTATTTCAAGGAACAGCTCGAAGTCGAACCGAAAAGCTACGTCGAAGTGCCTACGGCGGGACCGCTGGCGTTGGATTGGGACGGCGAAGCCTGGAGCGAACTGGGCCAGCTGCCCGCCAAACCGCTGACCAACGTTTCCTGTATGGCGGCAGACTCCTGCCTGGCCGTCGGGCCCGCTTTCACGAGAGTCCTGAACGGCGCCGAAGCCCTCGTCACCGGCGGCGCCGAATACTGGGACGGGAGCGAATGGCAGGCGCAGCACTTGGTGGCGCCGGCCGACCGCTTCCCGGAACCCGAGCAGCACCTCAACGGCATCTCCTGCGGGGCGAGGGACTGCATGGCCTCCGGGCTCTATTACGGAACGGGAGGGTGGACGGCCTTCGCTTCCCGGATGAGTGGCAAACAGCCGGCCGCGGTGACCGGCGCGGCGAAGATCGGACCGGGCGACAAAGCGACGCTGCGTGGAAAGGTGACCCCGGAGGGCACCGCCACTACCTACCAGTTCGAATACGGGACGACGCCGAGCTATGGCCAGAGCGCGCCCGCGGCGCCGGCGCCGGCCGGCTCCGGGTTCAAAGAAGCAAGCGTCAGCCAGGTGGTGGAAGGGCTGGAAGCGAACCGGGTCTACCACTACCGGATTGTCGCCAGCAGCAGCGAGGGGACGTCCTATGGGAGGGATCGCACCTTCAGCCTTCTCACTCCGTCCTACAAATCCGCCTTCGGCTCCCAGGGCACCGGCAACGGCCAGTTC
>CAMPIP010000021.1 GCA_946886425.1 uncultured Actinomycetes bacterium
TCGGAGAGGCGACGGGTGCCGTCGGAGATCCGCTCGGCCCCGCCGACCAGGCGAGCCATGCCGCCGTTGAGGCGGGCGGCATCGTTGCGGAGCGAGCGCAGTTCGGTGCGCGCGGCGGCAAGCGAGCGGACCAGGATCCCCGCCTTGTCCGCGGCCCGCTGTAGGGACGGGTCATCGCGGGCGCCGTCGTCGAGCATCCGCCGTAGGTCCTGGGCCCGCTTCAGCGAGCCCTTGCGCAGCTGGGGCACCAGGTCGCGCAGGCCGAGGGCGAGCGAGAGCGAGCCGGCCTGCGCGGTGTGCTGACCATCGGCGAGCTTCGCGGAGCCGTCGGCGAGGCGCTCGATCGCGTCGGTCGCCCGGGCGCCGCCGCTGGCGGCGCGTTCGAGGCCCGAAGCGATCCTGGCGGCGCCCGCCTGGGCCTTGCCCGAGCCCTCGCCAAGCAGGCCGGCACCGGCGGCCGCCTCGGAGATGCCGGTGCGCAGCTGGCCGACCCCAGCGGCGGCGCGCTCGAGCTTGGAGCCGAAGCCCTGCATCCGCGCCGCCTGACGGCGGCCCGGGCCGCCCAGCAGCTCGTTGCCGCGGCTTCGCATCGGCGCGGTGCGCTCGGCGATTTCCTTGGGGCCGATCACCGCCTGCACCCCGGGCTGGCGCGCCAGCAGGTCCTGGAGCTTGGCGAGGTGGCGCAGCTCGGCGTCGGTGGTGATCGGGCCGTTCGGATTGCTGGCGACGAGGACGAACGGGGCGTCCCAGCCGGGCCCGATCTGGTCCGAGATCCGTTCGGCGTCGAGGCGGGCGGGGCTGTCGGCCGGCAGCTGCTTGGCGCTCGGGGGACCGGTCTTGATCGCGACCGCCGGCGCGCAGAGGAGCAGCAGCGCCGCGGAGATCGCGATCGCGACCGGGGCCGGGCGCCGCAGCGCCGTCTGCAGCAGCCGGTGGAGCGTGTCGTGTTTCTCGGGGCCGGAGGGCCGCAGCGCCCAGCGATTGACGTTGTGGCCCAGCAGGCTGAGCAGGGGCGGCGCCAGGTAGATCGAGGTGACCAGGCTGACCGCCGTGACCAGGATCGCGGTGCCGGCGAGGGACAGCAGCAGCGAGCCCGGCAACACGAAGACCGAGACGATCATCGAGACGAACAGGGTGAGCCCGGCGAACAGGGTGGTACGTCCGGCGGTCCGCCGGGTCGAGAACGCCGCCGCGATCGGCTCCTTGCCGAGCTCCAGCTCCTCGCGGAAGCGCGAGACCATCAGCAGCGCGTAGTCGACCCCCAGGGCCAGGCCCATCATCGTCGCCACGGTCAGCGCGAAGGCGTCGATCGCGATCTCGCCCGAGACCAGGTAGAGGAAACCGCGCGAGGCGATCACGGCGATCGCGCCGAAGGCGAGCGGGATGATCGCCGCGACCGGCGTCCGGAAGACCAGCAGCAGGACCAGCAGCAGGAAGGGGATCGCGATCAGCTCCGCCTTCTCGGTCGAGGCGATCGACTCGCTCTGGATCGCCCGCGAGAGCGAGGCGTAGCCGGTCTGGGTGGCCCGCACGGGGGCGTCGATCTCCCGCCTCAGGGTGGCTTCCAGCTCGGGCACCACCCGATCGACCGCCGCGGCGGTGGAGGCGTGGAAGTCGACCAGGATCAGCGCCTTGCCGGGCGCGGGCCGGAGGCGGTCGAGCTGCTCGCCGTCCCAGGGGGAGAGCGTGGTCACCGCCGGCTCCGAGCGCAGCGCCCGGATCAGCTCCGGGCCCTGCCGATCGAGGGCGCCGGCGGGCCCGCGCAGGAGGATCGCGAACGGCGCCGACTCGCCGAAGTGCTCCTCGAGCAGCTGCCCGCCCTTGGCCGAGGGCGTGCCGGGGACGCTGAGGGAGGTCGGGGTGAGGCGCTCCTCCACCCCGGTCCCGAGAACGCCGAGGGCGGCGATCGCCACGACCGCCGCCGCGAGGACCCTGCGCGGAAAGCGCAGGGTCAGGGGGAGGCTCCCCCTAGAAGGCGCCAACGAACCGGCTCAGCCGGTTGCGCTTGTGCTTGGTGGACTTCCCCTTCTTCTTCTTGCCCTTGATCTGCTTCTTGCAGCTGTTCGCCAGGACCGGGCGGGATTTGGCTACGGCGTTGTTCTGGCCGGTCATCTTCACCGTCATCCGGCTCTTCTTCCCGCGGCAGATGTTCCGCGAGTTGACGAGCAGGCCCTTCTTGCCGCCCTTCATCGAGAGCACGAACTTGCTCACAGGGACGTCGGGCAGGCCTTCGATCGTGTTGCGGATCTGGGCCTTGACCGAGTCGATGCGACCGGCGAATTCGACTTCGATCGGCTGGCTGTCGGGGCCCCTGAGGAAGATCGCCAGATCCGGCAGCTTGTTGTTCGAGGATTTCAGGAACACCGGGCCGGTCAACTTGCCGTCGATCAGCGGCGTCTCGGCTTCGGCGTAGCCGTAGATCGAGCCCGCCGGGCACTGCTGGGCAGCGGCCTGGGGCCGGGTGCAGACGGTGTCGATGTGGGCCTGTTCGAGGAACACCGAGTGCGGCAGGGTGACCTGGACGTCCTTGGTGTTGGCGTACCCCTTGCCCCGCGGCCAGGTCACCTGGGCCCGGAAGGCCGGCAGCCCGCCGCGCCTGGTCGGCCCGGTGAGCTTGGCCTTGAGCCTCGGCTTGAAGGCAAGCTTGCCGCAGCCGCCGACCTGGAAACGCTCGCTCATGTTGGCGACGGCGCCGGAGTTGCCCCGGGCGCTGACGCTGACCGTCGAGGGCTTGCAGCTGGTCGGGTTGAGGCCCCACTCCGGGCGGTCGAGGTTGACGCGGATGTCGCGGATCCGCAGCGGGATGCCGCGGATGATCGTCGGCAGCTCGTCGGTCTGCCCGACGATCTGGGCGGTCTGTCGGTTGACCCGGATCGGGACCTGCACGACCACGTTGCCGAGGTCGAAGGCGGGCTTGTCGTGGCTGCCGCCGGCCAGGCCAGGCGTGATCGTGACCAGGCTCAACGGCGCCCCCTTATATGGACCGCCGAGGTAGATCGACCCGGGGACGTAGAGCTGCCTGCCGCCGGGGCCGACGCCGCTGAGGATGCTGCCCACGCGAGAGGCGGGGGCGCAGCTGGGGTTGTCCCGCTCGGCCAGGCCGGTCTTGGCCCGAGCGGCGGCGATCTGCGCCTCGCCGCAGGCCGGGATGCCCCGCAGGTAGGCAGAGTAGCCGGGAGGCGAGGTGACGGTCAGCTCGCTCAACTCCTGGGCTCCGTCGGGACGGGTGATCCGCACCGAGAAGGGGCTGGTCGCGCCCGCCAGCGGGTTCAGCGAGCCGGCGCTCATGCCGAGCTTGAAGGGGCGGTCGCCCGGGTTGCCCACGCAGGGTGAGCCGCCCGGGCCGGAGGTCATCGTCACCGGCGAGCTGAAGTGGGCGATCTCGTCCGGGCGCGGGTTGGCCGGGTCGGCCGCCGCCCACGGGGTCAGGTCGGTCTCGGTGGCGACCGGCGCGCAGGTCATCGGGTTGGCCAGGGCCGAGGCGTCGCCGCCGTAGAAGGACAGCTTCATGTCTTCGAAGGGAAGCTGCGGGTTGTTGCGGAAGCGGGTCGTGACCTGACCGGTGACCGGGTCGGCGACGACTTCGCCGGCGAGCTTGATCACCAGCCCGAGCTCGGGGCTCTCCACCGCGAGGTAGATCGCGTAGTCGGAGTTGAACGGGTTGTCGTGCTGGGCGGCCAGGTAGACGGAACCGTGCAGCGGGCTCTCCAGCAGCGGCGAGACCACTTCCGAGGTCCCGAGTTTGGAGGCCAACGGGCAGCGAGGCAGCGTTTTGTCGAAGCTCAACGGCGAGAGGCTCTTCAGCCCCATCTGCTCCATCGAGCAGCTCTGCACCCCGTCGCCGATCGCCGGGTTCATAGTCACGCCCTGCGGCAGCTTCACCGTGATGTCGCGCAGGTGCGAAGCGCTGAGCCCTGAGAGTTCGGTCAGGCCCTTGTTTTCGACGTGGACTCGGGCCGTGTAGCCCGCCGGGCTGTCGCTCTCGGTGACATCAGGCTGGAGATCGAGGCTGGGCCGAGTTTGCGGGTCGGTCCAGGTCTTGACCAGCTTCTCGCAGCCGGTGAAGGCCGGCTGCGGCGCAACCAGGGTCTTCCAGTTGGGATCGGTCATGTCGGGGCTGCCGTCGAGCAGCTCCGGAGCGGGGTGCTGCCAGGAGTCGAGCCCGAAGCGCATGGTCGGTTCCGGGTCCGAGCAGGTGGTCGGCAGGGTGACGATCGGCTTGGCGGTTTTGGCCGCTTCCGCGAGCGTCTTGCAGCCCTTGAATTCGTAGCGCAGGAAGCCTTTTTTGATGATCGGGCCGTTGCTGCAGAAGCTGAAGCGCGAGCCGATCAGCTGCGGATCCTGGGGAACGCGAGGTGCCCGGATGTTGATCCCGTAGTCGCCGTCGGTGCGGACGCCGACCCGGATCACGAACTTCGGCGAGTCGGTCGTGAACCCGAACTCGGCCGGATAGCCGTTCTCGGCGGGGACGCGGTAGACGATCGATTCCTGATCCAGGGCGCCGAGCAGGAACAGCACAACGCCGCCGACGGCCGTGTCGGCCGGGCAGGCCTCGGCCAGCATCACGTCGACCGGGCAGGTTTTCGCCGCCTGCGGGTTGCCGATCAGTCCGGGCGGAAGTTCCGCCAGGCCGCTCTTGATCGCCTCGACGGGGGCGCCCCATTTCGAGCCCAGCCCTCCGGGACCGGCCGCCGTCATGGTGGTCGGCACGCGGAATTCGGCCGAAGCCTCGAAGGGATGGCCGCCGGCCTGGGTGTAGTCGCTGCCTTCTTCGTCCTGGACTTTCGGGTCGAGCACTTCGAGGCCGAACGGCTTCGCGGGCAGGAGGGTGAAGCTATGGGTGGCGCTCGCCGCTTTGGCGGCACCGCCGCCGTTGACGACGACTTTCAGCTGCGGCGAGTCGGGGGCGCCGGCGCCGATCCAGACCTGGCTGAGGTTGAGATCCGGCAGTGGTTTGCCCGGTCCGACCGCGTAGTTGCTCGTACAGACCGAGGCCTGGAGATCACAGCTCCAGCCCGTCCCCGACGCCTGGGCCAGGGTGAGCCCGGGCGAGAGGTTGAGAAAGGCGGAGATGGTCGCGCCGGTCGTGTAGTCGACGTCCGAGCTGTTCGTCACCTGCACCACGTAGCTGACGAATTCGTCGCCCCGGTGGATCTCCCCGGGGGAGCTGGTGATCCCGATCGAGTACGCCGGGGCGGCGGACGCCGGGGCGGCGCAGACCATCAGGCCGATGACGACGGCCGCGATTCCAATGAGCTTCTTCATGACGTTCGTGCCTTCCTGCCGAGCTGGGACGGAGCCGGTGCGAGTCATCGGCGCGCTCACTTGCCGCTCCTTCCGTGGCGCTTGGCGGCGGCTCGCTTCGCCTTCTTCGCCGCCTTCTTGTTCACGCACTTGCCGCCCGTGCGCACCTTGCCCTTCTTGCACTTGACCGGCTTCTTCACGCACTTGCGGTGCTTGCGGACCTTGCCCTTCTTGCACTTGACCGGCTTCTTCACGCACTTGCCGCCCTTGCGCACCTTGCCTTTCTTGCATGACCGGGCCCGCTGCTCGGGTGGGTTGCCCGGACCGATCAGGCTGGCGCTGCCCGGGTTCGCCGCCGGCGCGACCGGAGCCGGCGGGGCTTTGCATTCGGCGCCGCTGAGGCAGGTGTCGAAGGTCGCTTCCGCGGTCGGGAAGCCGCCCCCGACCCGCGCCGCGTAGACGTCGTTGGCGGAGTTCTGGTCGGATGGCACTTCGCTCGCCGCGGTGTAGAAGAACACGGTCGAGCCATCGGCGACCGTGCCGGCGGAGGGGCTGGGCTTGGCATCCGGGATCGCCTTCCGGGTGATCCGTTCGAGCTCGCCGTGGTTCCAGGCGTAGACGTCGAGGGCGCCGTTCGTGTCGGCGGGGATCAGACCCTCCTCGGTCCAGAACACGACCACTTCGCCGTCGTCGGAGGCGAGCCGCGGTTTGTTCCAGAACGCCTCGACCGCGCCGGTCCCGGACTGCCCGAGGGCGTTGACCGGGAACGCGCCGCTGCCGGCGCAGCTCGCGCAGACGATCGCGTCGCTCGTGGCCTCGGAATCGAACCGGTAGACGTCCGTCTCGGTGTCGGTGTCTTCCGCCAGCAGCGGCTCGTTGGTCTCGGCGACCAGGAAGCGGCCGTCGCCCCAGCTATCGGCGCCGCCCTCACCGTAGACCGGCACCGCCAGCGCCGGGTTCGAAGAGAGGCTCCACATGGAGCTGGCGCCGCTGCCAAATTTCGCCAGGTACTTGAGCGAGCCGGTCGGATGAGCGGCGTCACGCTGATAGACGTAGAGGTTGTTGGCTCCCGCCGTCGCCTCCGGGGTCAGGCGCCCGGTGGCGACGAAATAGACGCGCGAGCCGTCCGTGGAGATGGTGACGACGCCCTGGGTCGTGGCCCCGCTCCCCGGCGTCGGGTGCTCCGGGGAGACCGCTTGGCCGGCCGAGATCTGCACCAGTTTCGGCTGGCCCGCGGGCGGAGTCTCGTCATAGACGTAGACGTCGTTGGTCGAGTCCTGGTCGCTCGGCACGATCCGGCGGTTGGTTTTGAATACGACGACGTCGCCGTCCAGCGAGGCGCCGCGGTAGACGTCCGGCGCCGCCGGGCCGCCGCAGAGCGGCGCCGGGGTGCAGGTCGGCTCCGAGACGGCGACGGTCTCTTCCGCGTCCACCCGCTTGAAGAGACGCGTTCCGTTGCGTTCGGTGGCGTTGCACACGCCCGTCGCCGCCGGTGCCGGGACGGCGGTGAAGTAGATGATGCGGCCGTCGACCGAGATCGAAGATCTCGCCGTCACCTCACCGCCCGCGTTCTGCCCGGCGCCTCCCGGCAGCGGGCCGCATTTGCCGCCCATCTGCTGGCCGTTGTTGTCCTGGTTCACCATGCTCAACTCGGGCGCGCCGGAGCGGGCGTCGGTGACCTGGAAGTAGTTCGAGGTGGTCGCGGTGGCGGTGATCTCGCCCGGGATCAGCGTCGATCCCTGCGGAGGCATGAACGCGAAGGTGTCGAAGTCGGCCGATCCGCCGACCATCCGCCAAGGGCTCGCGCCCGCCGTGGACACGTCCCTGACTTTGAGCTGGGTCATCAGCTCGTTCGTCCCGTGAGCGGAGCTGAAGGAAAGGAACGGCGACTTCGCAAGCCAGTTTTCCTTGTCGGAGCCCATCCAGAGGACCCCCGACAGGTCCGGCGCCACCATGTAATCGCCCGGCAGGAAGCCGCCCAGCGAGCGATCGGGATCGTTGCCGACCTGGAAGACCTTCCAGCCGCCATTTCCCCGGTCGCTGCCGAAGGGCGGGTTGAGGCCGGCCAGGGAATCGGGCGACCCGATGCTCTGCGACGAGAAGTAGACGCGGTTGCCGTCCTGGCTGACGCCCAGGAAGGGGACGCCGAAGCCGCGAGCAGCCCCCATTCCCTCGCCGTCGGCGTTGCTGATCAGCTCGACGAAGCGGGCATCGTCCCGCGGCGGGGTCACGACCCGGGCCTCGCCGTAGTCGACGCCGTTGGCGTTGGTGGCGACGAGCCGATAGCGGTAGGTCTTGGTCGGATCGAGGTTGGCGACCGACTGGCGGACCTCGACGTCGATGAAGCTCTGCCCCGCCTCGACCGGCCGCGCGGGCGCTTTCGGGGCTACCGAGGCGTTGGCCCAACCCGAGGCCTGGAACTGTTCCTCGGTCAGGTACTCGAAGACGAAGGTCGAGTTGCGGTTTGCCGCGTTCAGCTTCCCTTCGAGGTCGAGGCTGGGATGCGTCGCTGCCGGGCTGCTCCAGTTGGCGCCGCCGGTCACCGCGCTCGGACTCGAGGGCACGGTGGTGAAGTTGGGCCCGGTGACACGGACGTGGCCGCCGAAGGTCATCCCCATCCATGAGGTCGAGACGTTGAGGCCCTTCCAGGTGTAGGCCATCAGCCGCACTTCGTACTCGACTTCGGGCCGCAGGCCGGTGGCGACGAACGAGACTTCGCATCTGGGAGCGTTGCCGTCCGGGCACGCTTTCGGCGAGCCGCTGCCGGTGCCGTTGCCGAGCACCGGGTCGAAGGTGATCGCGGCGGGCTGGCGCTGCCACTCGAGCTCACCCGCTTCGCGGAGTTCGAAGTGGTAGTAGGTGTTCCAAGGTCCTTTCAGCGGCTCGATCTCGGCACGCAGGGTGGCGCTGGTGCCGCGCACGTCGGATGCCGGGGCGATGGTCGCGTGCGGACCGTCGACCTCGTCGATCAGCAGCACCCACGGCACCTGATTCGTCTGCAGGAAGAGGAAGGTCCGGCCGGTGAGCGGGTTGACAGCGAGCGCCTGCGGTTGTGGGGCGTTGACAAAGGCCCCGGCGACACCCGCGTTGTTGCTGCATTCGAGGTGGGTCTCGACGAGGTTCCCGGAGCTGTCGAACTCGTGGATCAGGGTCTCCGGCGTGTATTCGACGTCGATGCAGGCCGGAGTGTCATCCCGTTTTTCCATCTGGGCGACGAAGACGTGGTTGTCCGGCCCGATCGCGACGTCGGCGGGGCGGTAGTTGCTTTCGGTGCCTTTGAGGACATCGGGCGCGAAGGGCCCCTGAGGCGTGATCGTGCCGCCGGCCTGGGTGAAGTACTGGAGCCCGTAGCCGAGGAAGCTGCCGTCGGTCACGTAGATCTTGCCGCCGGCGTCGACGGCGATCTTGGTGGGGGCGACGAACTGTCCCGGCTCTTTGCCGGACACCCCCGTCTGGCAGACGTCGTAGGACGCCGCCGCGCAGGTTTCGAAACCGGTCGCGCCGGTCGTGACGTTGGCGACGCTGGAGAGCTCCGCAACCGCGACCGAGGGAGTCGAGGGCGTCGGCGCTGCCTGCGGGGTGGTGTGCCTGTTGCCGCTCGCCTTGGTGCTGGCGCCGCTGGCGTTGGTCGCCTTCACGACGCACTGGAAGACACCCGCCACAAGCTGTTCCCCGGCGCTGATCGTGATTTTGTCGGTGGTCGAAGCGGAGCTCGTCGGGGGTGCGATCTGCTGCCCGCTGCGCAGCCATTCGTAGGTGTATTCGGTCGGCGAGCCGCCCCAGGAGCCGGCGTTGCAGGTCAGTTCCCTGGCGACGAGTCCTTCGAGGTTGCCGGTGGCGACCGGAACCGCGATCGACGCCGGCGGGGACGGGACCGACGGGGTCGGCACCGGCGCCACCATCGAGGGAGTCGAGACCTGGGTGGTGATCGTGTTGCCGAACCTGAGGAACGCCTGACACTGGATGCCTTTGCCTTCGTCGGCGCCGACGAAGGTGTAGGTCGCGTTGGTGGCGCCGGCGATCGGAGCCCCGTTGCGCAGCCACTGGAAGGTGGTCCCGTCGGGGGCGGAGGGGGCGGCGCCGCAGGTTGCCTGGCCGCCGACCGCGAGGCCCAGGGTGCTCGTGTCGAGGCCGATCTGGCCCACCGCTTTCCCGGCCAAGGTGCCGCCGAAGGTGACCACGTATGGGCTGGAGCCGCTGGCGTCGCCAGGGCCGCCGCTGACCGTCACCGAGCCGCCGCGCCCGCCGATCGTCGAGAGGGCGTTGAGGGCGGTGCGGACTTCCGAGGCGCTGGCGTCGTAGGGCAGCGCCGTCGTCGTCTGGCCTTCGAAGTTGAGCTTGAAGGTGCCGTCGGCGGCCGCGATCGTGACGCTCTGAACCGCCGTCGCCTGGCCGCTGGTCTTGCCGGGGCCGAAGCCGACGACGCCGAAGCCGAAGGCACGCACGAAGCTGCCGGCGGGGGTGTACTCGGAAACGCGGAAGCCGTCGCTCTCGGTGACCAGGACATTCCCGGCGTTGGGCGCGCCGGCGGGGGCGAAGGTGACGGCGGCCGGCCCTTTGAAGGCGCCGGCCACGCCACCGGCGACGCCGGCCTTGCAATCGGCCGCTTCGGTGCAGATCTCGGCCCCGGTGGCGCCAACCTGGGTGGCGACCACCTGGGCGCTGGCGCTGCCGCCGCTCAGGGGCGCGGAGCCGTTGGCGGCGACGACAAGCGGCTGCGGCGAGTCGCCCAGGGCGCCGCCGAAGGTGAGCTCGTAGGGCGCCGTGCCGGCTTCGTCGCCGGGCCCGCCGCTGACGACGATGCCCCCTGGCCCGACCGAGGACAGATCCTGGAGGGCCGCCTGCACTTCGGCGGCGCTTGCGTCGAAGTCGAGGTCAGCGGTCGTCTGGCCCTGGAAGTTGAGCTTGAACTGGCCACCGCTTGCTTTGACGGTCAGGCTCTGCTTCGCGGGCCGAGCCGGAGCGTCACCGGCCTTGCCGGCGGCGACGACATCGAGGCCGAAGGAGCGAATGAAGATGCCGGTGGCGGTGAAGACGTCGACCCGCTGGAAGTTTTTGTTGGCGATGTAGAGGTTGCCGGTCGACTGCTGGACGGCGATGCCATAGGCACCGCTGAAGCCACCACCGAGGGAGGAGGCGATTCCAGCCTTGCAGCCCGCGGACACTTTGCAGTTCTCGAAGCCGGTCGTGTCGGCGCCGGCGTTGATCGTCCGCACGGTCGCACTGGCGGCGCCGCCGGAAAGCGGAGTCGTGCCGGCGCTGGTGACGATCGGCGGCTGCGCCGCGCCCGCCAGGGACCCTTCGAAGAAGACGCCGTAGGGGATGGCGCCGCCGGGACCGCCGGGACCGCCGGTGACCGAGACGTTGCCGGCGCCGATGCTGGGCAGGCTGCGCAGGGCGGACTGAACCTGCGCGGCGGTGGCGTTGTACGCGAGGTCGGCGGTCGTGTCGCCGCCGAAGCCGAGCTTGAACTGGCCACCGCTTGCATCGACGGTGAGCGACTGGATCGCGTCGCCGTTGCCGTCCTCTGAAGCGACGACGTCGAAGCCCCACGCTTCCTTCCACTCACCGGTGGAGGTGAAGCGCTGGATCCGGTTGGAGCCGGAATCGACGACGTAGAAATCCCCCGCCCCGACGCCCCCGTTGCCAGTCGCATTGACGGCGTTCCCGGTCACGGTGGTGGAGAAGCCGCCACCTTTCGTCCTCTGCCCAAAGTCCACCCTCGAGTCTTCGACCGAGTCGACGACGACCTTGGACGCGAAGGCGCCCGGCGCGATCGCCAGAGCGCAGGCGAGGGCCGCGACCAGAGCAAGGACGAAACGGTGGGAACGAGCCGATGCACCGCTCCTCCGGGCGTTGCGCTGCGCGGACAGAACCCTCGCGAGGCGTCTCACTATCTATCTCTCCTTGCTCTACCGGCCCTCCTCCCGGCCCTCCGGATTTACTCCTTGGAGGACTCGAGTCCCTGGCCCGGTCGTTTGCTCTTCCCTTGCCCGCCAACCCCGCGGACGCCACCAAGATAGACAAACGCCGAAGTTCTTGTCAACCCCGGTACACAAGAAATTGTAAATTTGGGTACAGAATCTGTCAGATCTGGTTCTAGATTTGTCAGGCTAAGTACGTGTTGGTCGGCTTGGCTCTGGCTATCGTGGGCGCCGGGATGGCGCCGATGGACCCTGCAGCGCAACGGAGCGAGCCGCTCTTTCCCCGCCTCACCGGCGGGCCGAGGCGAATGCCGCCACAGCGGGTGGCGCGCCACCAGAAGGCCCGGCTGGAGGGAGCGATGGTCGAGGCGGTGGCCCGGCACGGCTACGCCGGCACGACCCTGCGCGAGCTGGTCACCCTGGCCGGTGTCTCGAAGAGCACCTTCTACCAGCACTTCGAGAACAAGCAGGACTGCTTCCTCTCCACCTTCGACGAGATCGTCGCCCAGCTGGGCGCACGAGTCGGCGAGGCCTACCGCGCGGGTGGGGACTTCCGCGGGCAGCTCACCGCCGGCCTCGCGGCGTTCATGAACCTCGCCGTCGAAGAGCCCGCGGCGGCGGCGCTGACGTCGATCGAGTCGCTAACGCTCGGGGCGGCGGGGGTCGCCCATCGGGAACGCGCTTCGGAAGGCTTCGAGGCCCTGATCCAGCAGAGCTTCGACCACTCCCCCGCCGAACGCGAGGTGCCCGCGGTGACGGTGCGGGCGATCGTCGCCGGGATCCGCGGCGTCACCTACCAGCGGCTGCGCCAAGGCAAGCGCGAGGAGCTGCCGGGAGTGGTCGACGAGCTGGTCGAGTGGGCGCTGCGCTACCAGGAGCCCGACAGCGAAGCGACCCAACG
Organism: uncultured Actinomycetes bacterium; assembly: GCA_946886425.1. The sequence continues at coordinate 12,070 of CAMPIP010000021.1, forward strand.
AGCGATGGCGAGGGCCGCCGTCGCCTTGCCCGAGCCCTCGACTCCGGGGCCCGACTCCGGCGAGGAGGATTCCCGACCGGGCTGGGACGAGCCGCCGGACAGCCCCCGCAGCCGGATGACCCTGACCCAGCGCGAACGGATCGTCCGAGCCGCCGCCCTCGTCGTCGTCGAGCGAGGCTACGAAGCGCTCAGCATCCCGGCGATCTCAGCCGCCGCGGGCACCTCGAACCAGACCTTCTACGAACATTTCGCCAGCAAGCGCGATGCCTTCCTGGCCGCCTTCGAGATCCTCGGCGCCGATGCGATCCGCGCCTCGAGCGCCGCCTTCGAACAGGAGGGGGACCACCCGGAGGCGATCGGCGCCGGCCTGCGAGCGCTGTTCGAGCACATCGCCAGCAATTCCCTGTTTGCCCGTCTCGCCTTCTTCGAGCTGCCCACCGCGGGTCCCGTGGCCCTGGACCGCGCCGACGCGATGCTCGACAGCTTCGGCGCCTTCATCGAACCTCGCGAGGCTCCGAGCCAGATCGGCGGGCCGCTGCCGAAGTCGGTCATGGAGGCGCTACCCAGCGGCCTTTGGGCGGTGATCCAGCACGAGATCGTCCACGGACGCCGCGAGGCGCTGCCGAAGCTGGCGCCCGAAGCGTCCCGCATCGTGCTCGCCCCGTTCAACCGGGCCTGATCCCCAGCCCGCCGCTCAGGCGCCGGCGACCCGCCGCGCCTCGCCCTGGCCGACGTAGGGGATGAGGATGAACTCGACCAGCTGACGCTCCGAGGCGGTGATCGCCTGCGCGTCTTCGACCAGCAGGTGGCCGGAGAGGATCGAGGCGATCCCACCGACCAGGGCCCGCTCGGTCGCATCGGGCAGCGACGCCGCGCTCGGGTAATGACGGCGGCCGTCCCGCAGCAGGGTGGCGAACTCGTCCAGGGCGCGGAGCTGCCGCTCCGCGGCGGCCAGGCTGGCGGCGGTCGCTTCGATCGCGAATACCCGCGCCAGCGCGCTGGCTTCCGCCAGCGACGAAAGGACGGCGCCGACCGCCGCCCGGACCCGCGACGGCCAGGCGGCAGGCGTGTCGCAGGCGCCGGTCACGTCAAGCCAGAGACGGTCGAGGAAAGCATCCTGGGCGGCGATCAGGCCTTGCTCCTTGCTCTCGAAGTGGACGTCGAACGATGCTCGCGAGACGCCCGCGTAGCGCAGGACATGGGCCACCTCGAGCTTCGCGTAGCCATGCTCCGCCGCCGCCTTGCCATACGCGTCGACCAGCATCTCTCGCTGTCCCGCGGCCCCTCCGAAGACGGACTCCAGCCGTTCTTGACTTTCATGCCTTCCCGCCACGTCGGCCGCGGAGCCTAGGGGGACAGTGACATTTATGTCAAGAGGGGTACATAACACGCGTCCCGCCCTCGGGATGTCTTTGACCTACCCGACGCGGCGCAGGTAGGCCCTCGAGAAATCCCACAACTGCCTGCCGCGATGCCCGAAGCCGGCAACGGTTCGCCCGCTGGCCCGGTGCCGCAGATCCAACTCGTACTCCCGGAGGCCGAACCCGGCGCGAACGGCGTCTACCGTCATCCCGATCTCCATCCCGAAGCCTGAGGCGAACGGCAGGGTCGCCCGCAAGGCGTCGACCGTCAGCGCCCGCTGGCCGGAAATCGGAGCCTGCGTCTCGACCCCGCAGAGGCGGCGGATCGCCCAGCGGGCGAAGCCGAGGGCGAGGCCGAAGCCGCCGCCGACCCGGTTCGCGAAGGCGGCGACGGCGAGGTCGCACTCACCCCGTTCGACCGCGGCGACCAGCGGCGCCAGCCGGGCCGCCGAGGAGCCGAGGTCGCCGTCGCAGAGCAGCACCAGCCGCGGAGCTGGCGTGACGCTCAACGCCGCCTCGACCGCGGCGGTGACGTTGCCGCCCTTGCCGTGCGGGCGGCCGCGGCTGACCACCTGGGCGCCGGCCATCATCGCCACCTCGGCGGTGCCGTCGCTGGAGGCATCGTCGGCGACCCAGACGCTCGCCGCCGGGAAGGTGCCACGCACCGCCCTCACCGTCTCCCCCACCCGGTCCGCCTCGTTGCGGGCCGCGATCACGATGCTCAGGTGCTGTTGGGAGTCTGGCGTCACGCGCGGCTATTGTGCCCGCCCATGGCAGATATCGAGGCGCACATCACCGGCAACGTCTGGAAAATCGAGGTGAAGGTCGGCGACGAGGTCTCCGACGGCGACACGGTCGCCATCCTCGAGTCGATGAAGATGGAGATCCCGGTCGAGTCCGAGGACGACGGGGTCGTCAAGGAGATCCGCTGCGAGGAGGGCCAGTCGGTCAGCGAAGGCGACGTCCTCGTCGTCCTGGAGTAGGCGCCGTGGAGGAGCTCGCGAGCGGCAAGCTCGTCCTCGACCGCCCCGCCGAAGCGGTCGCCCGACTGCGGATCGACAACCCGGCGCGTCGCAACGCCCTGGACCACGAGATCCTCGACGCGATCGCCGAGGTCCTGCCGCGCCTCGACCGCGGCATCGAGACCCGCTGCGTGGTGATCACCGGCGCCCCGCCGGTCTTCTCGGCCGGCTACGACATCGCCACGATCCCGACCGAGACCTTCGAGCGCGACGCCGAGGCGCTCGTCGCCCACCCCTTCCACGGCGCCATGGAGGCGATCGCCAAGTACCCCTGGCCGCTGATCGCCGCCCTCAACGGCCACTGCCTCGGCGGCGGCCTGGAGCTGGCGGTCACCTGCGACCTGCGGATCTGCGCGGCTGGCGCCAAGCTCGGCATGCCGCCCGCCAAGCTCGGCCTCGTCTACGGCCACACCGGCCTGCGCAAGTTCCTCGACACGGTCGGCCTCGCCCGCACCAAGGAGCTCTTCCTCACCGGCCGCAACTTCGAGGCCGAGCGGGCCGAGGAGATCGGGCTGGTCCACGAGGTGGTGCCGAGCGACCGGCTCGAGCGGGCGGCGGTGGAGCTGGCCGCCGAGGTGGCGAGCAACGCGCCGATCTCGATGCGCGGCAACAAGCACGCGATCGACCTGCTCACCGGCAGCCCGATCCTCACCGAGCAGCAGGAGGCCGGCCTGATCGCCCTGCGCGAGTCCTGTTTCAGCTCCGAGGACTTCCGCGAGGGGATCGCCGCCTTCGCCGAGAAGCGCAAGCCGGTCTGGACCGGGCGTTGAGCGCCCGGGCTCGCAAGGCCCTCGCCAAAGCCGACCCGAAGATGGGGGCGCTGATCGAGAGGATCGGCGAGCTCGACCTCGAGACCCGCCTGGCCCGGCGCGCCGAAGAGCGGCCGGCCGACGCCTACGGGGCGCTGCTGCGGGCGATCGTCGGCCAGCAGCTCTCGACCAAAGCGGCGCGGACCATCTACCTGCGCGTGCTCGACCTCTTCGGCGGCACCACCCCCTCGCCCGCGCAGCTGCTGGAGGCGAGCGAAGAGGACCTGCGGGGCGCCGGCCTCTCCGGGCGCAAGGTCGAGTACATCCGCGACCTCGCCCGCCACGTGCTGGCCGGCGAGCTGGAGCTGGACCGGCTCGAGGAGCTCGACGACGAGGCGGCAATCGAGGAGATCGTCGCCGTCCGCGGCCTCGGCCGCTGGACCGCGGAGATGTTCCTGATGTTCCACCTGGGACGGCCGGACGTCCTCTCCGGCGGCGATCTGGGCATCCGCAAGGCGGTGCGGGTCGAGTACGGGCTCGAGGAGATGCCGCCGCCGCAGCGGGTGCTGGAGATCGGCGAGGCCTGGCGGCCGCACCGCAGCCTCGCCTCGCTCTACCTCTGGGAGTCGCTGGCCGCGGTCCCGGACGAGTAGCCGGCCCGGGCGCGCCTGTACTCATTCGCGGCTCAAGCCCTGCGCGCAGCAGCCGAGAAGACCTAAATGCGCGTGCGCTTCTGGATCGGCCTGCTCGCCGTCTTCCTGGTCGGAGGCGGCTCGATCGCCGCGGCCGTGATCGTCAAGACCAACGAAGCCGAGCGCTTCGACGAGGTCCAGCGCGAGCAGGCGACCCGCTCGGCTCGCCAGGCCGAGTCCCTGGCCCGGCTCTCGCTCGGCCAGCTGGCCAGCGCCGCCGCCTTCTTCCGCGCCGAGGACCACTACACCGCGCGGGACTTCGACATCATCGCCGAGCCCCTGCTGCAGCACGGGGCGCTCAACGCCGCCGCCTTCATCCAGCGCGTCCCCGCCTCCCGGCGCCGCGCCTTCGAAGCGCGCCACGGCGTGCCGATCTTCGAACCGACCGCGAGCGGGCCGGTCAAGGCCCGCCCGAGCGCCACGTACTTCCCGGTCGTCTTCGCGGTCAGCGCCTTCGGGACCACGGCCCCGGTCGGCTACGACCTGGCCTCCGACCCGCTCCGAGGGCCGGCGCTGCGCCGCGCCGCCCGGACCGGCGAGGCCGTCGCCTCGCCGCCGGTGAAGCTGCTGATCGGCGGCCTCGGCTTCAACGTCTACCGGCCGGTCTACCGCGAGGGGGCGCCGACCGCCACCGTCGCCCAGCGCGAAGCGGCGCTGATCGGGTTCGCTGGCGGCGCCTTCCGAGTCGGCGACCTGGCCGCCGCCGCCAACGGCAGCGTGCCGGGCCCGGTCGACGTGCAGCTGCACGTCGCCGGCACCACCGTCGGCGACTCCGGTGACCTCGTCGACACCGCCCGGGCGCCGATCCGGATCGCCGACCGCACCCTGCTGCTGGTCCTGAGCGATCCGAACCGGCCCGGCAACACGCTGCCGGTGGCGATCGGCGGCGTCGGGATCTCGCTGGCGATCCTGCTGGCGGCGCTGATCGTCGTCTGGACCCGCAACGAGCGCTTCCAGGAGCTGCGGCGGGAGGCCCGCCAGGACCCGTTGACCGGGCTGAAGAACCGGCGCAGCTTCGACGACGACCTGCGGCGCGAGGTCGCGCGCAGCAACCGCCATCGCACGCCGGGAGCACTGCTGATGATCGACCTCGATCACTTCAAGCACGTCAACGACACCTTCGGCCACCCGGCCGGCGACCGCCTGATCAAGGAGGTGGCGGCGATCCTCCGCGAGCGGGTCCGCGAGAGCGACGTCCTCGCCCGGCTTGGCGGCGACGAGTTCGCGGTCATCCTCCCCAACACCAGCGTCACCGAGGCGCGCCTGGTCGCGGAAGCGATCGTGGCGACGATCCGCGACCGCTCGCTGGTCAAGGACGAACAGGGAGTCACCGCCAGCGTCGGCATCGCCGTCTTCGGCGACGACCCGCGCCACAGTCCCGAGTCGATCGTCTCCGAGGCCGACACGGCGATGTACGCCGCCAAGGACGGCGGCCGCGACAGCGTCCGCCTCTTCGATCGCCAGGTCGTCCGCAACGGCCACAGCGGCGGCTGACTCAGCCGCCTGCGAGCCGCTCCCGGAGGTCGAGGACGCGCTGGGCCGAGGCCTCGAACTCGGCGCGGAGGAGGCGGCCGGCGCGCAGCTTCGCGACCAGCGCCGCGGCGCCCGCCTCGGCGGTGCCGAGGTCGGTGAAGAGCAGCAGGTCGGTGCCGGCGTGGGCCGCCGCGACCGACGCCTCGGCGGGACCGCCGAAGTCCTCGACCGCGACCGTGTCGAGGGCGTCGGTGACCGAGACGCCTTCGAAGCCGAGCCGGCCGCGCAGCTCCCCGGTCGCGATCGGCCGCGCGAAGGCGGCCGGGTCCGGCGCCAGCGCCGGGTAGATCGCCGTGCTCAGCATCACCAGCTCGCCGCCGGCGGCGACGAAGGCCCGGTAGGGCTGCTCGTCGACCGCGCGCAGGCGCTGCTTGGAGATGCCGAGGCGCTGCACGGCGAAGTCGGTGTTTTCCGGGGCCGCGCCGAAGCCGGGGAAGTGCTTGGCGGTCGCGGCGACGCCGCCGGCCCGCAGGCCTTCGGCGAACGGCACCGCGGTTTCCGCGACCCGCTCGGGGGTCGAGCCGAAGCCACGGTCGGTGGCGGCGATGACGCCGTCGGGACGGGCGACGTCGAGCACCGGCGCCAGGTTCACGTTGACGCCGAGCCGGCGCAGGTTGGCGGCGGTCAGGCGCCCCTGCTCGCGGCTGAAGGCGGCCCCGCGCTCGCCCATCGCCGCGGCGGACGCCGAGGGTGGGCCGTCGACCCGCTTCACCTCGCCCCCCTCCTGGTCGACCATGATCAGCAGCGGGTCGCGCAGCTTCGCCGGCCGCCGGATCCGCTGCAGCGTCGCGATCAGCTGCCTGCCGGCGGCGCGGCTGGGGAAGTTGTCGGCGAAGAGGACGACGCCGGCGAGCCGCCCCTCGGCGATCGCCGACCGCAGCCGCGGCGTCACGGCGGTGCCGTTGAGCCCGGCGATCACCCGCTCGCCGGCCAGCCGCGGCAACGGCAGGGTGCTGGCGACCGAGGGACGCGGCGGCTCGTCGCTGTCGCCGAGCGCGAAGGCGCCGATCGCCCCGGCGACGACCACGACGGCGACGAAGGCCGCCAGGGCAAGGCGACGACGGCGTGCCGCGCCGCGGTCCCGGCGGGGTCGAGCTCGGTCCATGCGGCGATGCTACGGCGCCGGCCAGGCGTCCGGTCCCGTTCCTAGCCTTCTCAGCAACCACCCTCGGCTGGAAGGGACCTCCGATGTCATCCCTAATCACCTTCGACGAAGCGCTGGCCTACGGCCGCCTCACCGACCACGACGAGATCGGCGAGCTGGTCGAGCGCGCCTGGCAGGTGCGCCGCGAGAACTTCGGCGACTCGACCGACATGTGCTCGTTGGTCAACGCCAAGTCCGGCGGCTGCGCCGAGGACTGCGGGTTCTGCGCCCAGTCCCGTTACGCCGAGGCCGACACGCCGATGCACGCGATGCTGGAGCCGGAGCAGATCCTCGAGCACGCCAAAGCAGCCGAGGCCGCCGGCGCCCACCGCTTCTGCATGGTCACCCAGGGCCAGGGCCTCTCCAAACGGGACTTCCAGAAGATCCTCGAGGGCACCCGCCTGGTCGCCGAGCAGACCAACCTGAAGCGCTGCGCCTCGATCGGCCACATGTCGAGCGAGCGGGCCAAGGCGCTGAAGGAGGCCGGCGTGCAGCGGGTCCACCACAACGTCGAGTCGGCCCGCTCCTACTACCCCGAGGTGTCGACCACGGTCCGCTACGAGGGCCGGCTGCGGACGATCCAGGCGGTCAAGGAGGCCGGCCTGGAGACCTGCGTCGGCGGCATCCTCAACCTCGGCGAGTCCGAGGAGCAGCGGGTCGAGATGGCCTTCGAGCTGACCGAGATCAACCCGACCTCGGTGCCGATCAACCTCCTGATTCCCAAGGAGGGGACGAAATTCGGGGAGCGCGAGGTGATGGATCCCTGGGAGGTCGTGAAGTGGATCGCGATCTTCCGGCTGATCATCCCCGGCGCCCTCTTCCGGCTCTGCGGCGGCCGGGTCGAGAACCTCGGCGAGCTGCACAGCCTGGCCGTCAAAGCCGGGCTCAACGGGGTGATGATGGGCAACTTCCTGACCACGCTCGGCGCCGAGCCGGAGGACGACCGGGCGATGTTCGAGGACCTGGGGCTGAACGTCGCCCGGCAGCCCGACAACGGCGCCAACCCGCGACCCGACAACCGCTCCGGCTGGCTCGAGGGCGAGACCCCGGCGACGCCGATGGACGAGCTGGTCGACCACCAGGACGAAGCGAACTTCTGGGACCCCTCGACCCAGCTGCGGGTCGTCAAGAAGGCGAAGAGGACGCCCTCCTACCCGAACGCCGCATGAGCGACGTCGCCGAGCGGCTGGAGGAGCTCCGCGAGCGCGGGCTCTACCGGCGCCTGCGCCTGGTCGAGGGCCCGCAGGGCCCGCGGGTGCTGCTCGGCGACCGCGAGGTCCTGCTGCTCTGCTCGAACAATTACCTCGGCCTCGCCGACGACCCGCGGGTCCGCGAGGGGGCGGCCGAGGCGGCGCTGCGCTGGGGCGCCGGGGCCGGGGCCTCGCGGCTGATCTCCGGCAACATGGAGCCGCACCGCAAGCTGGAGCGGCAGCTCGCCGCCTTCAAGGGCTACGAGGCGGCGCTCCTGTTCGGCTCCGGGTACCTGGCCAACACCGGCGCCATCGCCGCCCTCGCCGGCCGGGACCAAGTGGTCTTCTCCGACGAGCTCAACCACGCCAGCATCGTCGACGGCTGCCGCCTCTCCCGGGCCGAGACCTTCGTCTACCGCCACGCCGACCTCGAGCACCTCGGCTGGGGCCTGCGCGAGGCCGGCGAGCGGGCGGCGCTGATCGTCAG
>CAMPIP010000022.1 GCA_946886425.1 uncultured Actinomycetes bacterium
ACCAAGAGGTTCGCGGTGTCCCCTCCGGCGTGGAGTGGGATGCGGAACGGGAGGGCCGCGACGATTGCGAGTGGGATCAGCACCGGCCAGCGGCGGAATGCGTACGCCAGGGCGGCGACGGCGGCGGCGCCGATTGCTGCCAGGGCGACGATCCTGCTGGGGTCCCCTCGCAAATCCTCGATCTGGTGGGTGTGCCATTGGTCGCCGAGGATCAGGGTTGGGAAGAGGGCGATGGCGAGGAGCATCGCGGCCGAGCGGGGGCGGCCGGGTGGGAGGAGGATCGCGGTGGCGGTGGCGCCGGCGGCGATGAGGAGGCCGGCGGCGGCTAGGAGGTCGCTCAAGGGGCGAGCTCCTTGCAGGCGCCCGGGTGGCGCTCGCCGCGGTGCAGCTTGATCACGCCGGGCGTGACCAGGGTGCGATCCTGGCCGAGCAGTTTGACGCGCAGCTTGTAGCGGCCGGGCGGGGCGATGCCGTCGTTGCGCATGCGGCCGTCCCAGTAGAAGGTGTGGAACGTGTAGCGCTTCAGGAACCGGTCACGGGCCAAGGTGTAGATGACGCGGCCGCCTGGCTTCACCACCTGCACGGTCCCGTGGTCGGACTGGGTGGTGCGAAAGCGGATGCGGAGGCGGTCGTAGCGGCAGTCGCCGTTGGGGGTGAAGCTGTGGACCCGGGGCGCCTTCGGGTGCAGGATCGGGACGGCGACGAAGGTGGCCTTGTCGAGCACCAGCGGGTCGCGCTTGAGGCGCTGGGACCAGGCGAAGGCGGCGACGGTGGCGAGGACGAGCAGCGCGAAGACGAGGGCGGCCGCGCTAGGCGCTCGTCTCACCTCGGCGCCTCACCCGGCCGCGGCGGCATTGTCCTCGCCGACGATGACCGCCACGTCCGCCCCGGCGGCGACCGATTCGATTTCGGAGCTCATCAGCTCCAGGCTCGGGATCGAGAGGGCTTTGGAGACCTTGCGCGCTTCCGGCTTGTGGCCGCGACGGAACATCACGACGCTTTCTTCGAAGCTGGAGCTGCTGTTGGTGACCGGCCCGAGCTGGAAGTTCTTGCCCTCGACCTTGTCGCCGAAGGTCGCCGCCAGGCCGGGCACGGCGGTGCCGTTGAGGACCGCGACTTCGACTTCGCTGGGGCTGATCTTGGCGACGGCCTGCTTGCCCTGCTTGTTGCCGCCCTTGCCGCCGGCGTCTTCGTCGCCGCCGCTGATCACCAGATAGGCGACCCCGCCGACGACGACGACCAGGACTACGAACAGCGCCACCAGCCAGATCGGTTCGCCGAGCCGGTCGCCGACACCCGAGAAGCGCTGCCGCAGCCGCTCGCCGCGGGTCAGTTCCGGCAGGCCCGCCTCGCGGCGCTGGCGCCGGGTCTCACGCTGCTCGACGGCCTCGCGCTCGGCGGTGCGGCTTTCCTCGAGCCGCCGCAGCTCCTCGGCCCGCTGTGCGGCGACGGTCGAGGTCGCCTCCTTGCGCTCCGCGTCCCGCTCCGGCGCCGAGCCGGCCCACTCGCGCAGGCGTCGGATGTCACGCCCCTGCGAGAAAGAGAGCAGGGCGAAGACGGCGAGGCCCAGGAAAGCGGCCAGGCCCGCGAACGAGCCGATTTGTTCGATCAGCTTCAGCAAAGGCGCCGCGAGAGGCTACTTGTCAGGGACGACCGCCGCCCCGTCGCCGCCCGGCGAGGCGATCATCTCCACCACTCGCTCCGCCAAATTAGCCTCATCGCCGGCCAGCACCAGGTGTTCGAGCGAGTTCAGGGTCGAGTCCACCCACTCGGAGTCCAGCGGGGTCTGGCGGACCGCCCGGTTGATGCGCCGCGCCGCCGTCGGCTGCGCCTGCTCGGCGGTCGCGAACAGCTCCTCGTGCAGCTTCTCCCCCGGCCGCGGCTGCGTGAACTCGATCGCGATGTCCCCTTCGGGCTCGTAGCCGGCCAGCCGGATCATGTTGGCGGCCAGGTCGACGATCTTCACCGGCTCGCCCATGTCGAGCACGAAGACCTCGCCTTTGCCGGCGCCGATGTCGCCGGCACGGATCACCAGCTGCACCGCCTCCGGGATCGTCATGAAGTACCGGGTCATCTCCGGGTGGGTGACCGTGACCGGGCCACCGCGCTCGATCTGGTTGCGGAAGATCGGCACGACGCTGCCCGAAGAGGCGAGGACGTTGCCGAACCGGACCGAGGCGAAGCGCGTCCCCGGGTGCTTGTGCCCGGCCGCCTCGACGATGAACTCGGCCATCGCCTTCGAGGCGCCCATCACCGTCTTCGGGTTGACCGCCTTGTCGGTGGAGATGAGGACGAAGCGCTCGACGTCGGAGGCGGCGGCGGTCTCGGCGGTGGTCCGGGTCGCGATCGCGTTGTTGCGGACCGCCTCCAGCGGGTTGGCCTCCATCAGCGGCACGTGCTTGTAGGCGGCGGCGTGGAAGACGACGCTGGGTTTGAAGCGCTGCATCACCTCGAGCATCCGGTGCGGCTCCTTGCAGTCGGCCAGCACCGCCTCGACGTTGGTGAAGTGGCGCTCGTCGATCATCTCCCGCTCGATTTCGAAGAGGTTGTCCTCGGCGTGGTCGAGCATCACCAGCAGGCGCGGTTTGACCTGGGCGATCTGGCGGCAGAGCTCGGAGCCGATCGAGCCGCCGGCGCCGGTGACGAGGACGATGCGGTCGCGCAGGTAGGCGCCGACCCGGTCCAGCTCGCGGACGATCGGGTCGCGGCCGAGCACGTCCTCGACCCGGACCTCGCGCAGCTGCTTGTTGAGCTGGACGCCACCGCGCAGCAGCTCGAACACGGTCGGCAGGGTGCGGACGCGGATCTCGCGCTCGCGGCAGGCGGCGACGACGCTGGCGCGCAGCGTCCCGGGTGCCGAGGGGATCGCGATCACCGCCTCGTCGGGCTCGGTCTCGTCGAGGATCTTCTCGATCTCCTTGGTCGAGCCGAGCACCTTCAGGCCCAGCATCCGCATCCCCCGCTTGCGCGGGTCGTCGTCGACGAAGCCGATCGCGGTGGCGCCGAGGTTGGGGTTGAGCTGCAGCTCGCGGACGACCATCTGGCCGCCGGAGCCGGCGCCGATCACCAGCATCTCGTGCTTGGGCAGGCGGGCGCCGCGGTTGGGGCGCTCGACGATCAGCCGCACCGCCAGCCGGGCGCCGGCGATCAGCAGCGCGGTGAGGATGAAGTCCATCATCTCGACCGAGCGCGGCAGCGTGTGCGCGAACGGCTTGACGACGGCGAAGATCACGACCAGCAGGGCGCTGGAGACGACGACGGCGCGGAGGATGAGGATGAAGTCCCGCCCGCTCACGTAGCGCCACCACTTCTGGTAGAGCCCGAAGGCGTAGAAGACGGCCAGCTTGCCGAGCACCACGAAGCCCACCGATTGGGCGAACAGCACCTCGTAGCGGTGCGGCATCCCGTGCGGTTCGTCGAGGAAGCGCAGCTGGAACGCCAGGTAGTAGGCGAGCGCGACCAGGCAGGCGTCCGCGGCCAACTGCAGGACCCGGTTGCGATAGACGGGGTGGTTCAACCGGTTCATCGCCGAGCCGAGTCTAAAGGCAGTCCTTAAGTTGGACCCCCTAGTGTTCCGCGTCGCATGCTGATCTTCGCGTCCGTCACGGACTTCTTCCTCGACCCGATCGTCAACGCCGGCACCGACTTCATCGGCACCACGGGGCTGCCCGCGGTCTTCATCCTGATGCTGCTCGAGTCCGCCTGCCTACCGGTGCCGAGCGAGGCGATCATGCTGTTCGCCGGCTCCAGCGTCGCCGCCGGCGACCTGACCCTGTTCGGGGTCGTCGCCGCCGGGGTGCTCGGCAACCTGGTCGGCTCCTGGATCGCCTACGCGGTCGGCTACTACGGCCGCCTCGACCTGCTCGAGAAAAACCGGCTGATCCACGTCAACCCCAAGCACCTGAAATGGGCCGACGACCTGTTCGCGCGCCACGGCGACCCGATCGTCTTCTTCTCGCGGATGCTGCCGATCATCCGCACCTTCATCTCGCTGCCGGCGGGCGTCGCGAAAATGCCGTTCTGGCGCTTCACGGTGCTGACCCTGCTCGGCTGCATCCCCTGGGTGCTGATGCTGGCGCTGGTCGGCCAGGCGGTCGGCGAGAACTGGGAAGAGTGGCGCGACCACCTGCACTACCTCGACTACGCGGTCGTGGTGATCGCGGTGGCCGGGATCGCCTACTGGCTGGTGCGCCGCCGTCGCGGCGGCGGCGGGGGCGGCGAGCCCAAGCCGGACGCCACGCCGGAGCCGGCCGGGAGCGGCGTCGACGCTTGAGCGAGGCGCTGCCGGCCCGGCGCGCGGTCGCGCTGGGGCTCGTCCAGGGCCCGGCCGAGCTGCTGCCGGTCTCCAGCTCCGCCCACCTCGTCCTCGGTCCCTGGCTGGTCGGCTGGGACTGGGAGCAGATCGATCCGGAGCTGCGCAAGAGCTTCGAGGTGGCGCTGCACGCCGGCGCCGCGGCGGCACTGCTGATTGGCCAGCGGCGGGTGATCGGCGAGGAGCTGCGCCAGTTCGAACACCGCCGCGCGATCGTCCTCGCCCTCTCGTTCGTCCCGGCGGCCTTCGTCGGCTACGCCTTCGAGCGCCCGATCGAGCGGCGGCTCGGCGGCCCCCGGGCGACCGCCTTCGGCCTCCTCGCCGGGGCGGCGGCGATGCTGCTCGCCGACACACGGCCGCAGCGGCGCGGCCGTGGCGACGCCACCTACGCCGACGGGCTCGCCCTCGGCGTCGCCCAGGCGGCGGCGCTCGCCCCCGGCGTCTCGCGCAACGGAGTCACCCTGGCCGCCGCTCGCTGGCGGCGCTTCTCGCGCGACCAGGCGAACCTGCTCTCGCGCACCGTGGCGCTGCCGATCATCGTTGGCGCCAGCGCCCTCAAGGGCGCCCGCCTCGCCCGCCGCGGCACCACGCCCGAGGTGCGCCGCTCGCTGGCGATCGGGGTCGGCGCCTCCTTCGCCTCCACCCTCGCCTCGCAGCGCCTGATCGGCCTGGTCGAGCGCGACCGCGCGCTCTGGCCCTACGCGGCCTACCGGGCCGGCTTGGCGGCCGTCGTTCTTTTCAGGCTGCGCCGCTAGTCAAGTGCAAATCCAAATTTTGGATTTATTTGGATGAATTTGGATTTGATTTGGAGACGGTCCCCAACTTGGGCGAGCGCCTGAAAGAATCGACGCCGTGAGCGACGCCTACGCAAAGGCCGGGGTCGACCAGGGCGCCGCCGACTCGGCGGTCGCCGGGCTGGTCAAGGCGCTCGGGGCGATTCAGCTCGGCCGGCCGTCGCGGCAGGTGCCGCTGCCGGGCCACTACGCGAGCGTGATCAAGCTCGACGAGCGGACGGGGATCGCCCTCTCGACGGACGGGGTCGGCACCAAGCTGCTGGTCGCCGAGGAGCTGGGTCGCTACGACACGGTCGGGATCGACTGCGTGGCGATGAACGTCAACGACGTGATCTGCGTCGGCGCCGAGCCGCTGGCGATGCTCGACTACATCGCCGTCGACCGGGCCGACCCGGCGGTCTGCGCGCAGATCGGCGCTGGCCTCGCCCGCGGGGCCGAGCTGGCCGGGATCGAGATCCCCGGCGGCGAGCTGGCCCAGCTCGGCTCGCTGGTCAGCAGCGTCGACGTCTCCGGGGCCTGCGTCGGCACCGTCGCCCTGGACGAGATCGTCGACGGCTCCGCGGTGGCGCCGGGCGACGTCGTCATCGGCCTCCCCTCCTCCGGCGTGCACTCCAACGGCTACACGCTGGCCCGCTCCGCGCTCTCCGGCATCTCCCTGGACGACGACCGGCTCGGCCGGCCGCTCGGCGACGTGCTGCTGGAGCCGACCGAGATCTACGTCAAGCCGATCCTCGATCTGTTGCGCTCCGACGTCGAGGTCCACGGCCTCGCCCACATCACCTCGGGCGGGCTCGGCAACCTGCTGCGACTCGCCGCGGTGGTCGACTACGAGATCGACGCCCCCCTGCCGGTGCCCCCGGTCTTCGCGCTGATCCAGGAGCGCGGCGAGGTCTCCGACGGGGAGATGTACGACGTCTTCAACATGGGCTGCGGCTTCTGCGTCGTCATCCCCGCAACGGCCGAGCGGGAGGCGCTGGCGCTGCTGCGGAGTCACTACCCGACGGCGTCGCGAATCGGCCGAGTCGTCGCCGGCGGCGGCGCGGTGCGGCGAGCCTGAGCGCGACCGCGACGACGGTCGGATCGAGCTGACCGCCGGCCGCGTCCTCGAGCAGGCCGAGGGCCCGCCGTTCGGACATCGGCGGACGGTAGGGCCGCTGGGAGATCAGCGCGTCGTAGGTGTCGGCGACGGCGACGATGCGCGCGCCGAGCGGAATCTCGTAGTCCTGCAGGCCGGCCGGGTAGCCACCGCCGTCGAAGCGCTCGTGGTGGTGGCGGACGATCGCCGTCACCGCGGGGTCGCCGAGCGCTTCGACCATCCGCGCGCCGATTTCGGGGTGGCCCTGGACCGTCGTGTACTCCTCGCCGTTCAGCGGCCCGGGCTTGTCGAGGATCTCGCTCGGGACCTCGCTCTTGCCGACGTCGTGGAGCAGTGCCGCGGTGCGGATCTTCGCCACCATCCCTTCGGCCAGCCCGAGCTCGGCGGCGAGGGCGGCGGCATGGCCTGCGACACGGCGCGAGTGGCCGTGCGTGCTGGGGTGTCGCGCCTCGAGGCGGCGAACCAGTTGACGCAGCTCAGTTGCTCGGTCGTTTCGCGGCAATCGCTCCATAGTTCCCGGTCCCCGCGCATTCAAACATTTTCCACTGCGGATACCCACTATTTGTCTTAAACCCTTTGCATTTTCGACGTTTGTTCGACCGGGTAAATTCGGCACGTCCGTCGTTCCGGCAGGCGGCCGCGCCGCTGGCGCGAACGTCTTCTCGCACCGCGCCCCCGCATCTGGCGAAACCTCTCTCCGCCGCATAACGTTGCCGCCTCCCGCATGAACTCCCGCCCGACCAGCTCGCAGATGATCGGAACCGTGCTCTCCGGCCGCTACCGGCTGGAGGCGAAGCTCGGCAGCGGCGGCATGTCGACCGTCTACCTGGCCCGCGACGAGACGCTCGACCGCGCCGTCGCCGTCAAGGTCATGCACCGCGAGATGTCCGAGCAGGCCGACCAGCTCGAGCGCTTCCGGCAGGAGGCGCGGGCGGTGGCGAAGCTCTCCCACCCCAACGTCGTCGCCGTGATCGACGCCGGCGAGGACGGCGGTCACCCCTACATCGTCTTCGAGTACGTCGAAGGGGAGACCCTGAAGCAGCGGATCAACCGGGTCGGGGCGCTCGACCCGCAGGAGGCGCTCGCCTACGCGATCGAGATCGCCCGGGGCCTCACCGTCGCCCACGCCCGCAACATGGTCCACCGCGACATCAAGCCCCAGAACGTCCTGATCGACTCCGAGGGCCGGGCCAAGCTGACCGACTTCGGGATCTCCCGCCAGCTCGAGCAGGACGGGATGACGGCGACCGGTCGGGTCCTCGGCACCACCGACTACGTTGCGCCGGAGCAGGCGATGGGCCACCCGGTCGACCCCCGCTCCGACATCTACTCGCTCGGCGTCGTCCTCTACGAGATGCTGATCGGCCAGGTCCCCTTCCACGCGGACAGCCAGGTCGGGGTGGCGATGAAACACGTCAACGAAGAGCTGCCCGACGTGCAGCAGCGCCGGCCCGAGGTCTCCGCGGCGGCGGCGCTGGTGGTCGAGCGGGCGACCGCGAAGGAGTCAGCGGAGCGCTACCAGAGCGTCGGCGAGATGATCGACGACCTCTCCACCGCGCTCGAGGTCGAGGCGGCCCGGGCGGGCACGACGACCGGCGAGGCGACCAGCGTCCTCGAAGCGGTGCCGCCGCCGAAGCGCAAGCTCACGACCCGCGCTCGCCTCTCCTGGGCAAAAGTGGCGCTGCTCGTCCTCGTCGCCGGCGGGGCGATCGCCGCCGTGTTGCTGATCAGCAGCGGGGGCGGGGGCGGCGGGGCACTGAAGGGCAAGGGCAGCAAGGTGACGATCGCCTCGGCGACCGACTACGACCCCCAGGGCGATGGCGAAGAGGACCCCGAAACGACGGGCTTCACGGTCGACGGCAACCCGACCGGGACCGCCTGGAGCACCGAGCACTACGACGACGAGCTGTTCGCCGGCACCAAGGAAGGCCCCGACCCCGGCGTCGGCCTTTACGTCACCACCAAGTCGCCAGCGAAACCGAAGGCGATGGACATCCGCACCGGCACCCCAGGCTGGGATGCCCAGATCTACGCCGCCGCCTCCGGCCCCCCCGAAGAACTCTCCGAATGGGGCGAACCGGTCGGCGCCGTCAGCGGCGCCAGCAGCGTCGAAGAGGTCTCCCTCAACGTCACCACCCCCTCCAAGTACTTCCTGATCTGGTTCAACAAGGCGGCCCCCTCCAACGACCAGGAAGGCCGCTACCAGGTCGAGATCAGCGACGTCAAGCTGATCGAATAGCGCCGGCTTGGCGGAGGGTCTCGCCAAGGCGCCGCGAGACCAGCGTCCGCAGGCGGGCGCTCGCGATCCGGTCGATCCATTGCTCGAGCCGCTCGCGGGCGAAGCCGGCGGGAAGCTCGAGCTCGGTGAAGAAAGCGCTGCTCCCAGCGGCCGCGCGCACGTAGACAGTGTCGAAGAGGGCCTTCTCCGGGGACGCCAGGTAGCCGCTCTCGGCGGAGCCGCGGTAGCCCCCGAATAGATCGGGGGAGAGATGGTGCACGTCGTAGACACCGACCGCGGTGGCGATCCGGCGCGAACGGTCCAGCGACGCGACGGACACCTGCCTTGGGATCTGCTCGATCATCTCGTGGGCGGCAAGCGCGGACCACAGCGAGACATAGGCCGGAAACGGGGCGGTCAGGTACGGGGCGATCGCGAACGGCGCGAGGTCGGGATCCAGCGCCCAGAGGCCCCGTCGCAGCCGGCGCAGGAGCGCGGCGTCCTCCATGGCCCGGAGCCGTCTGCCCGCAGTGCCCTGAGTGGTCCCCCATCGCGCCGCCGCCTCGCGCGTCGTCACCACGGGTGGGCCCATCGCTCGCAGGTCGCCATATGCGGCCAGCGCCCTCACCTCGCTTCCTCCAGCTTCCCGGCGACGAAAGTTTGCATCTGAAGCCAGCTCTCTTCGCCGGCATACAGCTCGGTGACGTCGGGGTCGAGAAACGGGAGCACCTGATCCCGGAAGGCCGCGAAGGGAAGCTCCAGAGCCCGGTCGACGGCGCGAGCCAGCAACGTCCGCTCGAGCGCTCCTGCCGCCAGAGGCTGCCGGCGCAGCAGGAGATCCAGGTCGAAAACGTCGCGGGCCTGCGTCTCGGAGCGATCCGCGAGCGCCGCGACCTTCTGCTCGACCGGGGCCCCGCCGACGTAGTGCTGAACGCTCGGCGGCCGCAGCGCATACGGCTCGACGATCTCGCTGGCGATGGGCTCGAGGAGGAACCTGTCGTCGCCGTTGCGGTAGCTGAACTCGATCTTCGTCCGAATCGGCCGGGGCTGCCCGGGGGCCCCGACGGCCACCTTCCACCGCTGCGTGGTCTCGGTCCCCTTCGGGTGGGAGGACTCGACGACGCCGAGATCGGCGGCACGCAGAAGAGCCGCCATCGGCGCTGACGCGAGGATGTCATCGACCTTTTCGGCGAGACGCCACTCGGGAACACCGGTGATGTCGATGTCGATGTCCTCCGAGAACCTGACGCTGCCGAAGAAGAAGCGCAGGTTGGCGCCTCCCTTCAGCACGAAGCGGCTCGGATCGAGGCGCTTCGTGAGTACCTCGAGGAAGGCGATGTGAAAAAGCTCGGCGACCTGGGCTGGACCAAGGGGCGACATACATCAAGAGTACAAGTTACAGGCGGCTTTCGCCTCTAATTTGTACTCTTGATCTAGAACTCGTAGGCGCGTTCGCGGCGGTGGCGCTCGGCGGCGAGCTTGACGAGGCGGTCGCAGAGCTCGGCGTAGGGGATGCCGGTGGCCTCGAAGAGCTTGGCGTAGACGCTGGTGTCGGTGAAGCCGGGCATGGTGTTGATCTCGTTGACGAGGACCTCGTCGCCGGGGCCGACGAAGAAGTCGCAGCGGGCCAGGCCCGAGCAGCCGGCGAGCTTGAAGACCTCGACGGCGAGGGCGCGGACCTTGCCGGTCAGCGCCTCCTCGAGGGGTGCCGGGACGCGCAGCTCCATGCCGCCCTCGGTGTACTTGGCCTCGAAGTCGTACCAATCCGCGTGGGTGATGATCTCGCCCGGCAGCGAGGCCTGCGGGTCCTCGTTGCCGAGCACCGAGCACTCGACCTCGCGGCCGTCGGCGGCGGCCTCGACGATCACCCGGGGGTCGTGGCGCAGGGCCAGCTCGACCGCGGCGTCGAGGTCGGCAAGGTCGGCGACACGGGTGATCCCGACGCTGGAGCCAAGCCGCGAGGGCTTCACCCAGAGCGGCAGCCCCAGCTCCTCGCAGCGCCCCCACCAGTCGCTGCCCTCGACGGCGACGAAGTCGACCTGGGGAACGCCGTGGCTGGCGAAGAGGCGCTTCAGGGTCAACTTGTCCATGCAGATCGCCGAGGCGAGCACGTCGGAGCCGACGTAGGGGACGTCGAGCCACTCGAGCAGGCCCTGGACGCTGCCGTCCTCGCCGAACGGCCCGTGCAGGGCCGGGAAGACCGCGTCGGCGTCGAGCAGGCCGGCCCCCGGGGTCAGCGCCACGGGACCGCCGGAGACGCTCCAGCGCCCCTCGCGCGAGATCGTCACCTCGATCGCCTCGTGGCCGGCGGCGCGCAGGCCACGCGCCACCGCCGTTCCCGAACGCAGCGAGACGTCGTGCTCGGAGGAGCGCCCGCCGGCGAGGACCGCGACCCTCACGGTTCGCCTTCTTCTTCGGGGGTCGGGACGGTGCTCGGCGCCCGCTTGCCGACCACGATCGTCACCTCGGCCCGGTCTTCGAGTTCGGACCCCGGCGGCGGGAACTGGTCGAGGACGCGGCCGACCTGGCTTTCCACTTCGGTCTCTTCTTCTTCGACCAGCGGGGTCAGCCCGGCGGCCCGCACCCGTTCCACCGCCTGGGAGCGCAGCTGGCCGATCACGTTCGGCGCCCTCGCCTGTTCTTCGCCGGCGGAGACGACGATCGATACCGACGAGCCGCGTTCGACCTCCTGGCCGGCTGAGGGCGACTGGCGGATCACCTCGCCGGCGGGCCGGGCGCTTTCCTCTTCGCCGACGCTGGCTTCGAGACCGCGGCCGCGGATTTGTTCGACCGCGGCGCCGCGCTGGGTGCCGACCAGCACCGGCACCTTGACCAGCCTCGGGCCGGAGGAGACGACCAGGGTCACCGTCGAACCATTGGTGGCGGTGCTGCCGCCGGAGGGTTCGGAGTGGATCACCAGGCCTTCTTCGACCGAGGCCGAGTTGGAGGTCTCGACCTTTGCTTCGAAGCCGGCATCTTCGAGCCGTTCTTCAGCCTCATCCTGGCTCAACCCGGACGTCGAGGGGACCTTGCCGCTACCGGGGCCCGAGCTGACGGTCAGGTTCACCTTCGGCTTCGAGCAGAAGAGCGTCAGGAAAGCGCACTCTTCCTCGGCCTGATCGGAGGGCGGCGAGGCGGCCGGGTCCTGCTCGAGGACCGTGTTGACCGCCGCTTCGCGCTCGACCCGGTCGATGTCGCCAACCGAGAAGCCGTCCTGCTGGAGGAGGGTGATCGCGACGTTCAGCTGGTTGCCGGTGACGGCTGGGACGTTGGTGGTCGTGTCGCGGGTGAGCAGCAGGCCCAGCAGCGCCCCGATCAGGATCGCCGCGACGATCGCCAGGATCCAGCGCAGCTTTCGCCGCCGCCGCTCCTCCTCGGGGTCCTCCCCCTCCTCGACCGGCTCCTCCGGGACGGCCACCACCGGCGGCAGCGGCGCGAAGGCGGCGGTGCTGCCGTCGCCCTGGCCGCGGTCCTTCATCGCCGCGTCGAGAGCGGCGATGAAGGCGTCGGCGCTCTGGAAGCGCTCGCCGGGATCCTTCTCCAGGGCCCGCATCGTCGCCGCGTCGAGCGACGGCCAGACCGCGGGGTTGATCGAGCTGGGCCGCTGCGGCGTTTGCGAAACCTGCTTCATCGCCACGGCGACGGCGCTCTCGGCCTCGAACGGGACCCGGCCGGTCAGCGACTCGTAGAGGATCACCCCGACCGAGTAGAGGTCGGAGACCGCGGTCACCTCCATCCCCTGGGCCTGCTCGGGCGAGAGGTAGTGAGGCGTCCCCATCACCGAACCGGTCTGGGTGATCTCCGAGATGCCGGCGCGGGCGATCCCGAAGTCCGTCACCACCGCCTTGCCCTCGGCGTCGACGATCACGTTCTGGGGCTTGAGGTCGCGGTGGACGATGCCGCGTTTGTGCGCGAAGCGGGCCGCCTCGAGGACCTGGCGGATCAACGGCACAGCTTCGTCGGGGCTGAGGCCGCGCTCGATCAGCTGCTTCAGCGTCGCCCCCTCCACGAACTGCATGGCGATGAAGTAGGTGCCCTCGACCTCGCCGCGATCGAAGACCGAGACGACGTTGGGGTGCTGCAGCCCCGCCGCCGCTTCGGCCTCGCGGCGGAAACGCTCGACGAACTCGCGGTCCTGGGCGAACTGCTTGTGGAGGACCTTCAGCGCCACCTGCCGCTGCAGGTGGGAGTCCTCGGCCAGCCAGACGTCGGCCATGCCGCCGCTGCCGAGCCGGCGCAGCACCCGGTAACGACCGTCGACGACGCTCCCCTCGCTCACCTCAGCCACTCACGCCTCCTGTCTGCTCATTCGCCGTTCAAGATCGCTTCCGCGACGTCGCGGAAGATCGGTGCCGCCACGTCGTTGCCGAACTGTTCGGTGCACTCGACCGAGGCCGCGATCGCGATCCGGGGATCGTCGGCCGGGGCGAATCCCATGAACCAGGCCTGGTTCTCGTCGATGCCGCCACCGCAGGCCTTGTTGCCGGGCGTTTCCGCGGTGCCGGTCTTGCCGGCCACCGAGACGCCGGGGATCGCCGCGTTGGCCCCGGTGCCTTCGCTCACCACCCCTTCCATCGCCGTGGTCAGCTCCGCCGCCGTATCGGCGCTGACCGGCTGGCTGTACTCGGAGGGGTCGAGGCGGTCGGTGACGCGGCCGTCGGGGTCGACGACCCGGTTCCAGATCTGCGGCTTCATCAGCTTGCCCCCGTTGGCGATCGCCGCCGCGACCAGGGCGATCTGCAGCGGCGTCGCGAGCAGGCGCTCCTGGCCGATCGCGACGCGGGCCAGGTCGACCGGCTCGTTGCGGCCCTGCACCCGGTTGTCTTCGTAGATGCCGCTGCGGTAGACCTCGTCGTCGGGCAGGTCGATCGCCGGCGTCGAGCCGAAGCCGAACTTTTCCATCGTCTCGAACAGCTGGTCCTGGCCGAGCTGCTGGCCGAGCTGGCCGAACCAGGTGTTGACCGAGTTGGTCAGGGCGGTGTCGAGGGCGATCGGGCCGAAGTCCTCGCTGAAGTCGTTGTTGAGCGGCTGCCCTTCGACCTCGAGCGTGCCGGGCGCGTCGATCGTCGTTTCCGGGCCGATCGTGCCGCTCTCCAGACCCGCCGCGGCGGTCACCACCTTGAAGGTCGAGCCGGGCGGGTAGAGGCCCTGGGTCGCCCGGTTCAGCAGCGGCGTTTCGATCAGGTTGTTGTTCATCTTCGAGAGCCGGAACGGGATCGCGTTCGGGTTGAAGGACTTGTTCGAGGCCATCACCTTGACCTCGCCGGTGCTCGGCTCGATCGCGACGACGGCGCCGAACCCAACCGCTTCGAGGTCTTCCAGGGCGGTCCGCTGGGCGACCGGGTCGAGGTTGGTGACGACGTCGTTGCCTTCCTGCGTCTTCCCGGTCAGCTCGTCGAGGATCGAGCTGAACTCCGATCCTTCGCCGACCAGCTCGGCGTTGTGGAACTGCTCGAACTCGGTGTCGCCCTCGCGGACGAAGCTGTAGCCGATCGGGTGGCCGAAGAGCGACCCCTCGGGGTAGCGGCGCACGTAGCGCTTGGCGTCGCCCTTCCCCTTCGCCACCGACTTGGCGATCACGGTGCCGTCGGCGGCGAGGATGCGGCCACGGCGGATCTGCTGCTGCTCCAGCAGCGGCCGCTTGTTCGCTTCCTTTTCCTTCAGGGCCTTGGCGTCGAAGACCGCCCAGTAGGACGTGAAGCCGACCAGAACCCCGAAGAGGACGACGATGAAGCCGAACAATTTGACGATCTGGCGGTTCATGCCTGCCCCAACGCCAGGGCGCGGCCGCCCGGCTGGGCCGCCTCACGGCGGGCCCGGTCGGAGATCAGCAGCAGCAACGCCAGCAGCACGAAGTTGGCGACGATCGAGCTGCCGCCGTAGCTGATGAAGGGGAGCGTGACGCCGGTCAGCGGGATCACCCGAGTGACGCCGCCGATGATCACGAAGGCCTGGATCGCGAAGACCGCGGTCAGACCGGTCGCCAGCAGCTTCGAGAAGCCGTCGCTGGCCAGCAGCGCCACCTTGAAGCCCCGGGCGGTGATCAGCAGGTAGGTGAGGATCACCCCGCAGGCGCCGAACAGGCCGGTCTCGTTGACGATCAGCGAGTAGATCGTGTCGGTCTGGGCCGCCGGCAAGAGCGCGTTGTCGGTGCCGGGGATCGTGATCAGCGACTGCCCGAACCCCTTCCCGAACAGCCCGCCATCGGCCTGGGCGAAGATCGACTGGAGGATCTGGTACCCGGTGTTGGACGGGTCGTTATAGGGGTTGAGCCAGATTTCGATCCGGTCGTGGACGTGCGGGACCGTGCTGGCGAAGAACCAGGCGCCGACCAGGAACATCGCCATCCCGATCACCACGAACGAGAAGCGCCCGGTCGCCACGTAGAGCAGCGCCAGGAAGGCGGCGAAGAACATCAGCGAGCTGCCGAGGTCGCGGATGAAGACGAGCATGAACATCGAGGCGCCCCAGACGACCAGCATCGGCCCGAAGTGCTTGAGCGGCGGCAGCGTCACCCCCAGCACCCGACGCGCCCCGACGATCAGCACCTCACGGTGCTCGCGCAGGTAGCTGGCCAGGAAGACGACGATCGCGATCTTCGAGAACTCGGCCGGCTGGAAGGCGAGCGGGCCGATCTTCACCCCCAGGTAGGCGCCGTTGACCTGCTGGCCGATCCCCGGCAGCCGCGGCGCCAGCAGCAGCAGCAGGCCGATCGCGGCGATCGTGTACCGGTAGCGCTCCAGCACCTCGTAATCGCGCAGGAACTGGACCGTCACCGCGAAGAGGACGAGGCCGAGCAGGAACCAGTTGGCCTGGTCGCGGGCCAGGTCCTCGTTGATCCGGTAGATCATCACCAGCCCGAAGGCGGTCAGCAGCGCCATCAACGGGAACAGGTAGGGGTCGGCGTTGGGGAGCCGGAAGCGCAGGAAGACGTGGGTGGCGAGGCAGGCGGCGAAGAAGTACGCCCCGTAGATGAGGCTGAGGTTGCCGAGCCGGGCGCTCTCCTGGGCGAAGACGGCGGCGAAGCCGGCGGTGAGGAGGATGGCGACGGGAACCAGGGCGAAGAGCTCCCGGTTCCGGGCCGACCTCAAGGGACCCCCTGGCTCTTCTGGATGTCTTCGATCAGGGAGACGGCGTCCTCGCGCGAGCGCAGGTCGTGGCCGGTGACCGCGTCGCGCCGGCGGGCCGGGAGCGCCCCGGTCTGGATCGGGCTGGCGAAGTGCTCGCTGTAGAGCTTGATCCCGAACGGCAGCTCGTAGGGCAGGCCGCGGTAGAGGGCGACGCGGCCGGCGGCGTCGGTGCCGAGGAACCAGACCTGGCGGGCCCCGTACCAGGCGCCGAGGGCGACGGCCCCGACCACCAGCAGCACCGCGGCGACCTTGGCGAAGGCGCGCAGGCGCGCGTGCCTGGGCTTGCCGGCAAGGTCCTCGCGGCGCCGCCGGGCCGCCTCGGCGGCGGCCCGGCGGCGCACCTCGGTTGCGGTCAGGCCGGCCGCCTCGGCGCTGTCGCCGATCAGCGTCGCCCCCTCCGGGTTGCCCTTGGCGGGCGCCGCCACGTCCTCCAGCTTGAAGGCGACGACGGTGATGTTGTCGCGGCCGCCGGCCCGGTTGGCTTCGTCGACCAGCGCCCGCACCGCCGCGTCCATCGTCGTCGCCCGCATCAGCAGGCGCGCCACGTGCTCGTCGTCCAGCATCGTCGTCAGCCCGTCGGAGCAGATCAGGAAGACGTCGCCCGGCTTCGCCGACACCGTCTGCAGATCGACCTCGACCTCCGGCTCGGGACCGAGGGCGCGGGTGATGATCGAGCGCTGGGGATGGTCCTCGGCCTGGGCGTCGGTCAGCTGGCCCTTGCGCCGCATCTCCTCGACCAGCGAGTGGTCGCGGGTCAGCTGTTCGAGCTTGGCGCCGCGCAGCCGGTAGGCGCGGCTGTCGCCGACGTGGCCGATCGCCACCTCTTCGGCCTCGGGGTCGACGATCGCCGCGGTCACCGTCGTCCCCATCCCCGCCAGCGAGGGGTCGGAGAGGGCGAGCTCGTGGACCCGCCGGTTGGCGGCTTCGATCGTCTTGCCCAGCGCGTTCTCCGGCGAGCCCTGCGCCAGCTCCCCCTGGAAGGTCTCGGCGGCGGTTTTCGAGGCGACCTCGCCGGCCTGGGCGCCGCCCATCCCGTCGGCGACCACGAACAGCGGCGGCCGCGTGTAGAACGAGTCCTCGTTGGCGTTGCGCTGGCGACCGGTGTCGGTCCGGTAGGCCGCGTCCTCGATCCGCAGCATCAGGTCCCCCCCGCCTCGAAGCGGAACTCGGTGTCGCCGATCTGGATCGTGTCGCCGTCGATCAGCTCCGCCTCGCCGACCAGCTCCGCCCCGTTCAGCAACGTGCCGTTGGTAGAGCTCATGTCCTCGACGAAGAAACGCCCTTCGCGCGAGAAGACCCGGGCGTGCAGTCCCGAGGAGTAGCGGTCCTCGATCTGCACGTCGGACTCCTTGGAGCGGCCGATCGAGAGGCCGCCGATCAGGTCGAAGCGTTCGTCGCGGCGGAGGCCGCCGCCGCGCTCGGCGACCAGCCAGGCATCGACCGCCCGGGGCGCCTCGGCAAACGCCGCGGGGGCGTGAAAACCGGTCGCGTCGGGGGCCGGCGAGACCGTCCCCCGCAGGTCCTTCATGGCGCCGCGCGCGATCACGAGCAGGAACAGATAGAGGACGGCCAGGAAGCCGAACTTGAGGGCTACTGAGATGGGGTCGTAGTCCACGTCCCGCGCACCTTACGGCCAGCGGCCGTCACTGCTCGATGTCGAACCGGAAGGTGGTCGTGCCGATCGTCACCTCGTCGCCCGGGTTGAGCCGGGTCGAGGCGACGCGGCGGCCGTTCACCTTGATGCCGTTGGTCGATCCGAGGTCGGCGATCTGCCAGTCGCCGGACTCCGAGCGCCGCAGCTCGGCGTGGCGCCGGGAGACGTTCGGGTCCGACAGCACGCACTCCACCGACTTCGAGCGGCCGATCGTCGCCCGCGGCCCGTCGAGCACGTAGCGGCGGTCGCCGAGCGCGACCACGGCCCGGGTCGAGACCAGCGCCGTGACCGCCTCCTCGGGGTGTTTCGGGCGGCCGCGATCGCGCTCGCGCACCGCCGAGTAGACCATCGTGTGCCCTTCCTCGCCCTGCTGCGGGCTCTCCCCCTCGTGGGCCGGCGGCTTCACCAGCCGCGCCTGGATCCCGAACTCGCCCAGCCGCAGCCGCTCGTCGGTTGCGAAGTCGACGGCGGGCCGGGTCAGGAGGTCGTAGCCGCGGCGGCGGGCGTGCTCGAGCAGGTAGCCGGACAGCTCCTGCTCCAGCGAGCGCTCGTAGCCCTCCAGCTTCGCCCGGTCCTGTTTGCCGAGGTAGACCGTGTACTCGTTGGGCACGTAGACGCGCTGCACCGAGGCGGTCTTGTGGGCGTCCATTTCCTTGGCCAGCTTGCGGGCCAGTTCGACCGGCTGCACCTCGGAGCTGAAGGCGCGGCTGAAGACTCCCTCGACGAGGCCTTCGATGCGGGACTCGAGGTTGCGTAGAAGGCCGATCGTTCTCTCCTTTGCGGGGGTTGGACCGGTCTCCGAGGCGCGGAGGACCGGTTGGAAATCCTACGGAAGAAGGGCGCCGTGGCCGGCCACGAGCCAGAGCCCGAGGACGGCGGCGATGGCGATCGCCCCCAGCCGCGGCAGCAGGTGCCGGGCCTTCTCCTCGCGATCGTCGGGCAGCTGGTCGAGCGAATCCTCGATCGTCGTGCCGAGATCCTCCAGGGAAGGGCGGTGCTGCGGGCGCGCCGCCAGGCAGGCGTCGACCGCGTCGGTCAGCTCCCGCGGCAGGTCGGGACGGAGGCGGCGCAGGGAGCGTGGCCGGCTGCCGATCGCCCGGGCGGTGGCGGCCGGGGTGGCGCGGCGGTTCGGGTTCTCGCCGCTCCAGCACTCGTAGAGCATCAGCGCCAGCGAGTAGACGTCGGCCGCGGGGCCGGCCTCCCGGCCCTCGGCCTGCTCGGGCGACATGTAGGCGAGGGTGCCGACGACGTCGCCGACCGCGGTCAGGGGCGCGTCGTCGGCGAGGTGGGCGACGCCGAAGTCCATCAGCTTGGCGCGCGGCTCCCCTTCGGTGACCTGGACGTTCTGGGGCTTGATGTCGCGGTGGACCACCCCGCGCGAGTGGGCGTGGTCGAGCGCCTCGCAGAGGTCGGCGCCGATCTCGCCGATCTCGCGGTCGGAGAGCTCGCCGGCGGCGTCGAGCCGCTCCAGCGTCGTGCCCTCGACCAGCTCGGTGACGAGCAGGGCGTTGCCGTCCTCCTCGCCCATCTCGTAGAGGGTGACGATGCCCGGATGGTTGAGCCGGGCAGCCGCCTGCGCCTCGCGCAGGACCCGCCGCCCGGCCTCGCCGCGCTGCTCGATCGCCTTGACCGCGACGGGCCTCTCCAGGCGTCCATCCCAGGCCTCGTAGACCACGCCGAAGCCGCCGCTGCCGATGCGGCGCTCGATCAGAAAGCGATTGAGGACAAGCGAGCCGACCACTGCACTTCCGGGGTTCGCCGCGAATCCGCTTGCTCCTTCGACATACTCCCTGCTACTTGGAGGATTCGACCGCACCCCGGACGCGACGTAGCTCGCGGCCTCCCCGCCGCCCACAGCGCCAGCAGATCATGCTCCGGCGTGGACTCGCCCTCGGCGGCGGGCTGGTCGTGCTGATCCTGCTCGTGCTCGGCGTCAAGGGTTGCCTCGACGCCCGCGCCAACCGCGAGCTCAGCGATTACGCCCGCAACGTCACCCAGATCCTCGAAGAGACCAACCAGACCAGCAAGGGCTTCTTCGGCAAGCTCGAAGACCCCGGAACGCTCTCGGTGACCGAGTTCGTCGCCGAGGTCAACGCCGACCGCAGCGCCATGGACAACTACCGGACCCGGATCGACGACCTCGGCGCCCCGGGCGACATGTCGAGCCCCCAGAAGGCGCTGGAACTGGTCTACGAGCTGCGAGCCAGCGCCATGGACGAGATCTCCGAACAGATCAGCACGGCGCTCGGTGATGCCGGCTCCGCGAAAGCGACGGCGATCATCACCAAGCAGATGCAGACTCTGCTCGCCGCGGACACGGTCTACGCGGCGGTGGTGCGGCCGGAAATCAACCACGTGCTGGAAAGCAAGGGGGTCGGCGACAGCAACGTGCCGAAGAGCGTCTTCGTCCCCGGCGGCACCAAGTGGCTCGACGAAAGCACCGTCAGCTCGGCGCTGGGCAGCGTCAGCGGCTCGACCGGCGGCGAAGTCTCCGGCGTACACGGCCTGGGCCTGGTCGGGGTCAGCGTCAGCGGCACCGAACTGGGCGAAGAAGCGGTCGGCGTCTCCGCCGAAGAAGCGCCGGAAGTCGAAGTCGAAGTCCAGAACCAGGGCGAATCGACCGAGAACGACATCGGCGTCTCGGTCACCGCCGGCGGCAACACCGTGGAAGGCAGCATCAGCTCGATCGAAGCCGGCGAAACCGGGGTCGCGACGATCCCGCTGACGCCGACGCCGCAAGGCGAAACGACGCTGGAGATCAAGGTCGACACGGTGCCCGGCGAGCAGGTCTCCGAAAACAACGAAGCCACCTACACGGTCGTCTTCGAATAGTCGGCGATGGGGTGGCCATGAGCGCGCCGCGGATCGCCTACCTCGGCCCGGCCGGCACCTTCACCGAGGACGCCCTGCGCGAGGCGGCCAGCGGCGAGTTCGAGCCGCTGCGGACGGACTCGATCCACGACGCGATCCTCGCCGTCGACCGCGGCGAGGCCGACCGCGCCCTGGTT